>NZ_AYOY01000073.1 GCF_000508185.1 Sphingobium sp. C100 | reverse complement strand
GTGCCGGGGCGGTGGTCGGCAGGGCGGCGGGTGCGGCCGCCGGGGCGGCGAAGGCGACGCTGATGTCTTCGTCCAGAAAAGCGCTGACGGGCGCGCCGAGCGGGATTTTCGCGCTGGTGCCGGTGGTGAAGAAACCGGCGACGGGGACAAAGGCGATCGCGGCGACGACGCCTGCGGTGCCGGTGACGCCCTTGTCATCGAACTGGCCGGTCAGGCGGATCTGGTTGCCGTTGGCGCGGACATAGAGAACGCGGCCGTTGATGCGGCCGGACTTGCCCCACATGCCCTTGTTGCGGACGTCGGTGATTTCACCCACGACCGGGCTGCCGAGCGGGATGACGGTCTGGCCGCCCAGCATCACGGCTTCGGCGACTTCGAGCTGGACGCGCTGGCCGATGCGCAGCTTCTTGCCTTCGGTCGTGAGCGGTTCGGCGGTTTTGAGCGAGAGTTGCATCCCCGCGCGCAGGACATTGCCGGCGGGCGTGGCGATGATGGTGGCGACCGGTGCGGCGGGCGCGGTCGTCACCTGGGCAAGGACGGACGGCGCGCAGGCGCAGGCAATCACGCCGAGGACGGCGCTGGCAACGAATTTCATGAAATAAACCCCCAAATGAATCGGCTCCCCCAGAGCCGAGACACAGGGACTGCTATTGGCAAGGCAAGTCGTCAAGCGATAAATATTTGATCGATATTGGTCTTTACTTGAATATTGGCTGGGGAGGCGGACCGGTGGCCGCGACGGCTTTACAGATGTGCAACAGGCGATATGACCTTGGGGTCATGAAAAAGCTGATCCTGATCGCCGCCGCTGCCTCCGCATTGTGCAGCCCCGCCCTGGCCCGGACGAACACGGCCGTGACTGGCCCGGTCGCAACGAAAGCGCCCGATCCGGCGCGGCTGAAGGCGAGCGTTGAAAAGCTGGTGCGCTTTGGCACGCGGCATACTTTGTCGTCCGCGACCGACCCCAAGCGCGGGATCGGCGCGGCGCGGCGCTGGGGCGGACAGGAATTCGAGCGGATTTCCAAGGGCTGTGGCGGGTGCCTGACGGTCGAGACGGTGGCGGATCGCTTCACCGGGCCGCGCGCGCCCGACGGGGTCGAGGTGGTCGATGTGCTGGCGATCCAGAAAGGGACGGGCTGGTCGGATTCCGGCCCGAACCAGGTGGTGATCGTCGCCGGGCATATCGACAGCCGCGTGACCGATGTCATGAACGCGACCAGCGACGCGCCGGGCGCGAACGACAATGCGTCGGGCAGCGCGCTGGTGATCGAGGCGGCGCGGGTGCTGGCGGGCGAAAAATTCGACGGGACGATCGTCTACGCCCTGTTGTCGGGCGAGGAACAGGGGCTGTGGGGCGGCAAGTTGCTGGCGGCCACGGCCAAGGCGCGCGGCTGGCAGGTGCGCGCGATGCTGAACAACGACATCGTCGGCAACACGCTGGGCCAGAATGGCCAGATCGTCGCCGACCGGGTCCGCGTGTTTTCCGAGGGCATCCGCTTTTCCGAGGACGCCAAGGCGAACCTGACGCGGCGGGCGATCGGGGGCGAGGATGACGGACCGTCCCGCGCGCTGGCCAAGAAGATCGACGGGATCGCGGCGGCCAATCCGCAGATCGGGCTGGACGTGTTCGCGGTGCGGCGGTTCGACCGGTTCGGACGCGGCGGGGACCATTCGCCCTTCCTGGAGCTGGGCTTTCCCGCGGTGCGCTTTTCGGTGGGGATCGAGAATTACGACCGGCAGCATCAGGATTTGCGGACCGAAAATGGCCGGGTCTATGGCGACACGGTGGAGGCGATGGATTTCCCCTATCTGGCGAAGGTGACGGCGCTGAACGTCGCGGCATTGCGCGAACTGGCCGATGCGCCGGCGGCGCCGGCCAGCGTATCGCTGGACGGGGCGGTGTCGATGGATACGCGGGTGTTCTGGGACGCGGTTCCGGGGGCGGCGGCCTATCATGTCTATTGGCGGCGGGCGGACGCGCAGGATTGGACCGACAGCCGGATGGTGACGGGCGCGACCGAGACTTTGCTGAAGGATGTGGTGGTGGACGATCATTTCATCGGCGTCGCGGCGGTTGCGAAGGACGGGGCGGAAAGCCTGGTGACCTTTGGCGGCATGGCGCCGCGCCGGTAGCGACAGGCTGGCAACAGGCGCGCGCTGCGGGGCGCGGATGACGATGTGGGAAAGGGCCGTCCGGTGGGGCGGCCCTTTTTTTGCGTCGGCCGGGGTTGGATGGGGGAGGGGGGATGCAGGTTTCGGATCGGGATTGGCTGGATGGCCGGGCGCAGGCCGAGCGGAAGGAGATTTTCCGGAAACTGACGGCGCGCGTCGCCGGAGCGCTGGAACGGGAATGGTCGTTTGTGGCCCGGCGCGAGCAACTGGCGCCCGAAGGGGACTGGCGCATCTGGCTGATGATGGCGGGGCGCGGTTTCGGCAAGACGCGCGCGGGCGCGGAATGGGTGCTGGGCATCGCAAAGGCCGATCCGTCCGCGCGGATCGCCCTGGTGGGCGCGACGCTGGGCGAGGCGCGCAGCGTGATGGTGGAGGGCGCGTCGGGGCTGTTGTCGATATCGCCGGGATGGGCGCGGCCGGCCTATGCGCCCGCGCTGCGCAAGCTGACCTGGCCCAATGGCGCGATGGCGACGCTGTTCGGCGCGGCCGAGCCGGAATCGCTGCGCGGGCCGCAGTTCAGCCATGGCTGGGCCGACGAAATCGCCAAATGGGCGGGCGGCGAGGCGGCCTGGCATAATCTGATGATGGGGATGCGGCTGGGCAGCGACCCGCGCACGGTGGCGACGACGACGCCACGGCCGGTGCCGCTGGTGCGGGCGCTGGTGGCGCGGGCCGGGGACGGACGACGCGGCGACCTGGTGGTGACGCGCGGGCGGACGGCGGACAATGCGGCCAATCTGGCGCCCGGCTTCGTCGCGGCGATGATGGACAGCTATGGCGGCACGCGGCTGGGGCGGCAGGAACTGGACGGCGAGCTGATCGAGGAGGCGGAAGGCGCGCTGTGGACGCGCGACCTGATCGAGCGGTGCCGGGTGCGGCATGTGCCGGACGGCGGCGTGCTGACGCGCGTGGTGGTGGCGGTCGACCCGCCCGCTTCGGCCGATGGCGATGCGTGCGGCATCGTCGTCGCCGGGCTGGGCGGCGACGGGCGCGCCTATGTGATCGCGGATGCGAGCGTCGGGGGCATGCGGCCCGAAGGCTGGGCGCGCGCGGTCGCGGCGGCGGCGATGGTGCATGGCGCGGACAAGGTGGTGGCCGAGGCGAATAATGGCGGCGCGATGGTGGAAAGCGTGCTGCGCGCGGCGGAAAAGGCGCTGCCGGTGCGGCTGGTCCATGCCA
>NZ_AYOY01000072.1 GCF_000508185.1 Sphingobium sp. C100 | reverse complement strand
CTTCCACGCGATGCCCTCGAGCAGACGGGACGACGGCTGCGGCTTGTCGAACTCGCTGCGGAGTTGATCGAGAACCCGATCCGTCGCCTGCCGCCCATCGGCGGGAAGCGCGTTGCCCATCGAGCGCAGGTCGGCGACGTTCGCGCCGACCCGCAGCCGGATGAGCAGGCCGGCGCTCCGCTCGATTTGCCCGGCTGCGGCAAGGCGCGCCGTCACCACCGAAATGCGGTCGAGCGCCCGCTGGACATAGCTGTCCCGCAACCGTCGGCTGGGCGACCGGCTCAGCCGCGCGATCTCGCGCGCTTCGATGCGGAGGACGCGCTGAAGCTGATGCTGCACGCCCCAGGTACGGAACAGGCCGGCACCGAGAATGGCGGTGAATATGCCCAGCATGCTGGCGACGCTCGCCTCGACGAAGGTTCCGAAATCGGGCGGCGAATAATGGCCCTGGAGATTGATGTTGCTGAGCCCGAAGGCGAGGATTAGCGTCGCCATCGGATTGACGGCCGCCCAGACGCCCAGCGGCAGCATGAACAGGCCCATCATCAACGCAAAGGTCGAGAAATCGGCGGCGAGCGGGAGCAGGCCATAGCACAGGATCCCCGCCAGCAGGGTCGCTAGCAGGGCGAAACGCGCGAACATTCCGATCGCTCGGCCCGGCTCGTCGCCGCCACCGAAAAAGGCCAGCGTTACGGTGCCCAGCAGAACCGCGTTCGCGCCCTGATGCCAGCCCGTCGCATACCAGAGCCCGCAGAGGAGGGCGTAGGTTACGAGGATTCCCGCCGCGATCCGGGCAGCGTGATCAATGTCGGGGTTGAGCGGAAACGCCCGCGTCTCGCTGACTGTTCGCGCGAGCGCGGGCGCAAGCTTCGCCTTTCCGCTCAACGCCGCCTCGATCCGCGAAACTTCGCTCCAGAGCGTCAGCATTTCGGCCAGCATGTCGGCCAGCGCATCATGAATGAGCTGCTGCCACGCGCGCGCGTCACTGGCATCGAGCGGAAGCGCGCGCACGGCATCGGCCAGATCGGGTGGCGGTTCCGTACCGGCATCAAGATGGGCCCTGGCCGTGGCGAGAGAGGGTCGGAGGGCCAAGCGCTCCGCTTCGCCAAGGCCCGCGATGCGGCTGCCGATTGCGGAAAGGAGCGGGACCATGCGCAGCAGGCGTTGCTGGATCGCGAGCGCGTGCCGCAGGTCATCGCGATGGATCGTCGGATCGTAGCGCAGCGCTCCGGTCAGCTGTGACAGGGATGTGATGTCGGCCAGCGTCTTTAGCCGGTCATGCTCTCCTTGGGCGTCCGCCTCATGGCCATCAAGGACATCCTTCGCCCAGGTCTCGATGCTGGGCAGCCAGCGATGCAGGCGCGCGCGTAGCGCACCTTCAAGAGAACGCGGAGCGATCACGCCGTCAACGAGGGTCGTCGCGAGGATGCCGAGGGTGATTTCGCTGACCCGCGCCACAACGGTATCGAACATGATCTCCGGATGATCCACGCCGGCGACGGCCACCAGCATGAGCGTGATCGCGAAAAGCTGGAAGCCGTAGCTGCGCGGCGTGCGGTCGAGGAAAGAAATACCGAACGCCAGGGTTGCCACGATTCCCGACGCCGCGATCAGCAGCAGCGGCGCGCTCGCAAACAGCGCGACCATGGCAAGCGTGACGAAGCCGGCGCAGAAAGTTCCGGTGAACCGATAGACGGCCTTCGACCGGATCGCCCCGCTCATGGGGTTCATGCAGACGCAGCAGGTGACAAGTGCCCAGTAAGGATTGGGCAGGCCGATCCGCACCGCTATCGCGAATGCGATCATGCCCGCGACGAACAGCTTAACAGAGAAGATCAGCTGATCGGCGCTGACTTTCATCGGCCCGTCCGCGCCTGCTGCAGGAACTGACCGATCCGTTCCTCGAACAAACGCAGCGTGCGCGTCGTCGTTTCGATGTCCTGCGAAGGAAGATCACCAAGGAGGTCGTCGCGGAGCCGCGTGACCGCCTTTTCCATCTTCTTCGCAAGGTCACGACCTTTCGGCATGACATGGATCGTCTTGATGCGCCGGTCCTCGGGAGAATCGCGCCGCTCAAGCAGGTTGGCGGCTTCGGCCTGGTCGAGAATGCGCACCATGCCGCCCGGATTGACCCCGACTTCCTCGGCCAGCGCGTTCTGCCTGACACCCTTGTCTCCATGACGGGACGCCAGAATGAGCGCCGAAATGAGCGATGCGGGAAGTCCGAAGTCGGCGAGTGCGAGACTGACTGCCTGAACCCAGACACGCCGGATCGGCTGCAAAGCGTTCGTGAGTTCAAAAAGCGTGACGGGGCTGGTTCTGGATCGGTCGCGGGGCATGCGCGGCTACCTAGTCCATCATCCGATTACGTTCAATATGCAATCATTGCCTTAACAATTAAATTGGGCAGACTGAACACGCCAGTGAGCCATGTGGTGCGCAAGATCAGCGGTTACCGGTCTTCTGACAAGAACGGCGAATGGCTCACGATGTCGGACGCGGCCGCCAAACTCGGAGTCCCGCAAGTCAAGATCCAACGCTTCCTCAGGAATGGCATATCGCCGCCGAGCAGGTCATGCGCTACGCGCCCTATCAAATCCGCTCCAGCGACCTCGAAGACGAGTGGATCAAGGCCAAACTGGCGCGCCCAATCCCGTGTCGCGCCGAAGACGACAACCAGGAATCGCTATTTTCCGACATGGCCCAGTCGGCCCCAAGCTGCGATTTTGGCCAAGTCGGAGAACGTTTTGGGAACGTGGCATTCGGTATTGACGATGGAAATTATAGAAGAGGACAGTTCGCTCCATCATAGTGAGTGGGTTGATGGATCGGAGTATTTCGGGCGGGGATTTGATCGGACGATGGAGCCTGAGCTTTGCCGATATTGATTTTGTAAATTCGAAGCCGGCCCTGACGCGCCTCGGCCTCGCCGCGCAGCTGAAATTTTTCGCTTCCCTGGGGTTTTCGCGACCGATCCTGGCTCAATCCCTACCGATGGCCTCTCGTATCTGGCCGAGCAACTCGGTGTCGAAGCTGGCGAGATAGCCGGTTATGACTTTTCCAGTCGGACTGCACGGCGGCATTGTGCGGAGATCTTGATCCATCTTGGATATCACCGCATGAAGCGGGGGCATCGCGCGCAATTGACGGAATGGAGTGCTGGCGAGCTGTGCCCGGGCGGCCACCGAGGCGCTGATCGCCGCCTATCAGGCCGCTTCGTCGCCTCACAGCATCCGCGCGCTCAAGTCCGACATCGAAGCATTCGACAGCCGGTGTCGGCGCACCAACCGGATCGCGCTGCCGGCGACGGCCGAGACCGTGGCCGATTATCTGGATGGGGGGGGGGGGAAGGG
>NZ_AYOY01000071.1 GCF_000508185.1 Sphingobium sp. C100 | reverse complement strand
CCGCCGCCAGCTTCTTCGTCGGCGGCGCGCATGGCATGGGCAGCGACATCGGCATGTCGGGCAGCAATGGCCCCTCGGTTTTCCCCGCGACCGGCCTTGGCGCGCGCATATTCTATCGGCCGGGGGAAGGCTGGGCGATCCGCGCCGCCGTGCTGGAAGGCCAGCCGGGCGATCCCGATCATCCCGCTCGCACCGTCTTCAAACTGGACGGGGATGAAGGCGCGCTGCTGATCGGCGAGGTAGAGGCGCCGTTGGGCGATGGTCGCCTGCTGCTCGGCCATTGGCGCTATACCGCGACCTTTGATCGCTTCGACGGCGGGCAGGGCAGGGGCAATGGCGGTTTTTACCTGCGCGGCGAAACGAAGCTGGCGGGGAAGGGCGATGCCCGCCTCGACGGTTTTTTTCGGTTGGGCACCGCGAACCGGCATTTCAACATGTTCGACCGCTTCGCCAGCGCCGGCGTCAAGGCGACCGGCTGGATCGAGGACCGACCGCAGGATGAGGTCGGGCTGGCGGTCATCGGCGCCTTCACCTCCCCTGAATATCGGCGCGCTTATGGCGCGGAACGCGCGGAAATGTCGGCGGAGGCCAGCTATCGCACGCCGCTCGCGCCATGGCTGTCGGTCCAGCCCAACGTGCAATATGTCCGCAACCCATCGGCCGATCCCACTGTCACCGATGCCTGGGTGCTGGGCCTGCGCGTGGAAATCGGCTTCCGCCTGCTCGACTAAAGTCCCTCGCCGGTCTCTTGTGGGCGACCGCCGCATCTGTCCCGCGCTAGCCGCGCGGCGCCAGTCCCCCGATCAGGACGTCGACCAGCGCGGCCGCGATCGCGTCCGGCGCCATCGGCCCGGCCGGATCATGCCAGCGCGCGGGCCAGTTGAGCGCCCCGGCCAGCGCGAAGGCGGTCATCTTCACATCGACCGGCGCGATCGATCCATCCGCCACCCCGTCGGCGATCAGCGTGCGCAGCGCATCGTCAATGTCCCGCTTGCGCGCCCGGATCTGGGCCGCGCCCTCCGGCGACAACAGCTCGTCCCCGGTGCGGACCATGCAGCGGCCAAAATCATCCATGTTCGTACGCGCATAATCGAGCAGGAACCGGCGCAGCCGCTCCAGCCCGCTGCCCGGCTCGCTTTTCGCCGCCTCGGCCGCCAGCCGCAACGGCTCCAGCCCGCGCGATACGCATTCGGTCAGCACCTGCTCCTTGTTGCCAAGATAATGATAGATGGTCGGCTTGCTGATCCCCAGCGACGCCGCCACATCGTCCAGTGACGTCGCATGATAGCCGCGCGCGTTGAACATGCGCACTGCCGCGCGCAGCACGGCGTCGCGCTTCTCCGCCCGATCCCTCATCTTCTCCTCGCGCGTCCGGAACGGGGACGGCGCGCTTTGCGCAGCACTGGTCGGCAATGCCATTCTCCTCCTGGTCGCTCTTGAAAAAAAACCTTCCAATAAGCAATCTACTCGCAAGTATAGAAACGACGGGCGAGTTTATGCTGACAGAAACACAGCGTTCCATCCGCGATATGGTGAGAGGTTTCGCGCAGGACCGGATTCGTCCGCACAGCGCCCGGTTCGAGGCGGAGGGCGGCTATCCCCCCGCCTTGTTCCAGGACATGGGCGCGCTCGGCCTCTGGGGCATGACCGCGCCGGACGCTTATGGTGGCGCCGGGGCAGACGCTGTTTCCTACGCGCTCGCCTTGATGGAGATCGCGGCTGCCGACGGCGCGCTTTCGACCATCGTGTCGATCCAGAACAGCATCATGGTGGGCGCCTTGCTCAAGGATGGCGACGATGCGCAGCGTCAGCGCTTCCTGCCCGACCTCATTGCCGGCCGCATGATCGGCGCCTTCGCGCTGACCGAAGCCGATGCCGGCTCGGACGCCGCTGCCGTTCGCACCCGGGCGCAGAAGGTCGATGGCGGCTGGCGCATCAACGGCGCCAAGCAGTTCATCACCTCCGGCCGGATCAGCGGCCTCACCATGGTCATCGCCGTCACCGACCCGCAAGCAGGGAAAAAGGGACTGTCCGCCTTCCTCGTGCCCACCGGCCGCCCCGGCCATCATGTCGACAAGGTCGAACATAAAATGGGCCAGGGCGCGTCCGACACCTGCGCGCTGCGGTTTGAGGATCTGTTCGTGGAGGATGATCTGCTGCTGGGCGCGCCGGGACAGGGTTACGCCCTTGCCCTGGCCAATCTCGAAACCGGGCGGATCGGCATCGCCGCGCAATGCGTTGGCATGGCGCAGGCCGCGCTGGAGATCGCGGTCGCTTATGCGAAGGACCGCCATTCCATGGGCAAGGCCATCATCGACCATCAAGCGGTGGGCTTTCGCCTCGCCGACCTCGCCACCCGGCTGGAAGCAGCGCGCCAGCTCGTCCTCTCCGCCGCCGCGCTCAAGGATGAAGGGCAACCGGCCCTGACTCAGGCGTCCATGGCCAAGCTCTTCGCCTCCGAAGCGGCCGAGGCGATCGTCTCCGGCGCGATGCAGACGCTGGGCGGCTATGGCTATCTGGAGGAATATGGCATCGCCAAAATCTATCGCGATGTCCGCGTCTGCCAGATTTACGAGGGCACCTCCGACATCCAGCGCATGGTCATCGCGCGCAGCCTTTGAAGGATATCAGCAATGAACAATGATCCGGTCGTCATCGCGGGCTATGCCCGCACTCCCATGGGTGGTTTCCAGGGCGCGCTTTCGCCGCTCAAGGCCACGGATCTGGGCGCTGCGGCGGTCAAGGCCGCGGTCGCGCGGGCCGGGGTCGGCGCCAACGCTGTCGATCGCATCTATATGGGCTGCGTCCTTCCCGCAGGCCTGGGCCAGGCGCCCGCGCGCCAGGCGGCGCTGGGCGCGGGCCTGGGTCTCAATACCGAAGCGACCACGGTCAACAAGATGTGCGGATCGGGGATGCAGGCCGCAATCATGGCGCATGAGGCGCTGGCTGCCGGCGCGGCCGACATCATCGTGGCGGGCGGCATGGAAAGCATGACCAACGCCCCCTATGCGCTGCCCAAACATCGCGCGGGCGCGCGGATCGGCCATGACCGGATCATCGACACGATGATGATGGACGGGCTGGAAGACGCCTATGAACCCGGCAAGGCGATGGGCGTCTTTGCCGAGGATGCGGTGCGCGACTATCAGTTCAGCCGCGCCGACCAGGATGATTATGCCATCCGCTCTTTGTCCCGCGCCAATGCGGCGATCGCGTCGGGCGCGTTCAAGCGCGAAATCACGCCCGTCACGGTCTCGGGCCGGGGCGGCGATACGATCATCGACACCGACGAGCAGCCGGGCAAGGCGAAGCCGGACAAGATCCCCTCGCTGCGCCCCGCCTTTGTGAAGGACGGCACCATCACCGCGGCCAACGCCTCCTCCATCTCGGACGGCGCCGCCGCGCTGGTGATGACCCGCCAGAGCGTGGCGGAGCGGCTGGGCCTGCCGGTCGTCGCGC
>NZ_AYOY01000070.1 GCF_000508185.1 Sphingobium sp. C100 | reverse complement strand
GCTGCCGACCCGGCCGGAACAGCCGGTCGCCGGCCCGCCGCCCAGCGCCTCGCTGCTGTTCTGCGCCTATAATGAAGCCGCTGCCATGCCGGAAAAGCTCGCCAATCTGGCGATGCTGAAACAGCGTCATCCCGCGCTCCAATGCCTTGCCTTCGACGACGGATCGTCCGACGGCACTGGTGATCTCATCGCGGCGCGCGGCGATCTCGTCACCCTGTTGCGCGGCCCGGGCCGCAGCGGCAAGGCGCATGGCATGAAGCAGCTCGCCGCCTGCGCGCGCGGCGATGTACTGATCTTTACCGACGCCAATGTGCTGCTGGACGAGGATGCGCTCGAACGGCTGCTCGCCCGCTATGCCGATCCGCGGGTCGGCGGGGTGCTCGGATCGCTCCACTATCTGGGCGATGGGGAAAGCGCCACGGCGCGGGTCGGTTCGCTCTACTGGCGGATCGAGGAATGGTTGAAGGACGCGGAGTCGCGCACCGGCAATGTGCTCGGCGCCGATGGGTCGATCTTCTCGATCCGGCGCAGCCTCTATCCCGATTTCCCCGACAGCGTGCTTGACGACCTCACCGTGTCCATGGCCGTCGTCTTCGCCGGCAAGCGCTTGGTCAAGGCGAAAGACGTCATCGCCCGCGAACGGCTGGTGACGGCGCGCCGGGACGAATATCGGCGCAAGGTCCGCATCGCCGCGCGCGCCTGGCACACGCACCGCCACCTCGCGCCGCAATTGCGACAGATGGCCGCGCTCGACCGTTTCAAATATGCCTCGCGCAAGATCCTGCGGTGGTTCGGTGGCCTGTTCATCCTGATCGGCGCGATCGCGGCCGCTGCGCTGGCGTGGCGCCTCTCGCCCATCCTGTTCGCGACAGGCGTTACAGCTGTCGCTTTCGTTGTCGTGATTGGCGCTCGATCCAGAAGCGGTCCCTTCGCCGCGCTGGTCGATATGCTGATCGCCTATGCCGCGACGTTGCAGGGCGTGCTCAAGGCAATGCGCGGCCGGACCGTGACGACATGGAACCCGGCCAAGTCGCGCTGACCCTCTCGCCAAGGGCTGACGATATAGTATAGGCGCAACCCATACCCCATGCGGAGAATGACGTGATTACTGTCCAGCGGGTGGCCAAGGCCGCCGGCAAGCATCTGACCCGGACGGCGCTGCAACTGCGCAAGGCTCTGGGCGCGCGCGCTAACCGGGGCTGCCCCGCCTGTGGCAGGACCGTGATCGGCTTTTTCCGCTATGGCGACAACAGGGAATGGGGCTGTCCGCAATGCGGCGCATCCCCGCGCGAGCGGTTGATGAACTGGTTGATCGTGGCGGGAATGTTGCGCGTGCCGACTGAGGGCGCGATCCTGCATCTGGCGCCCAATGAAGCCAGCCTGGTGAAGCGCTTTGCCGCCGCCGCCGACTATGTGCCGGCCGATCTCGACCCCGCACGCTACACTGTAGCGAACATGCGCCGCGTCGACCTGATGGAACTGGCCGACGTGGATCGCTACGATCTTTTCTATGCCAGCCATGTGATGGAGCATGTGCCCGACGATATGGCCGTGCTGCGCAACATCCATCGCGCGCTCAAGCCGGGCGGCGAGGCTTGGCTGATCGTGCCGCTGTGGGACAAGCCGACCGAGGATGGCAGTTTCGCCATGTCCCCGCGTGAACGGGAACGCCGGTTCGGGCAATGGGATCATGTTCGCCAATATGGCCCCGATTTCGCCGACCGCGTTCGCGCCGCCGGCTTTGACCTGGAAGAGATTGACGCGGCCGCCCTCGATCCCGACACACGCCATTTCCATGCGCTGGACGATCGGCTGTTCCGCGCGCGCAAGGCCGCATGAATCGCCCCTCCGGGAACAAGCTCGCGCGGCTGGAGGGCTCCGCCCGCATCCTGGCCCTGGTGAAACTCGCCAATGTCGGGTTGGTGCTGATCTGGGGCTTTGCCGTCACCTTCGTTTTCGTGCGCGTGCTGCCGATCGCCGAGTTCCAGGCCTTCCTGCTGCTCGTCGCCTTCGGCAATTTCACCATTTCGGCGGAATTCGGCCTGACCAGCATCATCTATGCGCGGTTGCGGCGGCATTGGCTCGGCGATCGGGAGGACGCGGCCGACGGCGGCTTCCGGCTGGAGGAAATGGGCGTCCTCTTCCTCTTCCTGGGCCTGCTGGTCGCGGGTGGCACGCTGATCCTGCTGATTGCGCTGGCCATGGGCTGGCTGGCCACGGCCATGCCGCTCCTCTTCCTGCTCTTCTTCCTCTCCGCCTGCCTCAACCTGCCCGCCTTGCTCGCCAAGCGGGCGTTGGCGGCGATGGACGGCAATCTCCTGTGGGAAGCGCTGGATTGCGCGCGGCGGGTGGTGACGATCGGGCTGCTGCTGGCGATCCTCGCGGGGCTTGACCCACGCCTGTCGGTCGCGCTGCAACTGGTCGTGAGCATAGTGGCGATCGGCTATGCCATCGCCCATGTCCATCGCCGCCTGGATATGCGCCGGCGGCACTGGCTGGCCTTCCGCGTCGGCGGCGGCCATGTGCGCGCGCATTATCTGCGCGACATCGGCGCGTCGGCGGCCTTCACCGTCTCGGACATCGTCGCCTATAACGCGCCCTATTTCTCGATCGCGCTGGCGACGTCGGACGCGCGACCGATGCTGATTTTCGATTTCTTCTTCAAGATGTCCAGATCGCTGTCCATGTTGGTGCGCGCCATGGTCGAAGCCGCGCTGCCGCGCATCACCCGCGCCTATCATGCGGGGGAGACGGAACGGCTGCGGCAGTTGCTCCTGCGCGCGATGGGCGCGGCGATGATTTTCGCGATCGGCCTCGCGGCGGTGCTGCTGGCGGTGGGCGACCGGCTGTTCACCCTGTTGTTCGACGGACGCGCCGCGATCGACCTGGCGGACATCAGCCTCATGATCCTGTCGCTCGCCGCGCTGACGATCCTGTGCGTATCGGTTTATGTGCAGGGCGCGCTCGGCCGTTTCAGTGAATTGCTGGCCCGGTCTCTGCCTTTCCTCGCCGGATCGCTCGCCAGTGCGCCGCTGGCGCTGATCTTCTGGCCGGGCCGGTTCGATCTGGCATTTCTGGCGCTCTATGCGTTCACGCTCATCGGGGTGGCGGGGCTGCATCTTCTCTCGCTGCGCCGGCTGTTGCGCGCATGAAGGTGGCGATGCTCGATCCCTCGCTCTTCACCGGGCGCTATGACGACAGCCTGTGCGCCGCGCTGGCGGGGCAGGGACAACAGGTGACGTTGCTCGGCCGCCCGATGCGCGCGACCGACGCCATCTCGCCGCGGGGTTATGTCTATCGCCCGCATTTCTTCCGCCGCAGCGAAGCGCTGCGCGCGCGGATCGGGGAGGGGCGCGCCTTCCGGCTCGTCAAGGCCGCCGAATATGGCCTCGCCTGCGCGCTGGGCGACATCCACCCGCTGGCCGCCGCCGACATCGTTCATGTCCAGTGGCTCCCGCTCGCGCCCGCCGACCGGCTGATGCTGAACCGGCTAAAAGGACGAACGGCGCTGGTCCACACCGTCCACAATGCCGACGCCTATCATGCCGATGCAGGCGTTCAGGGGCGGGGCTATCGCGCACTGCTCGACCAGTTCGACGCGCTGGTCGTACATGGCGACACGGCCCACGCCGCGCTGATCGGGCAGGGTGTCGATCCCGCCCGCATCCATATGACGCCGCACCCGCCGATGCGGCTGGCGG
>NZ_AYOY01000069.1 GCF_000508185.1 Sphingobium sp. C100 | reverse complement strand
CCGCCAGGCGCGGGGCGCAACCGCCAGCGATTGCGCGACCGTGCGACCGTCGGCCAGCCGGGCGGAAAGCGAGGCCGTCGGCGCCGCATCCCGGTCGAACGCGATCAGGAAACGCCCGTCGCCATCCACCGGCACCGGCTGATCGTCCAGCCGCAGCGTGACCGTGCCGGCGGGCGCATTCCCCAGCAACGCGCCCCCCTGCACAGCCTGACCGGACAGGCGGAAGTCAGGCGCGGCAACCGGCCGGACTGGCGCCTGCGCCGTCGCCGCGCCGGCGAGACTGACGACCAAAGCAAGTGCAGCCAACCTCATCCCGTGCGACCGACTTTCTGCTCCGCCTCGACCGATGCCTGGGCGCTGGCATAGGGTTCCTGCCGGGCGATGCTCCAGTAGCGCAGATCCTCCAGCGCGATCCGCTGCCCCGTGACGGCGCACAGGACATGATCCCCCGCCTGCAACACGCGGAAACTATAGGGCATATAATGAAGTCGAGCGACACGGTCGCGGTTGGACATCAACATGGGTCGGCCTTTTCATTCATATGTCAGGAAAACAGATCCTGTTGCGCTTCCTTGGCGCTCCGCGGCTTGCAGGCCGGGCGCGGGGGGGAAGATATACCGGCGTCGGACGGCCGCTCAAGCGGCGCGTCCGGCTGTCCGACGGTCGCCTCGACCGTTCCATCCTGGAAGTGCAGGACCACCTGTCCCGCGTGCCGGGCGGCATCGACCGACTGGACCAACTGCCCCTGCGCCATCACCCTCGCATAACCGCGCCTGAGCGGAAGGTCGGGGTCGAGCGACGCGAAATGGCGCGACACCCGGTCGAAAGCGGTGGCGCAATCGCGATGCGCCCGGACCAGATAATCGGGCCGTAGCCGCAGCCGGTCGAGCCGCTCACTGGCGCGCGCCACATGCTGGTGCAGCAGCGCCGGCCGCAGCGCCCCGCCCGCCTGCCCCAGATGCGCGCGCGCATCGGCCAGACGATGGCGCAGACCGCCAACCAGCCCATCCGACAATTGATCCAGCCGCTGCCGCTGGGGGCTGAGCAGCATATCCGGGGTAGGCATCAGCCGCGCCTGCATGTCCAGGCGTTCCCTGGCCTGCGCCGCGCACCGGCGCACCGCCCGCCCAGCGCGCAATCCCATTTCCGACAGGCCCGCCAGCAACTCCGCGCGCACCGGCACCGCGATTTCGGCCGCGGCGGTGGGCGTGGGCGCGCGCCGGTCGGCGGCATGATCGCACAGGGTCGTATCGGTCTCATGGCCGACGGCGGAGATGATGGGAATGGTGCAATCGGCGACGGCGCGCACCACGATTTCCTCGTTGAAGCTCCACAGATCCTCGATCGACCCTCCACCACGCGCAACGACCACCAGATCGGGCCGGGGCAACGGCCCGCTGCCATCCATCGCAGAAAAGCCCCGCACCGCGCGCGCCACCTGCTCGGCCGCGCCCTGCCCCTGCACCAGCACCGGCCAGAGCAGCACATTGGTCGGGCAACGATCCGCCAGCCGATGCAATATGTCGCGAATGACAGCGCCGGTCGGCGACGTCACGACGCCGATGGTGCGGGGCAGGAACGGCAACGCCTTCTTGCGTTCCGGCGCGAACAGCCCCTCGCCCGCCAACTTGGCCTTGAGCTTTTCCAGCAACGCCATCAGCGCGCCTTCGCCGGCCAGTTCCATGCGATCGATCACGATCTGATATTTGGACCGGCCGGGATAGGTGGTGAGCTTGCCGGTGGCGATCACCTCCACGCCATCCTGCGGCGCAAAGGCCAACCGCTGCGCGCCGCCCTTCCACATCACCCCGTCGATGACGGCATTATCGTCCTTGAGGCACAGATACAGATGCCCCGACGCTGCCCGTTTGAAGCCGGAAATTTCGCCACGCAGGCGGACATGGCCAAAGCGATCCTCGACCGTGCGCTTCAGCAGGGAGGACAATTCGCTGACCGAAAGCGGCGGCGCGTTGTCGCCCGCCCGTTCCTCGGCTAACAGGCGGCCCGAACTGTCATAGACATCAAATTCCGGGGACATGGGCGAAATGAACATCCTTCTTCTGGGCGGCGGCGGCCGCGAACATGCGCTGGCGTGGAAGCTGGCGCAATCGCCCAGCCTCAAGACGCTCTATGCCGCGCCCGGCAACCCCGGCATAGCGCAGCATGCCACGCTGGTCGACCTTGATGCGGCGGACCATCGCACGGTGCTGGACTTCTGCATCCGCCATTCGATCGGCCTGGTGGTCGTCGGACCGGAAGCGCCGCTGGTCGATGGCCTCGCCGACAATCTGCGCACCATGGGCGTTCCCGTATTCGGCCCCAACAAGAAGCCGGCCCAACTGGAAGGGTCGAAGGGTTTTACGAAGGATCTGTGCCAACGCGCCGGCATCCCCACCGCCGCCTATGTCCGCGTCACCAGCAAGGATGGCGCGATCACCGCGCTCGACGATTTCGCGCTGCCGGTGGTCATCAAAGCCGACGGGCTGGCGGCGGGCAAGGGCGTCATCATCGCGCAAAGCCGTGACGAGGCGCTGGCGGCGCTCGATTCCATGTTCTCCGGCGCGTTCGGCAAGGCCGGCGAGGAAGTGGTGCTCGAAGAGTTTATGACCGGCGAGGAAGCCAGCTTCTTCGCGCTGACCGACGGCAGCTTCATCCTCCCCTTCGGATCAGCGCAGGATCACAAGCGCGTGGGCGATGGCGACACCGGCCCCAATACCGGCGGCATGGGCGCCTACAGTCCCGCCCGCGTGCTGACGCCCGAACTGGAAGCGCAGGTGCTGGAAAGGATCATCAAGCCGACCGTGGACACGCTGGCGGCAGAAGGCATTCCCTATTCGGGCGTGCTCTACGCCGGGTTGATGCTGACGGAAGCGGGGCCGAAGCTGATCGAATATAATGCCCGCTTCGGCGACCCCGAATGCCAGGTGCTGATGAGCCGCTTCGACGGCGATCTGGTCGAACTGCTGCTTGCAGTGGCGCAGGGCCGTTTGGCGGAACAGGGGCCGGTGACGCTGGCCGATCGCACCGCGCTGACCGTCGTCATGGCCGCGCGAGGCTATCCCGGCACGCCGGAAAAGGGCGGCTTCATCCGGGGTATCGACACCGCCGAACAGGAAGGCGCCAAAATTTTCCATGCCGGCACGGCCGACAAGAACGGCGCACTGGTCGCCAATGGCGGGCGCGTGCTCAACGTCACGGCCACCGGCGACACGGTGAGCGCAGCCCAGGCCGCCGCCTATGCGGCGGTGGATGCGATCGACTTTCCCACCGGTTTCTGCCGCCGTGACATCGGCTGGCGGGAAGTGGCGCGCGAAGGGCGCTAGGGCCGATCGACCTTTGCGGGCGGAGCCGGAGTAAAAAGGCGCGATGCCCTTGCCCCCGGCACGCAAGCGTCCTTAAATAGCGCCAACTCGCAAACAGGGAGACGATGCGCGATGCAGGAATTCTTCATGGACTATGGCTTGTGGCTGCTGATCGCGCTGCTGGTCATCATCGGCCTGGTGTTTCTGCTTTCGGGCAAGCGCAAGTCGACGGTCGATCCGGCGGCGGAGCCGGCAATCGCGGCCGAGGCAGAGCCCTTCGTCGCGGCAACGCTGCCGCCCGTCGTCAATCCCGTCGCCGTGCCGCCCGCCCCCGTCCCGGTCGAAGCCGCGCCAGAGCCGGTGGCGAAACCCGCTCCCGTCGTCGCGGCGGCCGAGCCTGTTCC
>NZ_AYOY01000068.1 GCF_000508185.1 Sphingobium sp. C100 | reverse complement strand
GAAGATCGCGCGCTCACGCCGGGCAACTGGACCTATCGCCCCGACGCCAATGGCAGTGCGGCGCTGTTCGGCCCGTCGGCCCAGCCGCTTGTCACATTGCGCTGCGACCGTGCGAGCCGTCGGATCAGCATCATCCGCGCCGGGGCGGGGCAAGGCGCGATGGTGATTCGGACCAGCTATGGCGCGGTCAACTGGCCCGCAACATCGCAGCCCGGCGCCCAGCCGCATGTCATCGCCATGCGCGCGGCCAGCGACGCGGTGCTGGACCAGATTGCCTATAGCCGTGGCAAGATAGGTGTGGAGGTTCCGGGGCTTGCGCCGCTCGTCCTGCCGGTCTGGGCGGAAATCGCGCGTGTGGTGGAGGATTGCCGCGCCTAGCGGCATCGCACCGGGCGGCGCGGACGGACAAGTATGATTCCAAAAAAGAATAATACAAGGCTTGATCATCGCATCCGTCTGATTCACATTTCGCTTCGTGGCCGGGTGAAGATTTGATCCAACAGCGGCCATACGGGCTCAATATAGCGAAAGGAGGTGATCCGATGTCTCATGGTTCAGCAATGGGGTCGGTCAAGTCCATTCGGGAAATGCGCCGCTGAGCGACGCCTTAGCGTCGATTTCGCGGGGATTTGAACCTTCGGTAGCCGATATACAGGCCCGCTCTTTCCCCTCGACATAGCGCGATCATCATTTCCCTTGGGCGGCGCTTCTGGCCGCTGACCATGTCAATGATGGGCCGTCGGGCTGGTCCCGGCGGCCCCTCTCATGCCTGCCGCAGAAGAGGAAGGCGGCAGGCCCGCCTGTGCGCTCGCAGGCCCGCCGGGCAGATACGGTCGCGGAGCGGCGGATCCCACCGCCGGCCGGCCCCTATCCCCGCATCGTGCCGGTCTCGATGTAACGCTGGTGCCAGGCCAGCGCCTCGCCCGGCAGCATCGGCGATTGCAGGCCGAAACTGCCCTTCAGCGCCCGCGCATAATAGTCCGCCAGCATCGGCCGGAAATCGGGATGCGCGCAATTTGCGATGATGACCTCGGCGCGCTGGCGCGGGGCCAGGCCGCGCAGGTCGGCCAGTCCTTGTTCGGTGACGATCACCTGCACATCCTGGTTGATATGGTCGACATGGCTGCAATGCGGCACGATCGCGGAAATCGCGCCGCCCTTCGCGGTCGAAGGCGTCATGAACACCGACAGATAGGCGTTGCGGGCAAAGTCGCCCGATCCGCCGATGCCGTTCTGGATGCGCGACCCCATCAAATGTGTGCTGTTGACGTTGCCGTAAATGTCGGCCTCGATCAGGCCGTTCATCGCGATGCAGCCAAGGCGCCGGATCAGTTCGGGATGGTTGCTGATTTCCTGCGGGCGCAGGATCATCTTGTCGCGGAAGCGGCCCATGTCGGCATTGAGCCGTGCGGCCGCCTCGGGCGACAGCGAAAAAGCGGTGGCGCTCGCCATGCGCAGCTTGCCTGTTTCCAGCAGGTCCAGCATCCCGTCCTGGATCACCTCGGTATAGGCGACCATATTGTCGAATGGCGCATCGATCAGGCCGGTGAGCACGGCGTTGGCGATGTTGCCGACACCCGACTGCAATGGCAGCAGGGAAGCGGGCAGACGGCCCTTGCGCACTTCATGGCCCAGAAAGTCGAGCAGATGGCCGGCGATCGCGTGGGCTGCGGCATCTGGTGGCGAGAAGGGGGCGTTGCGGTCGGGCGCGTCGGTTTCGACCACCGCGATCACCTTGGCGGGATCGCAGCGGAAGGTTGGCTGGCCGATGCGCTGGTCGGCGCGGACCAGCGGGATGGGGACGCGATGCGGCGGCAGCGCGGTGCCGTAGTAGATGTCGTGCATCCCCTCCAGCGCCGGGTTCTGCCAGCGATTGACTTCCAATATCACACCCTTGGCGCGATCGATCCAGGTCTTGTTGTTGCCGACCGAGGCGGATGGGATGAGGTCGCCATCGGCGGTGATGCCCGTCACTTCGATCACCGCGATGTCGAGATCGCCCAGGAAGCCCTGCCACGCCATCGGCGCGACCTGGCTCAGATGCATGTCGAAATAGTTCATCTCGCCGCGGTTGATGCGTTCGCGGGCGATGGGGTCGCTATTATAGGGCAGGCGGAATTCGACGCCGTCAGCCTTGGCCAGTGCGCCGTCCAGTTCCGGGCCGGTGGAGGCGCCGGTCCAGATCTTCACGCGGAAAGGGTCGCCCGCCTGATGCGCGGCGGTCATGCGCTCGGCCAGCGCCAGCGGGACGGCCTTGGGATAGCCCGATCCGGTGAAGCCGCTCATCCCGACGGTCATGCCATGCTGGATCAGTGCGGCGGCGTCTTGCGCTGTCCGGCGTTTCGGCGCGAAGCCGCCATGGGCGATGCGATCGGTCATTATCCTCTCCATTCTGCGGTCAATCGGGCCGCGATACATCTTTGCGTTCTGGCTTTTCGGTCGGCGAGACAATAGAGAATTCCCGCACAATGATTGTGTGAGATATGTGCAAATGTCTGACCTGTTGCTCGCGATGCGGACATTCATCCGTCTTCACGAAATGCCCAATTTCTCGCGCGTGGCGCAGGAAATGCACGCCAGCCACACGACCATAGCGCGGCGGCTGGACCAGGTGGAGGCGCATTTCGGCGTGCCGCTGTTTCATCGCACGACGCGGCGGCTGGTGCCGACCGGGGAGGCCGACCGGCTGCTGGTCCATGCCCGCGCGATGCTGGATGCGCTGGACGCTGCGGAGGCCGATTTCGGCGCTGCCAGGGATCAGCCCCGCGGGCTGGTGCGAATCGGGCTGACCACGGCGCTCGGCCTTCATTATGTCGAGCGACTGGGAAAGTTGACGGCGCGTCATCCGGGGCTCCAGATCGACTGCGCCATGACCGACTGGCAGCGGGACGTGGTGGAGGATCGGCTGGACCTCGCGCTGCGGGTCGGCCCGGTGGGCGACGACAGCCTGGTGATTCATCCGCTGGGGCGTCTGGCCCGGCGTCTGGTGGCGCATCCCGATTATCTGGCGCGTCACGGGATGCCGGTGAGAGCCGACGACCTGGCGGACCATCAGTGCATCGCCTATGCCTATGGCGACAGGCGCGCGCGCTGGACGATCGACGGGCGGGAGCGGCTGGCGGCGGGCGTCTTTCGGTCCGACAATAGCGAGGCGGTGCATCGCGCGGCGCTGAGCGGTCTGGGCATCGCGCTGTTGCCCGCAATCCGGGTGGCGATGGACCTGGCGGCGGGGCGACTGATGCCGGTGCTCCCCGCCAGCACCATCGCCCCGCTCGACATCTTTGCGGTTCACCCCTCGCATCGCCGTCTGCCGCCACGCGTGCGGCTGGTGCTGGATTTCATGAAGGCGAATTTTCCGTCGGAGGGGTGATCCGGCTCAGCGCTCCACCCCCTTTGCCTTGCCCCAGGCGCGGGCAGCGGTGTAGCCGAGATAGCCGGTGCCAAAAAGCGCATAGAGCGGTTCGGGCAGGGCGTTCAGATAGGCCCGCATCCCGGCGGTGATCGCCGCCGCCACATCGGGTCGCGCGCCCGCGATCAGGCCCATAGGCACCGACCAGAGCAACAGCGCATATATGACGTACAGGAAGGCGGGCCGCGCACGCATCGCCCAACGATCCGGGCGCTCCTCATCTGACTGGTTCAATTGCCGTCTCCTTTAACCAATCCGGTTTGCAA
Source organism: Sphingobium sp. C100 (assembly GCF_000508185.1). GTDB lineage: Bacteria > Pseudomonadota > Alphaproteobacteria > Sphingomonadales > Sphingomonadaceae > Sphingobium. The sequence goes on along the minus strand of NZ_AYOY01000068.1, from coordinate 64,654 downwards.
GCCAGCCATAGAGAAAGGCTTCGTTGGCCGGGCGGCCTTCAGCCAGCGCGATATAGCGTTCGCCCTGCAACGCTTCGATCGCCTTCAGCAGCACCGTATCGCCGGCGTCGCCCCGCAAGGCGCGGAAGGCGCGGAGCGCCGCCAGCGTGCGGGCGCCAAGCAGGCGGTCGAGTTTCAGGTCGGGATAGTCTTTCTGATTGCGGTTGAGCGCGTTGAGCGCCCGCTGGAGAAAGCCGGTCGCCGTGGCGACGCCCATATTGATGGCGGTATCGAACAGCTCCGCAGCGACCGGCCAGCTCAGTTCCGCGACGAAGGCATAGCCCGGCCGCTCCCAGTAAAGCCTGCGATAGATGGTTTCCGCGACATTGCGGGGCAGCACCTGCATCGCGCCGGCATAGCCGTTCGCGCGCGCCACGGCCTGGGTGATGCCCATGTTTGTGGGGCCGCCGCGATCGGCGGGATGGTCGCTAAAGCCGCCTTCTCGGGCGATGACCTCGTCGATCAGGTCGTGAATGTCCATATGCGCCTCCTGTGCGTGAAAGAGGCGAATCATTTATCCTATATGGTTCATTGTAGGACAGCGGCAAATTGCATATGGCAGCGCTTTTCCCCGCTTCCATATGTCGCTAGGCGAGGCGGCGGTATCATCATGGACGGAGCGAATTGCATGGACATCGACATTCCGCACAGCCTGGGCAAGGATGAAGCCAAGCGGCGGATCGAACACGGCCTGCCCAAGGTGGAGCAGCGCATCCCCGGCGGCGGCACCGTAACGGCGGCCTGGCCGTCCGACTATCGGTTGGACATGACGATCACCGCGATGGCGCAGACCATTCCGGTCGTGCTGACGATCCAGGAGGATCAGGTGCGCGGCGCCGTGTCGGTGCCGATGCTGATGAAGATGATGTCCGGCCCGATCTCGGAATTTGTGAAGACCAGCGTGCAGAAGGTGCTGGCGAAGCCGGTTTGACCCCAATCCGCGGCGGTCGTGGCGGGTGGATGTCCAATGAGGGAGGGCCTGACGCCGGATCTTCGCTGAGAGCTAGACGAATCGGGGGGCGAATTTTCGTCAAGCACGCGCACGGGAACCGGGCTGCTTCTGCCGCCTGCACAGGCGATGTCTGATGCTTGGTATTTTGGTCGGGACGAGAGGATTCGAACCTCCGACCCCCACACCCCCAGTGTGATGCGCTACCAGGCTGCGCTACGTCCCGACCGGAGGGCGCCCAATAGAAGCATGATCGTCAGGATGCAAGGGTTCAATCGCACGGGGCGAGCCATCCTGTCCGAATCCCATATCAGGTTGCCTCTGCGCCCTCATCTGTGTTAGCCGCCCGCCCTTGATCCGTGGGTGCCTTTGGGCAGCCCGCGACCGACAGAAAATAAGGCAGTCCCACCCATGTTCATTACCCCAGCCCTTGCCCAGACCACGGGCGGAGAAGCCTCCGGCGCCGGTATCCTGGTGCAGATGGCGCCGCTGGTCCTGATCTTCGTCGTCTTCTATTTTCTGCTCATCCGTCCGCAGCAGACGAAGATGAAGGCCCATAAAGCCAAGATCGACGCCGTGAAGAAGGGCGACCAGGTCGTCACCGGCGGCGGCCTGATGGGCAAGGTCGTGCGCGTGGACGAGGTTTATGCCGAGATCGAACTGGCGCCGGGCATGAAGGTGAAGGCGGTCAAGTCGACACTGACCGACGTCATCGACCCGATGACTGCCAAGCCCGCGAACGACTGAGCGCCTCCATGCTGAACTTTTCGCGCTGGGCGGTCGCCGCGATCCTCCTGCCGCTCCTGCTCGGCGTCCTGTGCGCCGTGCCGAGCTTCCTGCCCGACGCGACCGTCGCGAAGCTGCCCGGCTTCATGCAGACACGCGTAAACCTGGGCCTCGATCTTGCGGGCGGCAGTCATTTGCTGCTCGAAGCATCGACCCAGGATGTGGCGAAGCAGCGCCTCACCAACATGGAGGAGCAGGTCCGCACCGAATTGCGCCGGGGCGATCCCCGGATCGCGATCGGCGATATTTCGAGTCGCGACGGGAAGCTGAGCTTCATGGTGCGCGATCCCGGTCAGGTGGACGCCGCCGTCGAGCGCATCCGTCCGCTGACGCAGGGCGCAGGGCTGACCGGCCAGCGCGATTTCAATGTCGAGGTTGTGAACAGCTCCACCATCGTCATCACCCCGACCGACGCGGGCATCAAGAATGCGGTCAAGAGCGCGATGGAAGTCGCGACTGAGGTGATCCGCAAGCGTATCGACGAAATGGGCACGCGTGAGCCGACGATCCAGCAGCAGGGCGACAACCGCATCGTCGTGCAGGTGCCGGGGCTTCAAGACCCCAAGGCGCTCAAGGATCTGCTGGGCCAGACCGCCAAGCTGGAATTCAAACTGGTCGACATGACCGCCAATCCGTCCGAAGTGGCGCAGGGCCGCGCGCCGGTGGGCAGCGAAGTGCTGAAATATCCCGGCAATCCCAGCGGCATTCCCTATATTGCGGTCAAGCGGCAGGTGATGGTGTCGGGCGAGGATCTGACCGACGCCACCCAGGGCTATGACCAGAATAATCAGGCGATCGTCAACATCCGCTTCAACAGTTCGGGTGGACGCAAATTCGGCCAGGTGACGTCGCAGAATGTCAACCGCCCCTTCGCCATCATCCTGGACGACCAGGTGCTGTCGGCCCCCAATATCAACGAGCCGATCCTGGGCGGCAGCGCCCAGATCAGCGGCAGCTTCACCGTGGAAAGCGCCAACCAGCTCGCCATCGCGCTGCGATCGGGCAAGTTGCCGGTGGCGCTGACCGTGGTGGAGGAACGCACCGTCGGACCGGGCCTTGGCGCCGATTCGATCCGCGCGGGCCTCATCGCCTCGATCATCGCGGTCGTCGCGGTCGCCGCCTTCATGTTCGTGAGCTATGGCCGTTTCGGCGTCTATGCCAATATCGCCGTCGCCATCAACGTGCTGGTGATCCTGGGCGTGATGGGGATTTTGGGCGCGACCCTGACGCTGCCGGGTATTGCCGGCTTCGTGCTGACCATCGGCACGGCGGTCGATGCCAACGTGCTGATCTACGAGCGCATCCGCGAGGAAAGGCGGCGCGGGCGCAACGTGGTGCAGGCGATTGAACATGGCTATAAGGAAGCCAGTCGCACCATTTTCGAGGCGAACGTGACTCACGCCATCGCTGGCGGCATCATGCTCGCGCTCGGCTCCGGCCCGGTCAAGGGCTTCGCCATCGTGCTGCTGATCGGCATCGCGACCAGCGTGTTTACGGCGGTGACCTTCACCCGCGTCCTCGCCGCGCATTGGGTGCGCACCAAGCGCCCGACCGAAATCCATATTTGACGGGGCGGGAGAGAAACCATGAAACTGCTCAAGCTTGTCCCCGACAACACCAATATCGGCTTCGTGGCGATCCGCCACTGGGCGTTTGTGCTGACCGCTATCCTGACGCTGCTGGCCGTCGGCGCGACGGCCTATAAGGGCCTCAATCTGGGCGTCGATTTCGTCGGCGGCCTGATGATCGAGGCCAAATTCCCGCAAAATGTCGAAACCGACAAGGTGCGCGCCACCATCGGGCGGCTGAATGTGGGCGAAAGCTCGCTCCAGCAGTTCGGTGATCCCAAGACGGTGCAGATCCGTCTGCCGTTGCCCGAACAGGGTGGCGCCGGCGCGGCCAATGCCGTGGTCGAAAAGACGCGCAACGCCATGCAGGCGCAGTTCCCCGGCGTCACCTTCTCCCGCTACGACACGGTGTCGGGCAAGGTGTCGGGCGAACTGATCCGCAACGGCGTGCTCGCGGTGCTGCTGGCGATCGTGGGCATCGCGATCTTTTCCTGGTTCCGCTACGAATGGCAGTTCGGCGTATCGACCTTCATCTCGATCATGCATGACGTGCTGATCACGCTGGGCTTTTTCGCGATCACCCAGCTCGAGTTCGACCTCAACATCGTCGCGGCCGTGCTGACCATCGTGGGTTATTCGATCAACGACAAGATGGTGATCGACGACCGCATCCGCGAAAATATGCGCAAATATCGCAAGATGGACATGAAGGCGCTGATCGACCTGTCGGTCAATGAAACGCTGCCCCGCACGGTGATGACGTCGCTCACCATCCTGCTCGCGCTGGGGTCGCTGCTGCTGTTCGGCGGCCATGTGCTGCGCGGCTTCACGGCGGCGATGATGCTGGGCGTGGTGGTCGGCACCTATTCATCCATCTATGTGTCGTCTTCGCTGTTGATTTCGCTGGGCCTGACCCCGCAGGCGGCGGAAAAGAAGGCAAGCAAGGGCGGCATCGCATCCCAGGCCGAACGCGTGGGGCCGCGTGACGACGGAGCGCGTCCCTGACCGACGCCGGCATCAAGATCCGCCGCGATGACAGCGGGCAGGGACCGATCGTCACCGGCTTCCAGGGCAGGGGCTTTCGGGTACGTGACGATGTCTTTCCCGGCGGGTTGTTGCTGAACCCGACCAGGGCGCTGGCCTGGTCCGACGCGCCGGCAGTGGACGCTTTGACGGTGACGGCGCTCGGCGATCTGCTCGATCTCGATCCTGCACCCGAATTCCTGCTGCTGGGCACCGGGACGGGTCTGCGCCAGCCGCCGCGCGCCATGGTGCGCGCGTTGGAAGCGCGCGGAATCGGCGTCGAGGCGATGGACAGCCGCGCGGCCGCTCGCGCCTGGGGCGTGCTGCGCGCGGAGGAACGCTGGATCGTGGCGGCCCTGCTGCCGCTCTAGGAAGCGGGTTGCTGCATCACGCAAGAAAAAGGGCCGCTCTCGCAGGAGAGTGGCCCTTTTCGTTTTCGATGAGCGGTGCGATCAGAAGCGGAACTTCAGGCTCGCGCGGTAGCTCTGATATTCGACATCGCTGCGCCAGGCGGTCGTATCGGCCGACAGGCTGATGTCGACATTGCCGGTGGTGACCGTCAGGCCGCCGCCGATCTCCGCCCAATTCTTGTCCTGTCCGCCTAGCGCGAACGGCGCCAGAGGTCCGGTGCCGCCGATCAGGTTCGCCTGGAGGAAGGCGGGCTGATCGCGGAATTCATGCACATAATTGGCGGTCAGATAGGGCTTGAAGCCACCGCGATTGGCCTTCGCCGTCGCGCCCAGACGCCCCTGGGCGCTCTGGATCGCACGACGCTGGATGACCAGCGCCGCGTCGCCGCCATATTCGGCTAGGTTGCCCGAACTGATATAGGCGCCGCGGATCGCCGCGCGCGGCACGATGCTGAACGCATCGCCGCCCAGCGCCTTGCTGAGGCCGATCTCGCCCGACAGCGCCAGCTCCTGGTCGCTGCCATAAAGGGTATAGGGCGTCATGGCGACAGCGAAGGCGCGGCGCGAACGGGTGGCGAGCGTGCCCGCGCTGCCAACCGCGTCGAGCTTCAGCCCGCCCAGGTCAAAAGCGCCATAGACGGTGCCCTGATATAGCCGCGCCCGGCCCCAGTCGCTCGCGGCGGTGTTGCCCTTAAGCTCGCTGAAGGAGGCCGAAAGGCCGATGACGCCCGTGTCCCCAAACGCCTTTTCCACGCCCAGCGCCATGTACCAGCCGTCGAACCTGTCCCGGCCCATGGGCGTGATCGACCGCATCGGCTGCGCCTTGCCGTCGATATAGCCACCCGCCAGGAACGCGCTCATGTCGTCGGGCAGCACGCCTTCGCGGGTTACGCTGTCGCCGCTCCCCTGATCCATGCCGAGATCCATATTGTTGAGGCTCGCCGCCGCCAGTTGCAGAGGCTGGCCGGTCATGGTGAGAGTGCCGCCCATGGCCCCGCCGTCCAGCTTCGTCAGCCGGTCGCGGTAGAAGCGCGCCATATTGTCGTTCAGCACTTCGCTCATCGATGTCTTGAGCGTCTCGGTGCGCGGCGCCATTGCCTCGAACGAGGCCTGTATCGCTTCCACGCTCAGCAGATCGGCCTCGCCATAGAGATTGGCGTGGTTGGCGTAGAGCGAACGGTTCTGGTCGAGCAGCTGGGCGAAGCTGGTCTGGGTGACCGACGCGCCGTTGACGACATCGGCATAGAGACCGGCATCGATCCGCATACGGACGGCATTGTCGGTGTAGCTCAGCACTGGTTTGAGGATAGCCGACAAGGGGGCCGGGGAGGTGAAGCTGCCCTCTACGCCGCCTTCTGCGGTGAGGAAGGTGTAGCTGTCGCCATATCGAAGCCGGGTTCCGCCGGTTGCGCCGAAGACGACTGCGCCGCCGACCGATGCGACGCCGTCATCGCCCATTTCGGTGGTCTTGACCGCCAGCAGGTCGGACGCGCCGTTCGCGCCCAGATCGACATGCAGCGTGCTGCCCGAGGCGAGGATGGCGTTGCCCTCGATCGAGAGCGTGCCCACCGAACCAATGCCGCCGGGCGCGATGGTGCCCATGACGTTGGTCAGATAGGGCGCCCGGACGGTGCCGCCGCCCGACAACAGGCCGGCGAGCAGGAAATAGTCACCCTTGCTCTCGACCATGCCATCGACATTCACCACGCCCGTCAGGTGCGCAATATCCATCTGGCTGGTGAGCGATCCCGCGCTGGTGACATCAAGCGCCGCTTCCATGCCCGAAATGGTGAGGCGATCGACAGTGGCATCCATGTCCAGCGTCGTGGTGCCCGCCGCGCTCAGGGTCACGTCATAATAGCGGCCGACAATATCCTGCGACGCGACGGGGTCGATATTGTCGGGGACGAAGCCGGTCGCGCCCGGCAGACCATTGGCCAGCGTCGCGTTGGGCAGGGCGGTCGCGCCGACCTCTCCGTCTCCCTCCGCCTGGGGTTCGACGGTGGCCGTCAGCGCGGCGCTCGTCCCATTGGGGCTGCGCTCGATGAAGTCCACCTTGCCCTTGTTGTTGGTGACGGCCTTGGTGCCCGTTGCGGCGGCGACCTCGGTGCTGTCGGACACGGGCTCGCCATTCACGATCAGCGTGTCGGTGCCGACATCATAGCAGATATTGTCCGAACCGTCGGTCGGCTGATAGCAAAGCTGGCCGAACTTCTGTGCATCGTCCGTGCCGAACGCGCCGGCGCCGGGCGAGGAGGGAACGCCGTTCACCAGCGCGCCATTGCTGTCGATGATCCGGTAATTGGGGTCGAGCGCCGTCACCCAATGATCGGGGTCGCTCCACTTGCCGTCGCCGCTTTTGGCCGTGGCGTAGCGATAGGGATTATTCTGCGCGATCCAGTCCCAGAACAGGTAGAGCGGCTGGTAGAAGGACGTGCCGCCATAGGAACTTTCGGGCTGTTCGAAGAAATAGCGGCTGCCGCCCGACAGCACGCCCAGGATCGTCTTCTCGTCGAAGCTCTGGTCCAGGATCAGCGGGCCACCCGAATCGCCGCCGGCCGTATTGCCTTCATTGGGCAGGGCGTCATCTTTGAATGCGTTGAAGTCGAAGGGATTTTCACGCTCCGGGTCATCAAAGTCGGTCTGGTAGAGATTTTGCGTGTAGCCGCCACCGCCACCGAACAGGAAGGTGTCGACGTCATCAAGTGAGCCAAGCATACCCAGGAAATTCTCGGCCGTCTTGCGCCGGAAATCGATGCCGTAGCTGTTGCCGGTGGTCCCGCTGCCGCTGCGGCCATAGCCGGTGACCGTGACATGATAGCCGGTGCCCGTCGTGTCGCTGATCGTGTCGGGCGCGGGGAGCGCCGAAAACAGCATCGTCCAGGTCGGCACGTCCGCCGCCGGCGTGTCGAGGGTCGCCATGGCGACGTCGCCATAGAGGAAGCTCAGCGCCGGGGGATCAAGCGACTCAGGATTATAGGCGATGTGATTGACATTGTAGACGCTGAGCGCCGTGTTCGTCTGGTAGTTGTTGGAAATCCAGTTGATGAGGCCCGGCCGGGCGTCATTCTGGAAAGCGAAGGCAACCGGAACGCCGCCATTGACCGTGCTATAGTCGGTGGAGGCCTGGTCGTTCACGCAATGGGCGGCGAAGATCACCGTGCGCGGGTTGATCAGCGTGCCTGTGCAGACAAAGCCGTCGTCGCGATACATGATGCCGACGCCGTTCACGTCGCTGCCGTCGATGATGTCCGACGGCGTCTTGTCATCATTTGGAACGACGGCATGAGCTGCTGGCGCGATGCTCAGAGCAGCGGCGGCGACGGAGGCAAGGAGGCTGGAACGACCGGCGCGCACCAGCAACTCCGCCCCATTCTTACGAATGTGCATGATAAACTCCCCATAGACCTGAGGGGAGGCTAACCAACTGTATTAGGCAACACAATTGAACACAGAAAGAAAGTTGCGAACTGTCGTAAAAAGGTCACTGTCAGCGCTTGCCTTCTGCCGAACGCCTTATCGCGCGACCGCGAAATCTTGGTCGGTGGCAACGTCAACACGTTTCCATCTATCAAGTTCGCTGAATTCCGCGATCATTTCCTTCCCGTTACATTGCTGCGGCCGTGCCTTGCGTATCCCGCTGTATCTGCTTAAGCATGGGGGCAAGTTCCGGTCCCGCAAGGGGGCTGGCGATAAGCAGAAGCGAGTTACGGCATGGTGCAGCAGGGCCGCCCATCGCCGCAGAGTTCCGGCCTGACCGGCGGTTATGCGGGCAATCGGCCCCGCTCCGGTTCAGGCAATGGGAGCAAGGCTGCGGCCATTCCTCCCCCGTCGAAACAGCGGGGTTTCGCGCCCCATGGCGCACGGGAGCGGCGATCCTATGCCGCGATCGACCTTGGCACCAATAACTGTCGATTGTTGATCGCCAAGCCGTCGGCCGATGGCTTCATCGTCATCGACGCTTTTTCCCGCATCGTCCGGCTAGGCGAAGGTCTGGCGTCGACCGGGCGAATCAGCGATGCCGCGATCGACCGCGCTATCGCCGCCCTCTCGGTTTGCGCCGACAAGCTGCGCCGCCGTCATGTGACGCTCGCCCGATCCGTCGCGACCGAGGCGTGTCGCCGCGCGTCGAACGGCGCCGAGTTCATCCAGCGCGTCTATCGGGAAACGGGCATCGCGCTCGACATCATCAGCGCGCAGGAAGAGGCGCGTCTGGCGGTGCTTGGGTGCCATGCGCTGCTGGAACCGGGCGACGGGCCGGCCCTGATTTTCGACATTGGTGGCGGATCGACCGAACTGGTTCTGGTGGATGCCCATGGCGACGGCGCCCCCCATATCGTGGATTGGGTAAGCGCGCCCTGGGGTGTCGTGTCCCTGACGGAGAGCGAGCCGTTCGATCATGGCGATCCGGCCGAGCGGCTGGCCGCCTATGACCGGTTGCGCGCGCGGGTGGCCGATGCCTTCGCGCCGCTCGCCCGTCGGCTGCCGCGCGATGCGGAGGGTATGCGCCTGCTGGGCACATCAGGCACGGTGACGACGCTCGCCAGCCTGCATCTCAACCTGCCGCGCTATGATCGGCAGGCGATCGACGGGCTGATCGTCCCGTGCGATGCGATGCGCGCCATTTCGGACCGTTTGTCGGGCATGGCGCTGGCCGAGCGGCAGAAACTGCCCTGCATCGGCACCGAGCGCGCCGATCTGGTGGTGGCGGGGTGCGCCATCCTCGAATCCATCCTCGACATCTGGCCCGCGCTCCGGCTGGGCGTCGCCGACCGTGGCATTCGCGAGGGCATATTGCGCGGCCTGATGGACCGCGACGGGGGGATGATGTGAGGGGATCGGGCGCTGGCAAGGTGCGGGTCAAATCCGCCAAGGGGCGCACGGCGCAGTCGGTTCGCTGGCTGGAGCGGCATCTGAACGACCCCTATGTCCGCAAGGCGAAGGCGGAAGGATGGCGCAGCCGCGCCGCCTTCAAGCTGATCGAGCTGGACGAGAAATTCCATTTCGTGAAGGGCTCGAAGGCGGTCGTGGACCTTGGCGTCGCGCCGGGCGGCTGGGCGCAGGTGGTGCGCAAAATGGCCCCCAAGGCGGCGGTGGTCGGCATCGACCTGCTGCCGGTCGATCCGATTCCCGGCGTCACCCTGTTCGAAATGGACTTCATGGACGACAAGGCGCCCGACCTGCTGCGCGAAGCGCTAGGGCAGGAGCCGGACCTCGTCATTTCCGACATGGCGGCCAATACGGTCGGCCATGCCCAGACCGATCATCTGCGCACCATGGGGCTGGTCGAGGCCGCTGCGCTGTTCGCAGTCGAAAATCTGCGCAAGGGCGGCACCTTCGTCGCAAAGGTCTTTGCCGGGGGAACCGACGCTGAACTGCTCGCGGTGCTCAAGCAGCATTTCACGACGATCAAGCACGCCAAGCCGCCGGCCAGCCGCAAGGGCAGCGTCGAATGGTATGTCGTGGCGCAGGGGTTCAAGGGGCGGGCGGAAGACCAGGCCTGAGCGGCCTTGAAGGGGGATCATTGGTCGCAACGGTTTCTACGGTGGCCTATCTCGGCCTGGAGGCGCGCGCCGTCGAGGTGCAATGCCAACTGGTCCCCGGCCTGCCCAATTTCATCGTCGTCGGCCTGCCCGACAAGGCCGTGGCCGAAAGCCGCGAGCGGGTCCGCAACGCCATCGCCGCCATCGGCCTGTCGCTGCCGCCCAAACGCATCACGGTGAACCTGTCGCCGGCGGACCTGCCCAAGGAGGGCAGCCATTTCGACCTGCCGATCGCGCTCGCATTGCTGGGTGCTATGGGCGTTATCGATGCCGAGACGCTGTCGGGCTATGTCGTGGTCGGTGAGCTGGGGCTGGACGGGCGCACCGCGCCCTCGCCCGGCGTGTTGCTCGCCGCGCTGCATGCCGGCGGGCAGGAGATGGGGCTGGTCTGCCCCGCAGCGCAGGGGGCCGAAGCCGCATGGGCCGGGCAGGTGGAGGTGGTCGCCGCCCCCGATCTTTTAAGCCTGCTCAACCATTTCAAGGGCACCGCCGCCCTGTCGCCGCCACAGCCCGGTGCGGTCGAAGCGCCGGTGCGCACGGCCGACCTGAAACAGGTAAAGGGGCAGGAAGTCGCCAAGCGCGCATTGGAGATCGCGGCGGCGGGCGGCCATAATCTGCTGATGGTTGGACCGCCGGGCGCGGGCAAGTCGCTGATGGCGAGCTGCCTGCCGGGCATATTGCCTGACATGACGCCGGGCGAGGCGCTGGAAAGCTCAATGGTGGCCAGCGTCGCGGGCATGTTGGAGGGTGGACGGATCAGCCGGGCGCGGCCGTTCCGCAATCCGCACCACAGCGCGTCCATGGCCGCGTTGGTCGGCGGTGGACTCAAGGTGCGGCCGGGCGAGGTCAGCATGGCGCATCTGGGCGTGCTGTTCCTGGATGAACTCCCCGAATTTCAGCGCGCGGTGCTCGATTCGCTGCGGCAGCCGCTGGAGACGGGCGAGGTGACGGTGGCGCGGGCCAACGCGCATGTGACCTTCCCGGCGCGGGTGCAGTTGATCGCGGCGATGAATCCCTGTCGCTGCGGGCATCTGGGCGATCCCGCGCTCGCCTGCTCGCGCGCGCCGCGTTGCGCGGCGGACTATCAGGCCAAGGTGTCCGGGCCGCTGCTCGATCGCATCGACCTGCATGTCGAGGTGCAGGCGGTGACGGCGGCCGATCTGGTGCTGCCGCCGCCGGCCGAAGGATCGGCCGAGGTCGCGGCGCGGGTCGCCGCCGCGCGGGCGGTCCAGACCGCGCGCTACGCCGGCGGTCGGGTGCGCACCAACGCCGAAGTGGATGGCGAGGCGCTGGAGGACGTGGCCGGTCCCGACGAGCCCGGACGGCAGTTGCTGGCGCAGGCGGCCGCGGCGATGAAGCTGTCGGCGCGCGGCTACACGCGCGTTTTGCGAGTGGCGCGGACGATCGCGGATCTGGGCGGAGCGGAGCGGGTCGGCCGCGTCCATGTCGCCGAGGCGCTCAGCTATCGGCGGCGCGCGCCGGTGAACTGACGGTCATGCTCTTTGCGCTGAAGGCTTGGGCAAGGCGATTGAAGCGCGACGTTCTGGCGTTGTGGATTGCGGCGCGCTCTGCCGACACGCCTTGGCTGGCGCGGGGCATCGCGCCGCTGGTCGCCGCCTATGCACTCAGTCCGATCGACCTTATCCCCGACTTCATTCCCGTGCTGGGGTTGCTGGACGATCTGCTGATCGTGCCGCTGGGGATAATGGTGGCGATCGCCTGCATCCCGCCCGCATTGATGGCGCGTTATCGCGCCCAGGCGGAGCGCATCGCCCGGCGCCCTGTCAGTCGGGCCGGTGCCATCTTCATGTTGCTGCTATGGGCGGCTGCGCTGACCCTGCTGCTGGCTTGGGGGCTCAGGGAATGGGGGGAACGCTGACCAGCGTGTAGAGGCCGATCATGATGGCGCCGCCGGCAAAGCCCAGCAGGAAACCGCGAATGTCCGGCCAAAAATCGGGATGGTCCATGACGCGCCTCCGCCCCTCACGGGATCATGGAGCGGCGTCTATCGCTGCCCGGACGGCCGGGCCAGTGACAAATATGGTTAGGGGGCAGGGCGGCGCGGTTCAGCCCGCGCCGTCGTTGGCGATCAGCTTCAGTTCCGCGGCAGGCGTGTCCTTGTGCGTGAACCGGCCCTCGATCCGGCTGCCCGCCTCGATCGTGATCGTGGCATAGCTGACATCGCCGGTGATCCGCGCGCTGCTTTCCACCACCAGCTCCTCGGCGGTGATCGACCCATCGACCAGCCCGGCGAGCCGCGCGCTTTGCGCGGTTACATGGCCCGTGATCCGGCTGTCGGCGCCCTGAACCAGCGATGCGCAGCTCAGGTCGCCGTCGATCGCGCCGTCGACATGCAGATCCACCGTCGCGGACAGATTGCCCGTGATCGTGACATCGCTGCCGATCAGCGAGAAAGGCGTATGTTTAGCCCCGGTTGCCGACATCGGCGAAACGGGCTTTGGCGATTTGCTGGACTTGGAGAACATCTTGGCGGGCCTCCAGAAAGCGGCGGGGGTTGATGGGCTGGCCGTTCAGCCGGACCTCGAAATGCAGGTGAGTGCCGGTCGAACGCCCGGTCGATCCCATACGGCCGATCTGGGCGCCGCGCGCGACCTTCTGCCCGACGCGACTGGAATAGCCCGACAGGTGCGCATAGCGGGTCATCAGCCCATTGCCATGTTCGACTTCGATGACATTGCCATAGCCGCTGCGCTGGCCGACGAAGCTGACGCGGCCGGCGGCGGCCGCCTGAATCGACTGACCATAGCTGCCCGGAAAGTCGATGCCGGCGTGGAAGGCGGCGTGGCCGTTGAACGGATCACGCCGAAAGCCATAGGAACTGGTTTCCATCGGCGCCGCCGTCGGCTTGCCCGAGGGGATGGCGAGCAGGCTGCGCTCCAGAAACTCCATGCGCGCCAAGGCGTCGGCCAGATGCTCCAGCTCGTCGGTCATCGCCGTTTTCTCCCCCTTCCAGGGGACAAAGGGGCCGCCCTGCGCGCGGGCAGCGGATCGCGCAAGGCTGTCGGGGTCAAGGCCGAAGCTGCGGATCGCAGCGGCCGCCCGATCGGCCCGCCGCTCGACCGCGCCCGTCAGCAGCAAGGCGAAGCGCCGTTGCCGTTCCTGAAGGCGCAGCAGCGGCTCCGCTTCGGGCGCCATGCTGATCTTCGCGTTAAGGCTGTCCTTCTTCGCATCGGTGTCCGGGCCGACCAAATCGGCGCCCGCGGCATTATCTCCCCCGGCTTCGCCCACGGCGCCGAAATGGGTCCGATAGAGATCGTCCATGAAATCCTGGCGCGCTTCCAGATCCTGGGTGAGATCATCGACCGACTTGCGATAATCCTTGACCTTGCTGGCGGCGGTGGCGACCGACTTGCCTTCCGCCGCGAGCGCCGCGCGCTCATGGGCCAGTGACACGCTGTTGGCGGCCATGGCCAGGGTGACGCCGGCCCAGCCCGTCAGCGCCGCCGACACGACGCCAAGGGACAGGAGTTGCACGCGGCGACTGATGCGGATGAATTTCACCTGGCCGCCCGAACGAAGAAATATCTCCCGTTCCGGACAAAGCGCATTCCACCATGCGCGGAGAGCGGACGCTCTCTGGCTGCTATGTTGCGACAATGACGACCCCGCGCTCTTTTCGAGTCGGCCGTTAGCAAAGCGAAACCAATCGCGCGAATCCGTGATCGCAGACTCGTGACGAACTGAGGGTTGAGCGCGGTGAAATGATGGGAGCGCTATTTTGTTCCCGCGCTCGCAAAATTTTCTTCGTTCAGCCGCCGGGCATCGCCGTCTGGTCGGCGATCAGCGTCTCGACCGCGGCCGCGGGCATGGCGGCGCCGAAATAATAGCCTTGGCCATAATGGCATCCGCCAGCCTTCAGATAATCGACCTGCCGCTCATTTTCGACGCCCTCCGCCACGGTGCGGATGCCCAGGCTGTAGGCAAGGTTGAGCACGGCGCGCACGATGGCGGCGTCATCGGGATCGGTTTCGATGTCCCGCACGAACAGCCTGTCGATCTTGATGATGTCGATGGGAAATTGCTTGAGGTGCGATAGCGACGCATAGCCGGTGCCGAAATCGTCGAGCGCGATGGCGAAGCCGGCTTCGCTCAGTCGTTGGAGGACGCGGCCCACCCGGTCGGCATTGCGTCCCAGAAAGACCGACTCGGTCACTTCCAGCTCGATCATCGATGGCGGCACGCGGGCCTCTGCAAGCTGTCGGAGCAGCCGGTCCGGAAAGCCCTCGTCGTTCAGGTCCGCACCCGACAGGTTCAGGGCGACATGGCCGATGGCAAGGCCCGCTGCGCGCCAGCGGCGGCAATCAACGATGATCCGTTCGATCATCAGGCCGGTGAGCGCCGGGCCGAGTTCGGGATGCTCGAACGCGACGGCGATGTCGGCTGGCATGATGACGCCGCCATCGCGGGTCGGGCAGCGGAACAGCGCCTCGAAGCCGATGATCGTCCCGCTTTCGAGCGCTACCTTGGGCTGATACCAGGGGCGCGGCTGTTCATGAGCCAGAATATGACGGGCGCGATCCAGCATGGCGGATTCCCGCTCCCAGCTGTCGAGCAGTTCGGGGCCGAACAACATCGCCCGTCCGCGGCCGCTGTTCTTGGCGTGGTAAAGCGCAATATCGGCATGTTTGAACAGCGCCGCCCCGTCTGCGCCATGTTCAGGGAACAGGGCGACGCCAATGCTGACCCGGCTTTCGATCGGGCGGCCATGATGGTTGAGCGGGGCGTGCAGATGTTCGGTGATTCGAGCCAGGATCGGCTTGAGCGCTTCAGGATCGGGCAAGCGCGTGAGCAGCACCGCAAACTCGTCGCCACCCATGCGCGCGACCAGGTCGCCGGGGCGCAGAGCCTGTCGCAGCCGCTCCGCCACCGAGCACAACAGCGCGTCGCCCGCGTCATGGCCGGCCGTATCATTGACTCGCTTGAATTCGTCGAGGTCGAGGAGCAGCACGGCGGAAAGGCCGCGATGACCGGCAACAGCCGTCGCCTGCGATACGGCGGCCATGAAATGGGCGCGATTGGCGAGGCCGGTCAGGGCGTCGGTCATGGCGAGACGTTCGAACCGTTGTTCGGTCTCCTTTCGCTCGGTTATGTCGACGACGCAGGTCATGAAGGCCGAGTCGCCATCGACCAGGATCGGCCGGGATGACAACAGAGCGTCGCGGATCGCGCCATCCGCACGGCGCAGTCGGCATTCGAAATGGTCGATGGCTTCGCCTCGCTCCAGCCGCTGCAACAATTGGCTGCGCGACCGTCGATCGACATAACTATGTTCGACATTGCCGAGGGCGATGTCCAACCCGGCGGCATAGCTGTCCACTGCCGCGCGGTTCATGCGCAGCAGCGTGCCATCGCGGCGAGTGACCAACAGCGGCAGCGGGACCGCCATGAACAATCGCTCCAGCGTGTCGCGGCTCGCCGCGAGTGCGTCCTGGGCGGCGCGTGCCATCCGGCCGGTGCGCCATTCCTGACGCTGGAGCCGGTTGCCGCGGGCGATCGCAATCCACATGCCGCAATGCAGGATCAGCATCGCCATGATCATGCCGGGCATGGTGGAGGACATGGGCGCCGGCGCCAGATAGCCGATCAGCAATGCGACCTCGCACGCCAGCCCGCCGCCCACATTGCCGCGAAAGCTGGTCGGCACCACCAGATAGAAAACGAGCGGCAGCAGCACGAGCACGAAAATGGCGATGTCGCTGCGCGAACTGACCAGAAAGGCGACGCCGATCGCGGTGACGACCTGCCACGCAAAACAGACCCGCTCGACCATGCGGAAACTGGTCATTCGACAACTGAGGGACAGGCAGACCAGCGACCAGAATATGACGACCAGACGCGCGGGCACGGCGACCCAGAAATGGTCGGTGCCGGCGAATCGCCAGTCGCTGATCAGGAACAAGGCGTTGAGCAGCGCGGACAGCAGGAACAGGATGCGGGCATGGCGGCGCGATTCGGGAAGCCGTTCCGCCTGGAACGCCGCCTCCTGAACGGGATTGCGGAATTCGCCGGTAAAAGGAGAAAGCTCTGTCACATTTCGTCCATGGCTGACGCTGCGGCGTCCAATGAACGAATGTAAAGGAGTCAGGGTTATCAAATGGCTAACCTTGGGCGGTGAAACCGGCGAAATCCGGGCGGTGGAGCGGCGGCGGGCAAATGCTTGACCGTTGCGCACCACGCCGCTATAGCGCCGCTCGCCCAGCGGCTTGCCGTGCGAAGACTCGTCTCCTCGCGTCATATCATCTGGGTGACACTAGAGCTGAACATTGCCGGGTGCTCTTGCGGCTCCAGGGGGCATATGCCCACCGGGGCCTTTGCTGTTTGCTGGAATCTTCTTTCAAGCAGCGCGAGACGCGGGGATGCCCAGGTAAAGTAACTGAAAAAGGTGAAGGGCTTCATGCCAACGATCAACCAGCTGGTCCGCAAGGGCCGCGAGCTGCAGAAGACCAAGTCCAAGGTCCCTGCAATGGAGGCGAATCCGCAAAAGCGCGGCGTTTGCACCCGCGTCTATACGACGACCCCGAAGAAGCCGAACTCGGCGCTCCGCAAGGTGGCCAAGGTTCGCCTGGTCAACCAGCGCGAAGTCATCACCTATATTCCGGGTGAAGGCCATAATCTGCAGGAGCACAGCGTCGTGCTGATCCGCGGCGGCCGCGTGCGCGACCTTCCCGGTGTGCGCTACCATGTTCTTCGCGGCGTTCTGGATACCCAGGGCGTCAAGGATCGTAAGCAGAGCCGTTCGAAGTACGGCGCGAAGCGTCCGAAGTAAGGGGAGACCAAGAATATGTCACGTCGTCGTCGCCCCGAAAAGCGCGTTATCCTGCCCGATCCCAAGTTCGGCGATATCGTGCTGTCGAAGTTCATGAACAGCATCATGCAGGACGGAAAGAAAGCCGTTGCTGAATCGATCGTCTATGGCGCTCTCGAAACTGTCGAGACCCGCGCCAAGAAGGATCCGATTGGCATGTTCCATGACGCGCTGAACAACATCAAGCCCGGTATCGAGGTCCGCAGCCGCCGCGTCGGCGGTGCGACCTATCAGGTCCCCGTCGAAGTGCGTCCCGAACGCGCCCAGGCGCTGGCCATCCGCTGGCTCATCACCGCGGCGCGCAACCGCAGCGAAACCACGATGGCCGCGCGCCTGTCGGGCGAGCTGCTGGACGCCGCCAACAACCGCGGCAATGCGGTCAAGAAGCGCGAAGACACGCACCGCATGGCGGAAGCGAACCGCGCCTTCTCGCACTATCGCTGGTAACAGGCTGGCGGGCGCAGCGATGTGCCCGCCGCCTTTCCAGGTTTCGAAAATCGGTCCGTTCGCCGGGGGTCTACCCATGGCGAACGGATTGGTTTAGGGGCCACGCGCAGAATAAACGAATCCCCAACCGCCGGCGCGCCGGCAACGGAGAAGCATCATGGCCCGCAGCCATCCGCTCGAACGCTATCGCAATTTCGGTATCATGGCTCATATTGACGCCGGCAAGACCACCACGACCGAGCGTATCCTTTACTACACCGGCAAGTCCTACAAGATCGGCGAAGTCCATGACGGCGCCGCGACGATGGACTGGATGGAGCAGGAGCAGGAGCGTGGTATCACCATCACCTCGGCTGCGACGACCTGCATCTGGAACGACCACCGCCTGAACATCATCGACACCCCCGGCCACGTTGACTTCACCATCGAAGTCGAACGTTCGCTGCGCGTGCTCGACGGTGCGGTTGCTGCGTTTGACGGCGTTGCGGGCGTTGAGCCGCAGTCGGAGACCGTGTGGCGCCAGGCGGACAAGTATAAGGTTCCGCGGATGTGCTTCATCAACAAGCTCGACCGCACCGGCGCCAACTTCTATTATTGCGTGCAGACGATCATCGATCGCCTCGGCGCCATTCCCGCCGTCCTCTACCTCCCCATCGGTGCGGAGTCGGAGTTCAAGGGCCTGGTCGACCTAGTCGAAAATCGCGCGATCATCTGGAAGGATGAGAATCTGGGCGCGGAATTCTCCTATGAGGAAATCCCCGCGGACCTCGCCGACAAGGCGGCCGAATATCGCGAAAAGCTGATCGAGCTGGCCGTCGAGCAGGACGATGCGGCGATGGAAGCCTATCTGGAGGGCAATCTGCCCGACGTGGCGACCTTGAAGGCGTTGATCCGCAAGGGCACGCTGACCCAGGCCTTCACCCCGGTCCTGTGCGGCTCCGCGTTCAAGAACAAGGGCGTGCAGCCGCTGCTCGACGCCGTGGTCGATTATCTGCCGAGCCCGCTCGACATCGAAGACGTCCAGGGCGTCAAGATGGACGGCGAAACGCCGGACAGCCGCCCGACCGCCGATGACGCGCCCTTCGCGGGCCTGGCGTTCAAGATCATGAACGACCCCTTCGTCGGTTCGCTGACCTTCCTGCGCGTCTATTCCGGCACCCTGACCAAGGGCACCTATCTGAACTCGGTCAAGGACAAGAAGGAAAAGATCGGCCGTATGCTCCTCATGCACGCGAACTCGCGTGAGGACATCGATACCGCTTATGCGGGCGACATCGTCGCGCTGGCCGGCATGAAGGAAACCACCACCGGTGATACGCTGTGCGCCGAGCGCCAGCCGATCATCCTGGAGCGGATGGAATTCCCCGAGCCGGTGATCGAACTGTCGGTGGAACCCAAGACCAAGGCCGACCAGGAAAAGATGGGCATCGCGCTCAACCGCCTGGCCGCCGAAGATCCGTCCTTCCGCGTCTCGACCGATCATGAATCGGGCCAGACCATCATCAAGGGCATGGGCGAGCTTCACCTCGAAATCCTGGTCGACCGCATGAAGCGCGAGTTCAAGGTCGAGGCGAATGTCGGTGCGCCGCAGGTCGCTTATCGCGAATATCTCGGCAAGCCGGTCGATGTCGACTACACCCACAAGAAGCAGTCGGGCGGCACCGGCCAGTTCGGCCGCATCAAGGTGAAGGTCGCACCGGGCGAGCGCGGTTCGGGCATCATCTTCAAGGATGAGATCAAGGGCGGCAATATTCCCAAGGAATATATCCCCGCGATCGAAAAGGGCATGCGCGAGACGGCGGCCACTGGCTCGCTCATCGGCTTCCCGATCATCGACTTCGAAATCCTGCTCTATGACGGCGCCTATCATGACGTCGACTCGTCGGCGCTGGCATTCGAAATCACCGGCCGCGCCGCGATGCGCGAAGTGTCGCAGAAGGCGGGCATCAAGCTGCTCGAGCCGGTCATGAAGGTCGAGGTCGTCACCCCGGAGGAATATCTGGGCGACGTCATCGGCGACATGAACAGCCGTCGCGGCCAGATCCAGGGCACCGACACCCGCGGCAACGCGCAGGTGGTCGAAGCCATGGTCCCGCTGGCCAACATGTTCGGCTATGTGAACTCGCTGCGTTCGTTCACCCAGGGGCGTGCGAACTATTCGATGATCTTTTCGCACTATGACGAAGTCCCGCAGAACGTCGCGGATGAAGTCAAGGCGAAGATGGCCTGATGATTTCCCTGGCCGCGCTGTGAAAACGGCTCGGTTAGGGGCTGGTAATCTGTAAATTTGCTGCTATGGACGCGCCTTCGCGAGGCGCGGCCGAGCGGTCAGACCCAAGCTGATTTTGATTAGAAGGTAGGATAAAATGGCTAAGGCTAAGTTTGAGCGGAACAAGCCGCACTGCAACATCGGCACCATCGGTCACGTCGACCATGGCAAGACCTCGCTGACCGCAGCGATCACGAAGGTGCTGGCCGAAACCGGCGGCGCGACCTTCACGAGCTACGACAACATCGACAAGGCGCCCGAAGAGCGCGAGCGCGGCATCACCATTTCGACCGCCCACGTCGAATATGAAACCGAAGCCCGTCACTATGCGCACGTCGATTGCCCCGGTCACGCTGACTATGTGAAGAACATGATCACCGGTGCCGCCCAGATGGATGGCGCGATCCTGGTCGTCTCGGCTACCGACGGCCCGATGCCGCAGACCCGTGAGCACATCCTGCTCGCCCGTCAGGTCGGCGTGCCGCAGCTCGTCGTGTTCATGAACAAGGTCGACCTGGTCGACGACGCCGAAATCCTCGAGCTGGTCGAGCTGGAAATCCGCGAGCTGCTGAGCTCCTACGATTTCGACGGCGACAACATCCCCGTCATCCCCGGTTCGGCTGTTGCCGCGCTGCAGGACAAGACCCCGGAAATCGGCCATGAAGCCGTTCTGAAGCTGATGGCCGCCGTCGACAGCTGGATCCCGCAGCCCGAGCGTCCGATCGACCGTCCCTTCCTGATGCCGATCGAAGACGTGTTCTCGATCTCGGGTCGTGGCACCGTCGTCACCGGCCGTGTCGAAACCGGCATCATCAAGGTTGGTGAGGAAGTCGAGATCGTCGGCCTGAAGAACACCACCAAGACCACCGTCACCGGCGTGGAAATGTTCCGCAAGCTGCTCGACGAAGGTCGTGCGGGCGACAATATCGGCGCCCTGGTGCGTGGCACGAAGCGTGAAGAAGTCGAGCGCGGTCAGGTTCTGGCCAAGCCCGGCACGATCACCCCGCACACCGAGTTCGACGCGGAAGTCTATGTCCTGTCGAAGGAAGAAGGCGGCCGTCACACCCCGTTCTTCGCCAACTATCGCCCGCAATTCTACTTCCGCACCACGGACGTGACCGGCGAAGTGATCCTTCCCGAAGGCACCGAGATGGTCATGCCCGGCGACAATGTGAAGCTCGGCGTCAAGCTGATCGCACCGATCGCCATGGACGCCGGTCTGCGCTTCGCGATCCGCGAAGGCGGTCGTACCGTCGGCGCAGGGGTTGTCGGCACGATCTCGAAGTAATATAGGACCGCAGCGGCGCGAATCATCCGATTCGCGCCGCTCGGAATTTTTACCGCCCCGGATCGCCTTTCTCCGGCTCTTGCTGAGCTAGAAGGGCAATGGCCGGGGCGGATATTTTTTGTTGGTGTATTTCCTAAGTCATCGGCTGCTCCGGCTGATTTGGAAAATGCACTGGTTTTTGGCTCTTTCGCATCGGTACAGGAACAATGGACAGCAATATCCGCATTCGCCTCAAGGCGTTCGATCATCGCGTGCTTGACCAGGCGACCGGCGACATCGCCGACACCGCCCGCCGCACCGGCGCCCTTATCCGCGGTCCCATTCCTCTTCCGACGCGCATCGAAAAGTTCACGGTCAACCGTGGCCCGCACATCGACAAGAAGTCGCGCGAGCAGTTCGAGGTCCGCACCTACAAGCGTATGCTTGACATTGTGCAGCCGACGCCGCAGACGGTCGACGCGCTGATGAAGCTGGACCTGGCTGCCGGCGTGAACGTCGAAATTAAGCTGGCCTAAGGTCGGCAAGTCCCTGCTTTCCGAAAGGAGGGCAGGGTATCGGGCATTCCGCTGGTCGGAAGCTCAAACGACACAAGGGATACCGCACGGCCGCATCCGGTGAACCGGAAGGGCGCGTGGTCCTGGTCCCCCGTCGCTATTCCCGAGTAGGGGGTGGCATCCAACCCGGACGGGGTGATCTATAATTTGGGTTGGGCCGCGAAGGAGAGATCCTGAGCGGTTTTTTCGTTGGATACGCCCGTTGCTAAGACGGGCCTCTATGGGAGTAATCGGTGATGCGCACAGGCGTGATCGCTAAGAAAGTCGGGATGACCCGTCTGTTCCAGGAGGACGGACGTCATGTTCCCGTTACGGTTCTGGCCCTTGAGGGCAACCAGGTCGTGGCGCGCAAGGAAGTCGATCGTGACGGCTATATCGCCGTCCAGCTCGGCGCTGGCGTGGCCAAGGTCAAGAATGTCGCCAAGCCGCAGCGCGGCCAGTTCGCCAAGGCCGAAGTCGAGCCGAAGGCGCGTCTGGTCGAATTCCGCGTCGCCGAGGATGCGCTCCTCGATGTCGGCGCAGAGATTGCGGCCGATCATTTCGTCGCCGGCCAGCTGGTCGATGTGGCCGGTCACACCCAGGGTAAGGGTTTCGCCGGCGCGATGAAGCGTTGGGGTTTCGGCGGTATGCGCGCCACCCACGGCGTGTCGATCAGCCACCGTGCCCATGGTTCGACCGGTAACCGCCAGGATCCGGGCCGCGTCTTCAAGAACAAGAAGATGGCCGGTCATATGGGCGACCGCGAGCGGACCCAGCAGAATCTGGAGATCGTGCGCACCGACGTCGAGCGCGGTCTGCTGTTCGTCAAGGGCAGCGTTCCGGGCGCCAAGGGCACCTGGTTGACCGTCAAGGACGCCGTCAAGGTTCCGCGTCATGCCGAGGCTCCCTATCCGGCGAGCCTGAAGGCTGCCGCCAACAGCAACAACGCTCCGGCCGAGACGCCCGCAGAAGATGCGGCTCCCGAAGCGACCGAAGGCCAGGAGGGCTAAACCATGAAGGTCAATGTACAGACCCTCGACGCGCAGGCAGCCGGCGAGCTGGAGCTGAACGATGCCGTGTTCGGCATCGAGCCCCGCACCGACATTCTGCACCGCGTCGTTACCTGGCAGCTGGAAAAGCGTCGCGCTCCGGCCCGCGCCACCCGCGAACGTTCGGACGTGGCCCGTACCGGCAAGAAGTTCGGTCGCCAGAAGGGCGGCGGTACGGCTCGTCACGGCGATCGCCGGGCTCCCGTCTTCATCGGCGGTGGTAAGGCGCACGGCGCCCGCGCCCGCGACTTTGGTCACGACCTCAACAAGAAGGTGCGTGCGCTCGGCCTGAAAATGGCCCTGTCGGCCAAGGCCAAGGACGGCTCGCTGATCGTGCTCGACACGCTCGACGTGGCGGAAGGCAAGACCAAGGCGCTGGTCGCCCACCTTGCCAAGCTGAACCTGACCAAGGCGCTGTTCATCGACGGCGATGCGGTCAATGTCAGCTTTGCCAAGGCGTCGGCCAACATCATCGGCGTGAACCTGCTGCCGGCCGTTGGCGCCAACGTCTACGACATCCTGAAGGCCGACTCGCTGGTGCTCACCCGCGCCGCGGTCGAAAAGCTGGAGGCCCGTTTCAATGGCTAAAAAAGAAGCCGCGACCGTGGACAACCGTCATTTCGACGTCGTTGTCGCGCCGGTCATCACCGAGAAGTCGACCCTTCTCTCCGAAAATAACGCCGTGGTCTTCCAGGTCGCCAACAACGCGTCCAAGCCCGAGATCAAGGCTGCCGTCGAGGCCCTGTTCGGCGTGACCGTCAAGGCGGTCAACACGCTGGTGCAAAAGGGCAAGGTCAAGCGCTGGAAGGGCAAGCCCTACAAGCGCAACGACGTGAAGAAGGCGATCGTGACGCTTACTGCTGACAGTAAGCAAATCGACGTCACCACCGGTATTTGAGGGCGGACAAAATGGCACTCAAGCATTATAACCCGACGAGCCCGGCCCAGCGCGGCCTGATCCTCGTCGACAAGTCGAGCCTCCATAAGGGCAAGCCCGTCAAGGCGCTGACCGAAGGCAAGCGCAAGACCGGTGGTCGCAACAACAAGGGCCATGTGACCTCGCGCGGTATCGCCGGCGGTCACAAGCAGCGTTACCGCATCATCGACTTCAAGCGTCGCCTGTGGGACGTGGAAGGCACGGTCGAGCGTCTGGAATATGACCCCAACCGCACCGCCTTCATTGCGCTGGTCAACTATGCCGACGGCACCCAGGCCTATGTCCTGGCGCCGCAGCGTCTCGCCCCCGGTGACAAGATCATCGCTGGCAAGAAGACCGACGTGAAGCCGGGCAATGCGATGGAACTGGGTCAGATGCCGGTCGGCACCATCATCCACAATATCGAGATGAAGCCCGGCAAGGGTGGTCAGCTCTGCCGTTCGGCGGGCACCTACGCCCAGCTGGTCGGTCGCGATCGTGGCATGGTGATGGTCCGCCTGTCGTCGGGCGAGCAGCGCTATATTCGTTCGGACTGCATGGGCACCGTCGGTGCCGTGTCCAACCCGGACAATGCCAACACGAATCTCGCCAAGGCCGGCCGCAACCGCTGGCTGGGCAAGCGCCCGCTGACGCGCGGCGTGGCGAAGAACCCGGTCGATCACCCGCATGGCGGTGGTGAAGGCCGGACCTCGGGCGGCCGTCATCCGGTCACGCCTTGGGGCAAGCCGACCAAGGGTGCACGCACCCGCCACAACAAGGCCACGGACAAGATGATTATCCGTAGCCGCCACGCGAAGAAGAAGAGGTAAGCGAGATGGCTCGTTCCGTCTGGAAAGGTCCGTTCGTGGACCTCAGCCTTCTGAAGAAGGCGGAAACCGCGCAGGACGCGGGTGGCCGCGCGCCGATCAAGACCTGGTCGCGTCGCTCCACCATCCTGCCGCAGTTCGTCGGCCTGACGTTCAGCGTCTATAACGGCCGCAAGCATGTTCCGGTGTCCGTGAACGAGGATATGGTGGGTCATAAGCTGGGCGAATTCGCCCCGACCCGCTACTTCCCCGGCCACGCCGCCGACAAGAAGGGCAAGCGCTGATGAGCAAGGAAAAGGCTCCCCGTCGCGTCGCCGACAATGAAGCGCTCGCCGTCGGCACGCAGATCCGTGGTTCGGCCCAGAAGCTGAACCTGGTGGCGACGCTGATCCGCGGCCGCAAGGTCGAAGAGGCGCTCAACATCCTCGCCTTCTCGAAGAAGGCGATGGCGGTGGACGTGCGCAAGGTGCTGGCTTCGGCCATCGCCAATGCGGAAAATAATCACAATCTGGACGTCGACGCCCTGGTCGTCGCGGAAGCATCGGTGGGCAAGAGCTTCACCCTGAAGCGCTTCCACGCACGCGGCCGCGGCAAGTCGACCCGGATCCTCAAGCCCTTCAGCCGCGTGCGTATCGTCGTGCGTGAAGCTGGCGAAGAAGCGGAGGCGTAAGCACATGGGTCACAAGAGCAATCCGATCGGTCTGCGTCTTCAGATCAACCGCACCTGGGACAGCCGCTGGTTCGCGGAAGGCCAGGATTATGGTCGTCTGCTGCTGGAAGATCTCAAGATCCGCCAGTTCATCATGAAGAGCCTGCCGCAGGCCGCGATCTCGAAGGTCGTGATCGAGCGTCCGGCCAAGCTGTGCCGCGTGTCGATCTACGCCGCCCGCCCCGGTGTCATCATCGGCAAGAAGGGCGCGGACATCGAAAAGCTTCGCAAGAAGCTGGGCGCGCTGACCTCGTCCGACGTGTCGCTGAACATCGTCGAAATCCGCAAGCCGGAAGTCGATTCGAAGCTCGTCGCGCAGGGTATCGCCGATCAGTTGGAACGCCGCGTGGCGTTCCGCCGTGCGATGAAGCGCGCGGTGCAGTCGGCGCTGCGTCTGGGTGCCGAAGGCATCAAGATCACCTGCGGCGGCCGTCTGGGCGGCGCGGAGATCGCCCGCGTGGAATGGTATCGCGAAGGTCGCGTTCCGCTGCACACGCTGCGCGCGAACGTCGATTATGCAGAAGCCACGGCGCACACCGCCTATGGCGTCTGCGGCATCAAGGTCTGGATCTTCAAGGGCGAGATTCTCGGCCATGATCCGATGGCCACCGACCGGCTGATGCTGGAGGCTCAAACCTCCGGCGTGCGCCCGGCGCGCTGAAGATAAGAAGGTAATAGCGTCATGCTGCAACCGAAGAAAATGAAGTTCCGCAAGACTTTCAAGGGTCGGATCAAGGGCGATGCCAAGGGTGGCTCGTCCCTGAATTTCGGCTCCTACGGTCTGAAGGCTCTGGAACCCGAGCGCGTCACCGCACGTCAAATCGAAGCGGCCCGTCGTGCAATCACCCGCCACATCCGCCGTCAGGGCCGGTTGTGGATCCGCATATTCCCCGACGTGCCGGTTTCTAAGAAGCCTGCCGAAGTCCGTCAGGGCAAGGGCAAGGGTTCGGTCGAATATTGGGCGGCGCGGGTGAAGCCCGGCCGCATCCTGTTCGAACTGGACGGTGTGCCCGGTCCGCTCGCAGCAGAGGCCTTCTCGCGCGCCGCGATGAAGCTGCCCATCAAGACGAAGGTTGTTGCCCGCCTCGGCGACACCTCGCACCTGGAGGGTTAAGCCGTGGCGAACGTTGCCGACCTCAAGACCAAGACGGACGACGAACTGTCGACCGAACTCAACAACCTGAAGCGCGAGCAGTTTAATCTGCGTTTTCAGGCGGCCACCAACCAGCTGGAAAAGCCCAGCCGGGTCAAGGAAGTCCGCCGCTCGATCGCGCAGATCAAGACATTGCAGACCGAGCGCACCCGCTCGGCTGCCGCGAAGTAAGGGAAACACACGATGCCCAAGCGCGTGCTGACGGGAACGGTGGTTTCCGACAAGACCGACAAGACGGTGGTGGTTCGTGTAGAGCGCAAGGTGAAACATGCGCTCTACGGCAAGATCATCCGCCTTTCGAAGAAATATCACGCCCATGACGAGGGCAATGTCTACAAGGAAGGCGAGACGGTCCGCATTGAGGAGACCGCCCCGATTTCCAAGCTCAAGACCTGGAAGGTCGTCGAGCGCGTGGACACTCACAAGTCGCCGGAGACGGCGGCCTGAGGGACGCTCGCGGACTGAATCGGGTCTGAAGTGCAACGCGGGGCTGGCCTTTTCGTGAAGAAGAGGTTACAGGCCCGCGCTTCGCTTGGACTCGCATAGGGCCAAGGCAGGAAATTCGGAACCGCCGGGAATTGTCCCGGTAGGCCAAATAAGAAGGAACCGGATCCATGATCCAGATGCAATCCAATCTTGACGTCGCTGACAACAGCGGCGCCAAGCGCGTCCAGTGCATCAAGGTGCTGGGCGGCTCGAAGCGGCGCTTCGCTGGCGTGGGCGACATCATCGTCGTCTCGATCAAGGAAGCTCAGCCGCGCGGCAAGGTGAAGAAGGGCGACGTGCACCGTGCGGTCATCGTTCGCACCGCCAAGGACATCCGTCGTCCCGACGGTTCGGTGATTCGCTTCGACGGCAATGCCGCGGTGCTGATCAACAAGAACCAGGAGCCGATCGGCACGCGTATCTTTGGCCCCGTCGTTCGTGAGCTGCGCGCCAAGCAGCACATGAAGATCATCAGCCTTGCGCCCGAGGTGCTGTAATGAGCGCTGCGAAGATCAAGAAGGGCGACAAGGTCGTCATCCTGGCCGGCAAGGACAAGGGCCGCACCGGCGCTGTCCTGCAGGTGATGCCGAAGGCTGACAAGGTGCTCGTCGAGGGCATCAACGTCCATGCCCGTCACCGCAAGCCCGACCAGGCGAACCCGCAGGGTGGCATCGACCGCAAGCCGGCGCCGCTCCACATTTCGAACGTGGCCGTGGCCGACAAGGACGGCAAGGCGACCCGCGTCCGTTTCGAGGACCGCGACGGCAAGAAGGTTCGCGTCGCCGTCAAGTCCGGTGAGGTGCTGTAATGGCCGATAAATATATCCCGCGCTCCAAGGCGCAGTATGACGCTGAAATCGCCAAGGCGATGACCGAGAAGTTCGGTTATGCGAACGTCATGCAGGTTCCCAAGATCGACAAGATCACGCTCAACATGGGCGTGGGCGAAGCGACCCAGGACAAGAAGAAGGTGACGTCGGCCGCGGAAGAGATGGAACTGATCGCCGGTCAGAAGCCGGTCATCACCAAGGCCCGCAAGTCGATCGCCCAGTTCAAGCTGCGCGAAGGCATGCCGATCGGCGCCAAGGTCACGCTGCGCCGCGAGCGCATGTACGAGTTCCTGGATCGCCTGATCAACGTCGCGCTGCCCCGCGTGCGCGACTTTCGTGGTCTCAATCCGAAGAGCTTCGACGGCCGTGGCAACTATGCCTTCGGCATCAAGGAGCAGATCATCTTCCCCGAGATCAACTATGACCGCATCGACAAGGTGCGCGGCATGGACATCATCGTGACCACCACCGCGAAGACGGATGACGAAGCGCGCGAATTGCTGCGCCTTTTCGGCTTCCCCTTCCCGCAGGAAGAAGAGAAGCAGGCGGCCTGAATCAGGTCCCGCTTCTCTCCCAACGCTTAAGCTAAGGAAGAGAACTTAAGTCATGGCGAAACTGAGTTCGATCAACAAGAACGAGCGCCGCAAGAAGCTGGTGAAGAAATATGCCGGCCGCTATGCGAAGCTCAAGGCGATCGCGAATGATACCGCGGCCGACGACAGCGATCGTCTGATCGCGCGTCTGAAGATGGCGGAGATCCCCCGCAACGGCAATCCGACTCGCGTTCGGAACCGCTGCGAACTGACGGGGCGTCCCCGCGCTTATTACCGCAAATTCCGTCTCTGCCGCGTGCAGCTGCGTGATCTGGCCAACAAGGGCCTGATCCCCGGCGTCACCAAGTCGAGCTGGTAAGGATCATTTGAGATGGCATTGACCGATCCCCTGGGTGATATGCTCACCCGCATCCGTAACGGGCAGCAGGCGAAGAAGGACAGCGTGATGTCCCCCGCTTCGAAACTGCGCGCCCGCGTGCTCGACGTGCTGCAGCGCGAAGGCTATATCCGCGGCTATTCCGAGGAAGCCCTCGGCAAGCATGCCGGCCTGCGCATCGAGCTGAAATATTTCGAGGGCCAGCCGGCGATCAAGCATGTCGCCCGCGTGTCCAAGCCTGGCCGCCGCGTCTATTCGGGTTCCAAGGAACTTCCGGTGATCCGCAACGGCCTGGGCATCACCATTGTCTCGACGCCTCGCGGTGTTCTGTCGGACGCGGAAGCGCGCGACCAGAATGTCGGTGGCGAAGTGCTGGCGGAGGTGTTCTGATGAGCCGCATCGGTAAAAAGCCGGTCGCGATCCCCGCAGGGGTGACCGCGACCATCGAGGGCGGGCTGCTCTCGGTGAAGGGGCCGAAGGGCTCTCTCACCATGCCGCTGCGCGACGAGATCAGCTATACGGTCGAAAATGACGGTATTTCGGTCCAGCCGGCCAACAAGACCAAGGCGGCGCGTGCCTTCTGGGGTATGCAGCGCACGATGGTCCAGAACCTGATCACCGGCGTGACCGAGGGCTTCTCCAAGAAGCTGCTCATCACCGGTGTCGGCTACCGCGCCAATTCGCAGGGCAAGAACCTGAAGTTGCAGCTCGGCTATAGCCATGACGTCGATTTCGCGATCCCCGACGGGATCGAGATCAAGACCCCGGATAACACCACGGTCGAAATCAGCGGCATCGACAAGCAGCAGGTCGGCCAGGTAGCCGCCGAGATCCGCCGCTGGCGCAAGCCCGAACCCTATAAGGGCAAGGGCATCAAATACGCCGGCGAATTCATCTTCCGCAAGGAAGGGAAGAAGAAGTAAGATGGCAAAGCTTTCCCTCTTCGCGCGGCGTCGTCGCCGCGTTCGCACGGCGCTCAAGGCGGTTTCGGGCCACAAGCCCCGCCTGAGCATCCACCGTTCGGGCCGTCACATCTACGCCCAGGTCATTGACGATGCGCAGGGCAAGACCCTGGCCGCCGCGTCGACCCTGGACAAGGATGTGCGCGGTCAGGCCGGTGCCACCGCCGCAGCCGCTGCGGATGTCGGCAAGCGCGTCGCCGCTGCGGCGACCGCTGCCGGCGTCACCCGCGTCGTGTTCGATCGTGGTGGCTTCCTGTTCCATGGCCGCGTCAAGGCGCTGGCCGATGCCGCCCGCGAAGGCGGGCTGGAGTTCTGATCATGGCTGACGAAAACGAAATCCAGGCCCAGCCGGGCGCACCGGCCGCTGTCGAAGGTGCCGAAACCGCACCGACCGAAGCTCGTGGTCCCGGCCGTGGCCGTGGCAACCGCGGCGGCGGCGACCGCAATCGTGGCGATCGGGGCGGCCGTGGCCGTCGCGATGACCGCCGTGGTGGCAACCGCGACGAAGATCAGGGCGAAGAACTGATCGAGAAGCTGGTGCACATCAACCGCGTCTCGAAGACCGTCAAGGGTGGTAAGCGCTTCGGCTTTGCTGCTCTGGTCGTTGTCGGCGACGGCAAGGGTCGCGCGGGCTTTGGCCATGGCAAGGCGCGCGAAGTGCCTGAAGCCATCAGCAAGGCGACGGCCGCCGCCAAAAAGGCGATGGTTCGCGTTCCGCTGAAGGAAGGCCGCACGCTGCATCATGATGGCCTGGGCCATTTCGGTGCGGGCAAGGTGACCGTGCGTTCGGCTCCGGCCGGTACGGGCATCATCGCCGGCGGTCCGATGCGCGCCGTGTTCGAAAGCCTCGGCGTCGCTGACGTCGTGACCAAGTCGAACGGCACGTCGAACCCCTATAACATGATCCGTGCGACCTTCGCGGCGCTGGGCGAACAGACCAGCCCCAAGTCGGTGGCGCAGCGTCGCGGCAAGAAGGTCGCCGACCTTCTGCGTCGCGGTGGTGCTGCTGCTGACGTCGCGCAGGCCGACGCCGAAGCGATTGCGGAGTAACTGACATGGCGACCATCAAGATCAAGCAGATCGGTTCGCCGATCCGCCGGCCCGAAGCCCAGAAGAAGATTCTGATCGGCCTGGGCCTCGGCAAGATGCACCGCGTGGTGGAACTGCAGGATACCGCGGAAGTCCGCGGTGCCATTGCCAAGCTCCCCCACATGGTGGAAGTGGTTGAAGGCTAAGCCTTTTTTATGAACTTGCCAGGCTTCACTCGTGTGAGCTTCGGCAAGTTCCAGCGCGACAAAAGCGAAAGCGAGTGCAAATTATGAAACTGAACGAACTCAACGACAATGCCGGCAGCCGCAAGGGCCGGATGCGTGTGGGCCGTGGTATCGGCTCGGGCAAGGGCAAGACCGCCGGTCGCGGCCAAAAGGGTGCGAAGGCGCGTTCGGGCGTCAGCATCAATGGCTTCGAAGGTGGCCAGATGCCGCTTCACATGCGTCTGCCGAAGCGTGGCTTCAACAACATCTTCGCCAAGGATTACGCGATCGTAAACCTGGGTGAAGTGCAGAAGGCGATCGATGCCGGCAAGCTGGACGCCAACGCGACCATCGACCATGCCGCGCTGAAGGCGGCCAACCTTGCCCGTGGCGGCAAGGACGGCGTCCGTCTGCTCGCCAAGGGCGAACTGACCGCCAAGGTCAGCTTCCTGGTCGCCGGCGTGTCGAAGGGCGCGACCGAAGCGGTCGAGAAGACCGGCGGCAAGGTCGACGTGATCGAGGTCGTTCCCGCGGCTGACAAGGCCAAGGCGAAGAAGGGCACCACCCTCGCCGCCAAGAAGGCCGCAGCGAAGGCCTGATCTGGTCTTACAAGTCTTGCAAGCGTGACCCCGCTGCCCGATATGGGTCGGCGGGGTCATGTGTATCGGGGACGCTGTTTGTCGCTCCGCGCGATGTCGAGCGAAAGGGGATATCTCCCGGCTCGGAAATCACGGAGGCCGAAAAGCGGGATTGAGCTTGGCTCATCGGTCAAGTTGAAGCCCAGGCGGCAAATCCCGGTTCGACAGCGCCCCAAGCCCCCGTTAAGGGGGAAGCGATTCCGGCTCGGAACTTCCATCCGGGCAAGAGTGATTTGAAGGGCAGCCACCATGGCATCGAGAGCCGACCAGCTCGCATCCAATCTCAGCCTCGCGAAATTCAGCCAGGCGACCGACCTCAAGAAGCGCCTGTGGTTCACGCTCGGCGCGCTGATCGTCTTCCGTTTCCTGAGCTTCGTGCCGCTGCCGGGCGTCGATCCGACCGCGCTGTCGACGCTCTATGCGCAGACCAACGGCGGCATCCTCGACATCTTCAACACCTTCTCGGGTGGTTCGCTGTCGCGCATGAGCCTGATTGCGCTGGGCGTCATGCCTTATATCACCGCGTCGATCGTGGTGCAGCTTGGCTCTTCCCTCTCGCCCCAGCTGGCGGCGATCAAGAAGGAAGGGGAAAGCGGGCGTAAGAAGCTGAACCAATATACCCGCTACGGGACGGTCGGTCTGACGGCGGTGCAGGGCTATTTCATCGCGGCTGGCCTGGAAAGCTTCGGCGCCCAGTCCGGCGTGCAGGCCGTGGTCGATCCCGGCATGTTGTTCCGCCTGACGGCGGTGGTCTCGCTGATCGGCGGCACCATGTTCCTGATGTGGCTGGGTGAACAGATCACCTCGCGCGGCATCGGCAATGGCGTGTCGCTCATCATCATGGCGGGCATCGTCGCCCAGTTGCCGGTCACACTCGGCAACCTGTTCAAGTCGGGCCGGGAAGGCTCGATCTCCGGCCTCCTCATCCTGCTGGTCGTCGTGCTGGCGCTCGGGCTCATCCTGCTCATCTGCTTTATGGAACGCGCACAACGCCGCGTCCTGATCCAGTATCCCAAACGGCAGACCCGTCAGGGATTGATGCAGGCTGATCGCAGCCATCTGCCGCTCAAGGTCAACACCGCCGGCGTCATTCCGCCGATCTTCGCCAGCTCGCTGCTGCTGATGCCGCTCACCATTTCGCAGTTCGCCGGCCAGACGGTCGCGGGCGAGAGCCGGCTGGGCGATTTCGTGCTGACGCTGAACCAGTATCTGTCGCACGGCAGTCCGGTCTATATGCTGCTCTATGGCCTCGGCATCGTCTTCTTCTGCTTCTTCTACACCGCCGTGGTTTTCAATCCGGAAGAGACGGCCGACAATCTCAAGCGCAATGGCGGCTTCATCCCGGGCATTCGACCGGGCAAGAATACCGAACATTATCTGGATTATGTGCTGACGCGCATCACCGTTATCGGCGCGGCCTATCTGGCTTTCATCTGTCTGGTGCCGGAATTCGCCATCGCCCGGGCGGGAATTCCCTTCTACCTTGGTGGGACTAGCCTGTTGATCGTCGTTAATGTTACGGTCGACACCGTGACCCAGATTCAGAGCCATCTGCTCGCCCATCAATATGGGGATCTGATCAAGAAGGCGAAGCTCAAGGGTCGTCTACGCTGAGGGGCGCTTGACACTCTAAACAGCGCACAAACAGGGGAGTATGCGCGCGATGAACATCATTCTGCTTGGCCCGCCGGGGGCCGGCAAGGGCACTCAGGCGACGCTTTTGGTAGAAAGCCGCGGCATGGTGCAGCTGTCGACAGGCGACATGCTGCGCGCCGCGGTGAAGGCGGGTACGCCGATTGGCCTCAAGGCCAAGGCGGTGATGGAAGCGGGGGAGTTGGTGTCCGACGAGATCGTGTCGGGCATCATCGGCGAGGCGCTCGATGCGCTGCCGCTCGAAACCGGGGTGATCTTCGATGGCTATCCGCGGACCGAGGCGCAGGCTCATTCGCTCGACATCATCCTGTCGGAGCGTGATCGCACGCTCGACCATGTGATCGAGCTGGAAGTGGACGAGGACGCGCTGGTCGAGCGCATCACCGGTCGTTTCACCTGCGCAACCTGCGGCGCGGGTTATCATGACAAGTTCAAGCAGCCCAAGGTCGAGGGTGAGTGCGATAAATGCCATGGGCATGATTTCAAGCGCCGCCCCGACGACAATGAGGCAACGGTGCGCACGCGCATGGCCGAATATCGCGCCAAGACCGCGCCGATCCTGCCGATCTATGAAGCCCGCGGCATCGTTTCGCGCGTTGATGGCATGTCCGAGATGAACGAAGTGACGGTGGCGATCGCCGCCATCTTGGACGGTGGCTCGGCCTGAGCTATTCTGCCTCTCGTTCAGGGGAGGCGAAGATGCGTATTTCCAAGCTATTCATATGGGCTGGTGTGGCGATCGCCGCGCCGGCCCATTCTGCTGTTACGGCTACGAGCGAAATCGGCTTCGCGACCGAGAGCAGCGTCGAGATCGCGGCGGCACCGGGCGCCATCTATGCGCTGTTGGTGAAACCCGGCCTCTGGTGGAACGACAGTCACAGCTATAGCGGCAATGCGGCGAACATGACCATCGATCCACGGGCAGGCGGCTGCTTCTGCGAAATGATCCCCGCAAAGACGGGACCGGAAGGAACGGTCGAGCATGCACGGGTGATCTATGCCCAGCCGGGCAGGCTATTGCGCCTGTCGGGCGCGCTGGGACCGCTCCAGACCGAAGGTGTGGCAGCGACGCTCGACTTCGTTCTGGCGCCGGCGGGACAGGGGACCAAGGTCACCCTGACCTACGTCGTGGGAGGTTATGTGCGCGGCGGGTCGGCAGAGATGGCGCCTCTGGTCGATCAGGTGCTGGCCGAGCAACTGGCGGCCCTCAAAAAGGCAGCCGAATCGGCGACGCCGTGACGCCCGCACCGCCTCGTGCCCACATGCGAAGCGTTTTCTGTCTCGATTTGGCAAGAAAAGAGCAAAAAAGGCACTGTTACGATTGATCGTTAACCATGTTAGTGGCGGATTTATTGCTGCGGTATTGCTATGAAGATCCGTGGTTGGAACGCCGCTCTCCCGTGGCCGCTTGACGGAATTGGATGCATTGCGCGGCATTGGCGCGTTGTGTGTGCTGATTTTCCATTATTCCACGCGCTTTCATGAACTGTTTCCGCAAGCAGCGCATGTGCCGTTCAGCTTTCCTGGCGGCAATTATCGGGTGCTGCTCTTCTTCACCATCTCCGGCTTCGCGATTTTCTTCACCCTGGACCGTATCGGTACGGTGGCCGATTTTGTCGTGAACCGCTTCGCCCGGCTCTATCCCGCCTATCTGGTGGCGATGCTGCTGACGTTGTCGGTCGAATATCTCGCTCAGGCGACACAGTTGCTGGTCGGCCCGGTCGCGATCCTCGCCAATTTCACCATGTTGCAGGGTTTCGCCTTTCTGCCCGAGGTGGACGGCGCCTATTGGACGCTGACGGTGGAGATTGCTTTCTATTTCTGCATGATCGCAATCTGGAAATTCGTTGGCATCCGGCGGTTGGAACCCGTGCTGGCCTGTTGGTTGATGGTGCGATGGCTCTATTGGGCCTGGCCGGACATGCCAGAGCGGATCATCATGTTGTTGGTGTTGCGCTACACGCCCTTCTTCGTCATCGGTATGCTCGCCTACCGGGTGTGGCGGGGGGAGCGAAGCCTGCGGCAGCAAGCGCCTTACGCGCTTCTTGCACTGCTCTCGATCGCGACGATGGAGACATGGGATGTCACCTTGGTCGGCTGTATTCTCCTCGCGGCTTTCGTGGCTCTGATCCATGGCCACCTGCGTTTCCTCAGCCTGCGGCCACTCGTGTGGCTCGGTGGTATCAGCTATTCCTTCTATCTGATCCATCAGCATGTCGGCTTTGTCATCATGCTGGAACTGGCCAAGGCTGGATATAGCCCCTGGATCGGTTTCGCAGCCGCCTTCACCGTGGCGTTACTGTTGGGCACGGCGATCAACCGCCTGGTGGAGCGTCCGGCCGGAGAAGCCATTCTTGCTCGCTGGAAACGGCGACGCGGTGCGGGCGCCGTGCTCCCTGGTGCCACACCAAGCCAGACGTGAAAAAGGCGCGACCGCCTCGCGATCGCGCCTTTCAATGCCTTTTGCCAGAAGCCTATTGCGCGACCGGCGCTGCTGCTGCGGCATTGTCTGGCAGGCCGCCCAATTGCGTCACCAGCTTGGTATAGGCGTCAAGATAGGCGAGGACGATGACCTGCCCGATCTCGGTATTCTGATAGCCGCCACCGCCGGCCGCAGCGAAACCGCCCCACCAGCCGCCGCCGCCGCCGCCGCCGAATCCAATGTCCGTCTTGCGCGCATAGCCTTCGGTCAACGCCTCTTCCTCGGTCGTGCGGGCGTTGACGATCGACAGGGTGACATTGGCTTCCTTCTTCTTGATGTTGAGGCCGCCGACGATCGCGCCGCCAAAGCCCCCCATCAACCCGCCGAGGGCGCCACCGATGCCGCCACCGCCCGAATTGCGGTTGGACGAGACGATGTCCGGCTCCAGATAATAATCTGCCGCCTTTACCTGACCCCGACCCAAATTCGACCCGGCCTGCAGTTCACCCGAATCAGCCATCGCACGCTCCATCGCGCGACTGGCCATGGCGCGGCCGCGATTAACCATGCGGAAACAGCCCGACTGTTGCACGAAGACCTTCAGGATCGCTTCGGGGCTACCCAGATTGAGTTCGCGCCACCACTGATTGTCGGGTTCGACGATCGCGACCGTGCCCAGCATACGGGTGCAGTGCGGGATTTCGCGTGTGCCCTTTTCCTGCGACCGGCGGCCGGAAGAGGCGCCCTTGGTGGTGCCGTCCTTATAGGTTTTGCCAGACGAACTCGTGCTCGTCTGTGCGGCCGCCACGGTCGGCGTCGCCATCAGTGCCGCCGATGTGATCAGCGCGGTAACTGTCTTCAGCATTGCCCCAAATTCCCTTTGTTGCGGTAATATACAGCCGTTTTTGATTATGGCGCGACCCGACAAAGGCGCTTTGACCTTAGCATAGCGGGCGCGACTTGACCACCAATGGCGTGCCCCATGTCGCGGTGTGCTGACAGCGCGCAGAATCGCTGCTATCGGGCGCCGATGACCGATCTGTCCCATATCCGTAACTTCTCGATCATCGCGCATATCGACCATGGCAAATCGACCCTCGCCGACCGGCTGATCCAGCGCACCGGCGGCTTGACCGATCGCGAGATGAGCGCGCAAGTCCTTGATAACATGGACATTGAGAAGGAGCGCGGGATCACCATCAAGGCGCAGACGGTGCGCCTGGACTATGTCGCCAAAAATGGCGAGACCTATGAGCTGAACCTGATGGACACGCCGGGGCATGTCGACTTCGCCTATGAAGTGTCGCGCAGCCTGGCCGCGTGCGAAGGCGCGCTGCTGGTCGTGGACGCGGCGCAGGGCGTGGAAGCGCAGACCTTGGCCAATGTCTATCAGTCGATCGAGCATGATCATGAGATCGTGCCCGTGCTCAACAAGATCGACCTGCCCGCCGCCGAACCGGAAAAGGTCCGCGCCGAAATCGAGGAAGTGATCGGTCTGGATGCGTCCGAAGCGGTGCTGGCCAGCGCCAAGTCCGGCATCGGCATCGACGACATATTGGAAGCCATCGTCACCAAGATCCCGCCGCCCAAGGGGGCTCGCGACGCGCCGCTGGAAGCGATGCTGGTCGATAGCTGGTATGATCCTTATCTGGGCGTCGTCATCCTGGTCCGCGTCGTCAACGGCGTCATCCGCAAGGGGCAGTCGATCAAGTTCATGATCGGCGGCACCGAACATCTGATCGACCGGGTCGGGTGTATGCGCCCCAAGATCGAAGCGCTGCCGGAACTGGCGGCGGGTGAAATCGGATTCATCACCGCGCAGATCAAGGATATCAGCCAGACCCGCGTCGGCGATACCATCACCACGGTCAAGAATGGCGCGACCAAGGCGCTGCCGGGCTTCAAGGAAGTCCAGTCGGTGGTGTTTTGCGGCCTGTTCCCGGTGGACGCCAATGATTTCGAGAAATTGCGCGATTCGATCAGCAAGCTGCGCCTCAACGATGCCAGCTTCAGCTTCGAGATGGAAACGTCGGCGGCGCTGGGCTTCGGCTTTCGCTGCGGCTTCCTGGGCCTGCTCCATCTGGAGATCATCCAGGAGCGGCTGACCCGCGAATATGACCTGGACCTGATCACCACCGCCCCGTCCGTGGTCTATGACATGCATATGCGCGACGGGTCGATCCTGCACCTGCACAACCCCGCCGACATGCCCGATCCCAACCATATCGAGATGATCGAGGAGCCGTGGATCGAGGCGGTGATCTATTGCCCGGACGAATATCTGGGCAGCATCCTGAAGCTGTGCCAGGACCGGCGCGGCATTCAGAAGAATTTGACCTATGTCGGCGGTCGCGCGCAGGTGACCTATGAACTGCCGCTCAACGAAGTGGTGTTCGACTTTTACGACCGGCTCAAGAGCATCAGCCGCGGCTATGCCAGCTTCGACTATCACCAGATCGGCACGCGCGAGGGCGACCTGGTCAAGATGAGCATCCTGGTCAACAACGAGCCGGTCGACGCGCTCAGCATGATCGTCCACCGCAGCGCCGCCGAAGCGCGCGGACGCCATATGTGCGAACGGTTGAAGGATCTGATCCCCCGCCATCTGTTCAAGATCCCGATCCAGGCGGCGATCGGCGGCAAGGTGATCGCGCGCGAGACGATCGCGGCGATGCGCAAGGATGTGACCGCCAAATGCTATGGCGGCGACATCAGCCGCAAGAAGAAGCTGCTCGACAAGCAGAAGGAGGGCAAGAAGCGGATGCGCGAATATGGCAGCGTGCAGATTCCGCAGGAAGCCTTCATCGCCGCGCTGCGCATGGGTGACGAAAGCTGACCCCGCCGGGCGACCACTGCACGGCTCTCGCCGATCAGGTCGCCCGCATCGAGCGCGCCGCCGCCTTCCTGTCCAACGGCCTGTCGCTGGCGCTGTGCCCCGATGGCGCGGCGCGGCGACGCGGCGTCATGTCGGCCAAGCTGATCGGCAACGGCCTGCGCGAACTGGACCTGTTCCTGACCGACCTGATCGTCGAGGCGGCGCGGATCGACCGGCTGGGTGCGCACGCGGGCCGTGACCCCGGCATACATCCGGGTCGCCGCATCTTCAGCGCGGCCGAGGCGTGGCGGCGCACCGGGCCGCAATTGGGGTTGGCGGCCGAAGGCCGCGCCCGGCTGCGCCAGATGCGCGCGGCGCAGAACCGCCATTGTTTCGGGCAATGGCGCGACGCGGCCAGCGGCGCGGCGATGCAGCGGGATTGCGCCGATTATGCGCGGCTGGCGGGCGAGGTTCTGACTGCGGTGCGGGAGCGGCTGAGGTAGAGCGCATTTGCGGACCTCTCATCGCTTTCCTGGGGTCGTTAAAGCCGCGCGCTTGCGCGCTAGATGTTCAGTCCCCCGCCAAAGCGCGGCGGCGCCGGATTTCGAGCAAGGCGTGCGCCGCCCCCAATCTGTCTTCGAGTTCTTGGATTTTGTCCTTCGCTTCTTCATTGGGCGAAGTGGAGGGGTGGGGCGTGAAGCGGTCGGCCGCACGGTTGCGCAGCAGGAACATGATGAGGCGATCATTGTAGACGCGGCGGGTGCCGACCAGCTTGCCATAGCTGTACACCGGCACTTCGACGCCGTTGAGCGCGCGATCGAGCGCCACATCCTCCAGTCGGGCGACGCCATGATCCAGCGCGGCGAGCCACGCGCTGGCGAAGCCCTCGGCGCCCTTGGCGCGGCGAAGCTGATAGGCGCCCTCGTTCGCCATGCCGACGCGCGCGGCGGCTTCGCGCACCGATCCGGTGTCGGCCAGCGCTTCAATGAAGGCGCGCTGGCGTTCGGGCGTCCAGCCGTCATGGCGGTAGCGACGGGGCACCGGCGTGAAGGCCGGCAGCGAGGAGCGCGGCTTGGCGCGCATGAGGGAGCGCTGGGTCATGCCGCGCGCAATAACCTATATGGTTAGTTGTAGGACAGCGTTTTTTGCAGTTCAACCCGCGCACCAGTCCGGCCGCTTGTCCGACCAGGGGCGGGCATGGCCCTTGAGGACCATGAGTTGTCCCAACGACACGCCGTCGCGCATCAGCAGGCGGGCGGATGCGTCGGGACCGGACGGGTCGGGAAGGGCGTCGAAGCCGCCGCCGTTCATCATCGCCCGCAATGCCGCGCGACCGCGCGCGGCGGCCGCGGCCTCGGCGGGGCAGGCGGGACGGGACAGGCTAGGCGCGCGCATGTCGGCCACGCGATAGAGCCGGCCGCGCCAGGCATAATGGTCGGCATCGACGACGCAGGCGGCGCCCTGCGGATCGTCGCAGGCGTCGAAGTCCTGGTCGATGCGCGTAGCGGCGACCGCGGGGTTCGATCCTGATGCCGGGACGATGCGGGAAAGGAGCAAAAGCCCGACGACGCCCACCAGCAGGGCGAGCAGCAGCCCGCCCAGCGGCATGACGCGCGAGCGGCGTTCCTCCTTCTCATTCAACCAACTGCCGGTGCGTTCCGGGCAGCGATCACCCACATCATAGAGATTGCGCGCCATGCTCGACCTCGACCTTCACCTCATATTCTGTCAGCTTTTTGCAAATTTCCGGTTAACCACCGCCGGCGCGTACCGCTTGACGGCGGATGGCGACAATGGTCAAAGGCCAGCAAGACACGCGGGAGGCGGCATGAGCGAAACCTGGCTGTATGACGAGCATCCCGCGATGTTCCGCGCGCACCCTCTGCTGTTCATCCTGTTGCTGGTGTCGGTCGTCGGTATCCTGGCGATCGGCATATGGTGGCTGCGGTGCAAGGGCGAGCGGCTGATGTTGTCCGAGCGCGAGGTGATGATGGAGCGAGGGCTGCTGTCGCGGCAGCGGACCGAGATCGCGCTGTCGAGCATCCGGTCGGTGCGCATCACCCAGACGCTGGGCCAGCGCATTTTCGGTGTCGGCCATATCGAACTGTTCAGCGCGGGCGACTATGCCGAGATCGCGATCAAGAACATGCCGCGCCCCGACCGTATCCGCGCGATCGCGGCCGCGCGCGACGTCGATCTGTTGCCGCAGAGATAGACTATTTCGCCCAGCCCCTTGACTTGGGCTCATTTATTTCAACGATAGCGGGACCATCGGGCCGTCAGAGCCCCGTATCGCAAGAGGACGCCATGTCAGGATCACCTGTTCGCAAAGGGGCGGACGGGGCTGCTAAGGGGTGTCGCCATGGTGGGTTTGCGAGTGATGCCGTCCTTATCGGATCTGACGGCCGAACAGCGCGCGGATATCCGCCACGCCTGCGGCTTTGCCTGCGTGCGGTGCGGCGTGACCATCTATCGCTATCTGGGGCTGCCCGACGGGCCGGGGGCGACCCTGTTGTGCCCGACCTGCCATGGACTGGTGGAAGAAGGACGGCTGACCGCGACCCAGGTGCACAGCTTTCATGCCAATCCGGTGGTGCGCCAGCGTCATTTCGCGCGCGACCGGTTGCCCTTTTCGGCGGAGTTGCCGCAACTCATTGTCGGGGGCGCGCGGTTGCTGCGCGACACGCCTATCCCGTTCACGCTGGACGGGGAGCCGATCCTGATCTTCGCGCCGCCGCGTCGCACCAATGGGGCGACGCGGATCAGCGTGCGGTTGGGCACCCCCGATGGCGAGGCGATGCAGATCATCGACGGTAATGAATGGAAGCCGAGCGACGGGGGGTGGCACTTCCTGCTGCGGGGCGACCGCTATTCGATGATGGCGGCGCGGGGCGATGGGCTGTGTGTGCTGCGGATCGTGGGGCGCAACCGGATTGCCGTGGAGCATCTGCGCACGACCATCCGCGGGCGACGGCTGGAGGTGACGCCCGACTGGCTGGAAATTGACGGCAAGCGCCATATCGACCGGATCGGCAGCGGGACGCTGATCGGGCTGGAACTGTAGCGCGCTCAGGCGAGGGGTCAGGCGAGGGTGAGGTAAAGTTCCGCCTCGATGATCCAGGTGCCGCCGATGTCCCGCCATTTGGCGGTGTAGCGTCCCGCCGCGAGCATCCGGCCGGTATCTGCGGCGATGCCCTGCCATTCGCCATGTTCCAGCGCGATCGGTTCGACCGGAGAGATGATGACGCTGTCGGGGCTGCGGCGGTAGACCAGCCGGTCGGACGAGGCGAATTCGCGCTTCCACGCCAGCAACTGCGCCTTGCGCCCGGCGATCACCGCGCTGTCGGACCCGGTGACGAGGACCGCGTCGCGCGCCAGCAGCGGTTCGATGGCCTTGAGGTCGCCCTCGGCCAGTGCGCGGTTGAAGGTCGCGCGGGCCATGCGGATGGCAAGGTCGGCGGCGGCGGTCATGACGGTGGCGTTCCTATGGACGACGGCCCGGCCTCAGCCGCAGCGCGCCGCAGTGACGACCATCTGTTCGTCATAACTGACGGTCAGGCGGTCGGGGCGGAAATCCATGGTCATCGCCATGCCGGGGCCGCCCCAGCGCAGGGTCTTCGCGCCCGACGCCTGGAGCAGTTGCGCGCCCAGCTCCGCGCTCGCCTTCCGCCCGACGAAAGCATCGAGCCCGTCATTGCTGCACGGTCCCCCGGCAGCGGGCGGCGGCGTGGCGGGGCCTGGCCCGTTCGCGCCCGCGCAAGCGGCGAGGGGAAGGGCGGCCAACGCCGCCATCATGCCAAAAGCTGCTGTCCGCACCGGGTTTTCTCCCTTGTTCCTACCGTTATTCCGTCCGCGTCATCTTCAGCCGGCCGCCCTTGACGGCGAAGGCCAGGCGTCCTTCGACCAGATCGACCGCATCGCGGCCGAATTGTTCATAGCGCCAGCCCTCCAGGATCGACAGCCCTTCGCGCACGCCGGCCGCCAGCGCGTCGATGTCATCGGTGCGCGCGATCAGCCGCGCCGCCACGTCGATGTCGCGCGAGCGGATCTTGAGCAGCAGCTTGAGCAGGTCGGCGACCAGCGCGCCATCCTTGCCCAGGCCGGGGCGCTTGGGATCGCGCTCGGGCATTTCATCGCGATCGAGCGGCTCGGCCGCCTTGATCGCATTCATCAGCCGCGCGCCGATGTCGTTGGTGCGCCAGGTGGCGGACAGGCCACGCACCTTGCCCAGATCTTCCTGGCTGCGCGGCGGGTGGCTGGCGATGTCGGCCAGCGTCTCATCCTTGACGATGCGGCCGCGCGGCAGATTCTTGTCCTGCGCCTCGATCTCGCGCCAGGCGGCCAGCGCCTTGAGCCGGCCCAGCACATCGGCCTTGCGGCTGGCGATGCGGACGCGCTTCCAGGCCTGTTGCGGGTCATTTTCATAGTTGGAAGGATCGCTGATCCGCTCCATTTCCTGGTCGAGCCAGTCGCCGCGTCCGGTCTTGCGCAGATCCTCCAGCATCTTGGGGAAAATCTGGATCAGATAGGTGACGTCGCCGATCGCATAGTCGATCTGTCGCTTGTCGAGCGGGCGGCGCGCCCAGTCGGTGAAGCGCGCGCCCTTGTCGAGCTGCACGCCCATCCAGGCGTCGACCAGATTGCCATAGCCGATCTGCTCGCCCAGCCCCAATGCCATCGCCGCGATCTGGGTGTCGAACATCGGATGCGGCGTCTTGCCGGTCAAATTATGGACAATCTCTATGTCCTGGCCGCCGGCATGGAAGACCTTGAGCACGTCTTCATTGTCGACCATCAGGTCGAGCAGCGGGGTCAGGTCGATGCCCG
This sequence comes from Sphingobium sp. C100, assembly GCF_000508185.1. Taxonomy (GTDB): domain Bacteria; phylum Pseudomonadota; class Alphaproteobacteria; order Sphingomonadales; family Sphingomonadaceae; genus Sphingobium. The sequence goes on along the minus strand of NZ_AYOY01000068.1, from coordinate 21,504 downwards.
ACGCCTTGGGGTCGATCGCGGCGGCTTCATGAGGGTCGGCCACCTGCACCAGGCAGAGTTCGGGCCAATAGCTGTTTTCCCGCATGAATTCGGTGTCGATGGCGATATAGGGGGATTTCGCGATGCGGGCGCAGAAATCGGCCAGGGTCTTGCTGTCGGTAATCAGCGGATGAATTTGCATATGGTCTTCGATCTTATTATGGGCTGGCCCGCGTCCGGCGGGCTGGTCGATAGTCGACAAGGCAAGCCCATAGCCGGGCCGCAACAATTTGTCATTTCCGTAAAACGAATCTGAAAGATCAAAACGCCATGCACGCCTATCGCACCCATACTTGCGGCGCCCTGACCATCGCCGATGTCGGCAATGAGGTCCGCGTGTCCGGCTGGGTGCATCGCAAGCGCGACCATGGCGACCTGGTCTTCATCGACCTGCGCGACCATTATGGCATGGTCCAGATCGTGACCGAGGTCGACGGGCCGGTGTTCCAGGTGATCGAGGGGCTGCGCGCCGAAAGCGTCGTGACGATAACGGGCCAGGTCGTCGCCCGCGCGGCCGAAGCGGTGAACCCGAACCTGCCGACCGGCGAGATCGAGATTCGCGCGCTGGACGCGCTGTTGCTCTCCGCCGCCGCCGACCTGCCGCTGCCGGTCGCGGGGGAACAGGATTATCCCGAGGATATTCGCCTGCGCTACCGTTTCCTCGACCTGCGGCGCGAGACTCTGCATGGCAATATCGTCAAGCGCACCAAGATCATCTCCGACATGCGCCGCCGCATGGAAGGGGCGGGCTTCACCGAATATTCGACCCCGATCCTGACCGCGTCCTCGCCCGAAGGCGCGCGCGACTTCCTGGTGCCCAGCCGCATCCATCCCGGCAAATTCTACGCCCTGCCGCAGGCGCCGCAGCAATATAAGCAATTGCTGATGGTCGCGGGCTTCGACCGTTATTTCCAGATCGCCCCCTGCTTCCGCGACGAAGACCCGCGCGCCGACCGGCTGCCCGGTGAATTCTACCAGCTCGACCTCGAAATGAGCTTCGTCACGCAGGAAGATGTGTGGAACACGATGGAGCCGGTCATCGCGCAAGTGTTCGAGGCGTTCGCCGACGGCAAGCCGGTGACCCCGGCAGGCAGCTTCCCGCGCATCCCGCACGCCGAGGCGATGCTGAAATATGGCAGCGACAAGCCGGACCTGCGCAATCCGATCGAGATTGTCGATGTGACCGAACATTTCCATGGCAGCGGTTTCGGCATCTTCGCCTCGCTGGTGGAGAGCGGCAATGTGATCCGCGCGATCCCGGCGCCTGGCGCGGGCGCGGGCAGCCGCAAATTCTTCGACGAGATGAACAATTGGGCGCGGGGCGAAGGCTATTCGGGCCTTGGCTATATCAATATCAAGGATGGCGTGCCCGGCGGTCCGATCGCCAAAAACCATGGCGAGGAAGCGACGGCGAAGTTGATCGCGGCGTTGGGCCTGGGCGCCAATGACGGCGTGTTCTTCGCGGCGGGCAAGGAAAGCCAGGCGGCAAAGCTCGCCGGTCTGGCCCGTATCCGCGTGGGCGAGACGCTCGACCTGATCGACAAGGACCGGTTCGACCTGTGCTGGATCGTCGACTTCCCATTCTACGAATATGACGAGGATACCAAGTCGGTCGATTTCGCGCATAATCCTTTTTCCATGCCCCAGGGCGGGTTGGACGCGCTGAACAATCAAGACCCGCTGACGATCAACGCCTATCAATATGACATGGTCTGCAACGGCTATGAGATCGCGTCGGGCTCGATCCGTAACCAGTCGCCGGAATTGATGGTCAAGGCGTTCGAACTGGTCGGCCTGAGCCAGGCGGATGTCGAGGAGCGGTTCGGCGGCCTCTATCGCGCGTTCCAATATGGCGCGCCGCCCCATGGCGGCATGGCGGCCGGCGTCGATCGCATCGTGATGCTGCTATGCGGCGCGCAGAATCTGCGGGAAATCACGCTCTTCCCGATGAACCAGCGTGCCGAGGACTTGCTGATGGGCGCGCCCAGCGCGGCCGAGTTCAAGCAGTTGCGCGAACTGCATGTCCGGGTCGTGGAGCCGCAAGCCAAGGCTTGACCTTCCTCCTTCTCACCCCCGTTCGGTTCGAATAGCTTTCGAGCAAAGCTCAGAAGGCGTATCGAGAATGGTCTCGACACGCTCGAACCGAACGGAAGTGGAATGACCATAAACCTATCCGACTACGAAACCGGCGCGAAATATAAGGGCGATTATGACGCCGATCTTGCCGCCCTCCAGGAACGGCTGGCCAAGATCCAGGTCGCGCATATCGTCCATAATCGCCGCAGCGTCATTCTGCTGGAAGGATGGGACGCGGCGGGCAAGGGCGGCATCATCAAACGGATGACCGCCGATTGGGACCCGCGCTATTATCAGGTCCATCCCATCGCCGCACCCAGCCAGGAGGAGCGGGACCATCATTATCTCTGGCGGTTCTGGACGAAATTGCCGGCCGGCCACAATATCGCGATCTTCGACCGCAGCTGGTATGGCCGGGTGCTGGTGGAACGGGTCGAGGGCTTTTGCGCCAAGGCGGACTGGAAGCGCGCCTATGACGAGATCAACGCTTTCGAGCGGCAGCAGATCGACGCAGGCACCAATATGGTCAAGCTGTTCGTCCACATCACCCAGCAGACGCAGGACGAACAACTCGCCCAGCGGCTCGACACGCCGTGGAAGCGGTGGAAGACCGGCGCGGATGATTATCGCAACCGGGCGCGGCGGGCGGATTATCTCGATGCGATGCACGACATGTTCAAGGAAACGGACACGAAACAGGCGCCCTGGCAGGTGATCGATAATAATAATCGCAAGGCCGGGCGGATCGCGGCGCTCACCTATGTTGCCGATCGCCTGGAAAAGCTGGTGCCGCTGGATTTTCCAGCGGCGGACCCCGATGTCGTGAAATTGGCGCGAGATGCCTTTAACTATAAGCCGATCGCTGCCGGGAAATGACGCAAAAACAAGCGTTTGTCATATAAGTGTCATCTGCGTCTAACCCGGCGTTTACCATTGCGCCCTAACGAGGGGACATGACTGCCGCCGTGCTGCCCTTCGCCCCGCCATCCTCGCCCCTGTCGCCGGCGCCTGTCGACCTGCATCTGGCGAACAGCGCGCCGGCCATTCGTCTGGGCCGGCCGCTCAGCGAAGCGGTCGATTGCTTCCAGCATGATTCGGCCCTGCGGCTGTTGCCGGTGCTCGATGCAGCCGGGCGGCCGGTCGGCGCCATCTATGAGCGGGACATGCGCCGCATCCTGTTCAATCCCTTCGGCCATGCGTTGCTGCGCAATCCGAGTTTTGGCGGACGCCTGGACGATCATGTGCGGCCCTGCGCCAGTGCGGAGCGGACCACGGCGATCGAGGCGCTGGTCGATCTCTATGCCGCGCAGGGGGCGGGGTGCGAGGGGCTGATCGTCACGGATGGAGGCGTCTATGCCGGTGTGCTGGGCGGACCGCTATTGCTGCGCATGACGGCCGAGCGCGACGCCCGCGTGGCGCTCGCCCGGGCGGAGCGGGTGGAGAAGATCACGCAGGAAAGCGCCGGCTTCCGCCGCGATGTCGAACGGCTGATCACCGATCTGGTGGCGATGGCGGACCAACTGGCGACGCTGGCTGGCGAAGCGACCGAACGGGCGTCGCTCGACGGCGCTGATGCGGCGGCGATGGCGGTGGCCGCGACCCAGACCGCCGATCGCCTGACCGGCGTCGCGGCGGGCGGGTTGGAGTTGGGGCAGCTTTTCACCACGATGGAGATTGAGGCGGGCGATGCGGGCGAAGCGATTCGCGAGGCCGCGGCGCGCAGCCGGTCGGGCGCGGCGCAAAGCGAAGCGCTTGCCCGTGAAGCGGATAGCGTCGGTGCGGTCGTCGCCCTGATCGACACGATCGCGCGCGCGACCAGCATGTTGGCGCTCAACGCCAGTATCGAGGCGGCGCGGGCAGGGGCGGCGGGCGAAGGCTTTGCCGTGGTGGCGCGCGAGGTCCAGTCGCTTGCGACCCAGACCCGCGGTGCGGCGGCTGAAATTGCAGGGCGGATCGATCATATCCGCGTGGCGATCGGCGAGGTGGCGGCCGGCTACGCGCATATGGATGCGACGATGATGCGCGCCGACCGGTTGTCGGCGGCGGTGTTCGATGCCGTCGCGCGGCACGGCGCGTTCAGCCGGACCATTGCCGAAAGCGTGGCCGAGGCGGGAACGTCCAGCGACCATATCCGCAACGGCGCCCGGCAGATCAGCGACAATGCCTCTGGCCGTGCGCAGGATGCGCGCATGATGCGCGACGTGGCGGGGCGGCTGGCCGAGGAGGCGCACCGGCTGGAAGCGCGCGCGGGCGGCTTCATCGCCGCCATTCGCGCGGCCTGATCAAAGCCACTGGCGCGGACCGCAAATCCGGCTAGGCTGTCGCTCCACAAGAAGAAGGAGAGGACGCCATGCTCGTGATGTTCGTCGGCACTGATCGCACCCAGACGGCGGTCAACCCCGCGCAGGTCACTTTCGTGTCGCAGGTCAGCGACGGCACCCGCATCCGCTTTGGCGAAGGCCGCAGCGTCACGGTGACCGAACCGATCGACGCCGTGCTCGACAGCCTCAACCAGGCGCTACGCCCGCACGAATAGGAAATAGCCGTGGTGGACGAGACGCGCCGCCCCCTTCCCGGTGAGGGCGGCGCGTTTCGCGCGTCGCCGTCGGTGGCTCTACCCGCGCCGCGCGTCAATAATCCTTCGAATAGCGCAGGTTGGCGGACGATCCCGCATTGGTGCCGGTCTTCGACAAGAGGCTGAGCGTCTTTGACAGGGCGATTTCCAGCTGCGTGGCGGTGAAGCCCTTCGAGTCTGTGATGACCTCCACATAGATATTGTTGGAGATATGCTGCCCGACCGCGAGGCTGGTGCTGCGCCCGGTCGCCTCGTCGCCGCCGACGATGCCGATCCGGTCGAGGCCGGTCGCGCCCTGCAACTTGCCCATCGGATTGAGCCCGCCACTGCCGCCGCGCAGCCCGTTGAGCGCTGCGGCGAGCTGGATCGCCTGGGTGGCCGACAGATTGGCGACATTGTCGCCGAACAGGATGCGAGCCAGGATTTCGTCCTGCGGCAGGGTGGGCGTCGAAATGAAGGCGATGTCGGGCTGCTGCGCGCTGCCGGTCACCTGAATGCCGGCGGTGACGGTGTCGATCCGCGTTTGCGCCTTGATCTGTAGCGTCGGGTTCATCATCGGCCCGTTAAAGCTGATCAGCCCCTGTTCCAGGTCGAACTGATGGCCCGAGAAGCTGTAGCGGCCGCGAATCGCTTCCACTTCGCCCACGACGCGCGGATCGGTGGCGGTGCCGGTGACGCGCATGTTGGTCTTCCATTCGGAATCCAGCCCCATGCCGGTCACATAGATCTCGTTGTCGGCGCGCACCCGGATGTCGAGCTTCCAGGGTTTGGGCGCGGCCGCCGCCTTGCGCTCCGCAATGCGCTGGTCGAGCAGGTCCGTCCCCTCGCCCTTGCGGCGGACGCCGGTCAGCTGGCGGATGTCGGTGCCGCCCTGCCAGGCGACGCGGTAGCGGGTTTCGGGCAGGCGCAGGTCGCCCTTGATGAGGCCGCCGGCCTGCGCGCTGTTGGTGATGTTGAGCGTGCCGCTGACGACGCTGGTGATCGCTTCACTGCGGGCGAGGCGGGCGCGGTCGAGCTTGATCGCGATGCTCATGGGAAAGCCGCTGTCCGCCGCCAGACCGACATCGCCCGATGCCTGCACCGTGCCATCGCCGGCGCGCCCCGAAAAGTCGCGGATTTCGAGATGGTCGTTGGTAAAGCGCCCGTCGAGCTTCATCTGGGTGACGCGGGTGCCGAAGGTTTCATTTTCATAAGTCAGCGCGTTGGCCCGCACCACGCCGTTGAGGCGGGGATTGCTGAGCTGTCCGCTGAAATCGGCGGCAACGGCGAGGCCGCCGGTCAGCTGCTGATCGGCGAGCCCGGCAAAGGAGAAGAGAACATCGGCCGGCCCTGCATAGCGGATGCCGCCGCCCAGCGGCGCATTCTGCAGTTGTTCGGACCAGCTCGCCCCGGCGCCCGGCGGCGCGAGCGTGGCGGTGAACCGGCCGAGCGTGTTGTTACCCCGGCGGATCAGGCCGCGCAGATCGCCGCCGGCTGACGAAAGCTTGCCTTCCACATTCATCGACACAGGGTTGGAGACCGCGCTCAGGCTGGAACGGCGGAAGTCGCTGATGGCGAGGCGGGTGGTTGCCGTGGGGAAGGCGCTGCCCTGCTGGCTATAGTCCAGCGTGCCGGTCGCCTTGCCGCTGATGCCGAGGCCGGGCGCGGCCATATTGGCGATGGCGAGGTCGAAATCCTTGAACCGGGCCTGCATCGCGGTGGTGTCGCCGAAGCGTCCGGCGAGATCGACCTTGCCCTGCGGCATGACGAGCGTGGCCGGTTCGAGGCGATAGCCACCCGGTTCGCTGCGGATGATCGCGGGTTTGGCGAGCCGGAAGTCGATATTGGCGGCCTTGCCCTGCACCGCGACGGCATAGAGGTCGGGGCGCAGCGCGGCGTTGACCGCGACCGAGAAGGGCACCCCGCTGGAACCATCGGCGACCAGCTGGGCGCGTCCGCGTCCGCCCTGATAATCGAGCTTCGCGCGCGCCTTGCGCACCACATAGTCGCCATAGGCGGCATTGCCGATCTGGACGTCGGCCTTCACCTGTGGCTGATCGGTCAGGACCATGGAAGCGGTGACGATCGCCCGGCCGATCACGATTTCCGCATCGCCCGGCAGCCTGGCGTTGCTGGCGGTCGCGTTGACATCAACGCCCTGCGCCTTGCCCACGGCGGCAAGGCGCACGTCGCCCGTGATGCCGGAGCCGTTCAGCCCAAGATTGCCGGTGAAGGGGCCGGCGGCGCTTTGCTGGATGCGGCCGTTCATATCGACACCGGCGAAACGCGCCTTGGTCACGTCGATGGTGAGCGGGCCTTGCGCGGTGCGGATCAGGACATTGGCGAAGAAGGGGCCATAGGGCGACCCGCCGGTCGCTTCGAGCCGATATCCCGCCGCCTCGCCATTCAGCTTGGCGACGACATCGGTCAGTTGCACGCCGACATTGGGTCGGGCGGCGCGCAGCACGGCGCGCGGCTGGTCCACCGTGCCGCGCACGGTCAGCGCGAGCGGACCATATTGTTTCGACGATGCGGTCGCGTCGAAGGCGACCTGCCCGTCCGTGTCGTAGCTGCCCGAGCCGGACTGGATGGTGAAATTGGGCGCGGCGCCTTTCAGCCCGGCGAGGGTGAACTTGCCCTCCGGCGTCATGCCGATCCGGCCGGACATGACCGCATTGCCGCCCAGGAAATCGCGCACCGAGGCATTTTCCCAACGCGAGGTCCGCACGCCGAAGCGTCCGCCAAGACCAAAGCCGCCTTTGGGACCGGGGATCAACTCTATATCGGTATTGAGGTTGACGATGCCGACGCCGTCGATCTTGTAATCATTGACCCTGCCCTTGAGCGCGCCGCGATAGATGGCGTTGTCGAGATCGGCCAGCACAATCGCGGTGGCGTCGATCTTGTCGCTGTCGATCTTGAGATTGTCGCTGATGAGCTTGCCCGCGGCATAGGCGAAGTCGCCCTTCACGCGCAGATTCTGAAGCAGCCCGCCAGCTGCGGCATTGAGGCCGGTGACGCGCGTCGCCGTCGCATTGACGGGAATGCGGATGCGGTCGGCATCGATCACGGCGCGGCCGCTGGCCTTCAGATTTTCGATGCCGGTAGCGTCGAAGGCCAGATATTTGGCGCTGATGTCATAATCGACGAACGGGGTCGCCATCGGCCCGTCGAGGATGACGGAGGCGCGCACATCGCGACCCTTCACATTCTCCATGATCGCGCCGGGGGTGAGCAATGCGGCGTTGATGCGCAGCGCACTGAACTGGCTCTTGCCCAGGTCGATCAGGCCCTGCGCATCGGCCGACATGGCAGGCGAACGCAGCGTGCCCTTCAGGTTCACGCGCCGTTCGTTGAGACCCGCGAACAGATCGACGTCCAGTTGCGGCGCGGTCAGCCGGTCGACCGGGCCGGCGAAGACCAGGCCGGGGCGAACCGGTCCCTTCGCCGTGAAATTGCCGTCGCGCGCGGCGAGCGCGATGTTCGCCAGTTCGCCCTTGGGCGAGGTCGCAACGATCCGGCCATCCCAGGCCTGCCATGTGCCCTTGCCGTCGAGCGTCGCGGTCATGCCGTCGGTCAGGCCCGACATGGCGGCGATGACGCCGCCCTTGGGCGCTGTCAGCGTGCCGCTCATGGCAAGACGGTTCTGCGATGGCACGGCATCGAGCTTGGCCTGCAACCGGTCGCCGCTATCGACAATGGCGCTGGCCGACAGTTGCGCGCGGCCGTCGGAGATGTGCGTGACGCCGTCGATCGCGATTTCGCGCTTCTGCCCGATCACCGGTTTGGCGAGGATGAATTTGGCGATCTTCATCCGGTCGACGTCGATGTCGAGGTCCGGCAGGATCGGCGCATTGGGATCGCTCTCGGTGACGTTGAACTGCGGGCTGCGCGCCAGCACGACCAGCGGGGTCTCGAGCAGCTGCACCGAGATATGATTATTGACGTAGCGGAAGGGGCGCCAGACGACATGGACGCGCGGGGACACCGCGAACACGCCCTTGGGATCGCGCAGGATCAGGTCGTGGATGACCATGTCGCTGTAGATCGATCCTTCGATCCGGCCGACCTCGATCTGCATCCCCGATTCCATCTGGAGCGCGGCGATCTGCTGGATCAGGAATTTCTTGCCCGGCTGGGTGTTGAGGCCGAGCAAGAGCACGCCCACCAACATCACCAGGCCGACCAGGACGCCGGCGACGCCAATCGCGATCCTCTGCCAGAGCGGACGCCTGTCTCGGATGACGACCGTCTCGGACGGGGTCTCGGTCGCTTCGGGGGCGGGGGGAGGGGTGTCGTCCTGTGCCATCAGAATGCCTGCCCGATGCCGATATAGACGGCGAATTTGGATTCGCCCGGTTGCCGGTTGATCGGCATCGCGATGTCCGCGCGGAACGGACCGAAATTGGTGTAGAAGCGCCCGCCCAGACCCACGCCGTAGCGCATGTCGGAGAATTTGGGGATGGAGCTTTCATAGACCTGTCCCGCATCGACAAAGGCGACGACGCCGTAATTGCCGAAACGATAGCGGCCCTCCACCGCGAATTCATTGACCGACCGGCCGCCGATCGGGTCATTATTCACGTCCTTTGGTCCCAGTTCCTGATAGCCAAAGCCGCGCACCGAACCGCCGCCGCCGGCATAGACGCGCCGTGACGGCGCAATATCGTCGCGATCGACGCCGCTGATCGTGCCCAGCCGGGTCCGCGCCGCGATCACCAGACTGTCGGATACGGGATAATAGCCCGACAGGTCGAAGGTCGCGCGGATATAGGGGGAGAAGCTGCCTTGCAGCGATCCTTCCGGTTCGGCGCGCAGGTTGGCGCGGAATCCCTTGGTCGGATTGAGCAGGTCGTTCGACCGGTCATAGCCGATCTGAAGCGGCAGGCCGCCGATGAAATAAGTGCGCCGCGTCTTGTCCGCCGTGGCGGGATCGACCACTACCTGTTCGTTGGTCAGCAGGATTTCCGCGCCATAGCTGTAGGTCCAGCGTTTCTGGAAAATCGGCGTCGATTGCCGCGACCAGCCGACATTCAGCCCTGCGGTGAACGCTTCATAGGCGTCGTAATTCTGGTGGTTGAGCGTGATGCCGGTCTGGAAGGTCTTGTCGCGCTTGCCCGCGTTGGAGCGGCGGAACGTGGCCGACGCGCCCTGTTCCTGCGTCCCCGCGATCACGCCCAGGATCAGCGCGCCTTCGGGCGGGAAGAGGTTGCGATGGGTCCATGTGCCTTCCGCGCGGAAACCCTGGCCGGTGCCATAGCCAGCTTCCCCGGCCAGCGTGCGCGGCGGTCCGGCCTGCTGCTCGACATGGAGATCGATATATTCCGTGCCGTCCGGTCCCGGTTCACCGGTGCGGACGGGGTCCACCGCGACGCTGGAGAAAAGACCGGTGGCCACCAGCGCCTTGCGCAGGTCGTCGACCTGGCGGCTGTCATAGATTGCACCGGGCTTGTAGCGCTTGATGACCTCCATATGGTCAGCGCCGAACGCCTGTTTCTCGCCGGATGTGGTAATTTTGCGGAAGGCGCCGCGCGGGCCGACATCAACGGGCAGCGTATAGTCGCCGGCCGTGGTGGCGGGATCGAGCAAAATGTCGCGCTGGCCCACCTGCGCGAAGGGATAGCCCTGTTCCGGCAGCTTCAACCCGACATTGGCTTCCGCGCTCTCCACATTGGCGGCGACGATATAATCGCCGGTCTTGAGCGGCAGGCTGTCGCGCACCAGACCGGGCGGCACGGTGGGACCGGCGTTGATGACGATGGCGCCGATCTTGTAGCGCTTGCCCGGCGTCACCGAGATGATGGCCTTGAGCGTCCCGTCGCCGGCCTGATCGAGACTGGCGAGCGCGGTCGCGTCATAATAGCCCTGCGAGTAGAAGAGCCGCACGGCGAGCTTTTCATCCTCCTGCGCGCGCTGTTGCACCATCGCTGCGGTATCGGCCTTGCCATCGCCGTCCAGCAGCACGGATTCGGCGCGAAACTCATCTTCCAGCCCGGTCTTGCCGAACCCTTCGATGCTGGTCGCGTAGCGGACCTGCGGCAGCTTGGCGTCGGGATCGGCATCGGGCCCGGCATTGGCAGGCACGGTTACGCTGTCGAGCGGCGGCAGGGGCTGGGCCAATTCCTGCTCTTGCGCCGGTTCCACGGCGGGCGGCAATTCGGCAGGCTCGCCGTTGCTCCCGCCATCGACCGCCTGTTCCGGCATTTGCTGGTCGATCCAGCTGTCGATCGACGGGAGGGGGGCGTCGGGATCGCTCCCCTCGACACCGGGCAGGCGCGCCTCGAACTGGTCGTCGGGCAGGATCGGCTCCTCGGCCTCCGCGGGTGGGGGCGAAATGGCCGTCTGGGCCATCAGCGGGAGAGGCGATGCGGTGAGAAGGAACAAGCACAACATGCGCCCGACATGATGTGCCTGCCGTCCCGTCATCGTCATGTATTGCCCCTTCCGTGCCACGCCTATCCCGAAGCCCGGCAAAGAAGCAATACGCCCAAGGGCTTGCGGCGGTTCCGCTCGCGACATGATTTCGTTTGCTTCCCTCATGGCGCGGCTGGGTCTAGAGCCGGATCATGACATTTGCGCTCAATATCTCCCGGTCCATCTCCAACCAGCCGTGGCGGTGGCGTGGCGCAGGGGCGGACGCTCGCGATCCGGCCTATCTGCCCGACGATCTGGTCACCCAATTGCTGTTGGCGCGCGGTTGCCCGCGCGAGGGGGTGGAGGCGCATCGCAACCCCACCATTCGCGCCTTCATGCCCGACCCCAGCCTGTTCCGCGACATGGATGCGGCGGCGGAGCGGCTGGCCGACGCGGTGCAACGGCAGGAGGATGTCCGCATCTTCGGCGACTATGATGTCGATGGCGCGACCAGCGCGGCGCTGCTGATCCGGCTGCTGCGCGACCTGGGCCTGCACGCCCGGCCCTATATTCCCGACCGGCTGATGGAGGGCTATGGTCCGTCGGGCGAGGCGCTGGTGCGGCTGGCGGGCGAGGGGGCGACCCTGATCGTCACGGTCGATTGCGGCGCGCAGGCGTTCGAGGCGCTGGCCATGGCCCGGACGGCGGGCGTCGATGTCGTCGTGGTCGATCATCATAAATGCGCGAGCGCGCTGCCGGAAGCGCTGGCGTTGGTGAACCCCAATCGGCTGGACGAAAATGACGGCGCGGCCTGCCACGGCCATCTCGCCGCGGTCGGCGTCGCCTTCCTGCTCGGCGCCGCGCTGGTGCGGACGCTGCGCGCGCGCGGCTGGTTCGCGCAGCGCAGCGAACCGGCGCTGATGGAACTGCTCGACATCGTCGCACTGGGCACGGTGGCCGATGTGGCGCAACTCAAGGGCCTCAACCGCGCATTCGTTGCGCAGGGGCTCAAAGTGATGGCCAAGCGCCGCAATGTTGGCCTGTCCGCCCTGATCGATGCCAGTCGGCTGACGCGCGCGCCGCTTTGTCATGATCTGGGCTTCGCGCTTGGCCCGCGCATCAATGCGGGCGGGCGCGTGGGTCAGGCGGATCTGGGTGTGCGGCTGCTGACGACGGAAGACCCGACGGAAGCGGCGCGGATCGCGGCGCAACTCGACCAGTATAATGAGGAACGCCGCGCCATCGAGGCTTTGGTGCAGGAACAGGCCGAAGCGCTGTTGGCCGCGCAGGGTAATCGCGCGGTCGCCGTGATCGCGGGGGCGGGCTGGCACCCCGGCGTGATCGGCATCGTCGCGGGCCGGATCAAGGAAAAGGCCGGCCGCCCCGCCATCGTCATCGCGCTGGACGAAGCGGGCGTGGGCAAGGGATCGGGCCGCTCCATTTCGGGCGTGGACCTGGGCGCGGCGGTGCTGGCGGCCAAGGATAGCGGCTTGCTGGTCGCGGGCGGCGGCCATGCCATGGCGGCGGGCCTGACAGTTGCGGCGGACCGGATCGATGCGCTCGCCGATTATCTGGACGACCGGCTGTCGGCGGCCGTGGCCAAGGCGCGCGACGACCGGGCGCTGCTGATCGATGCAGTGCTGGCGCCGGCGGGCGTGAACCCCGATTTCGTCGCCGCGATCGAACAGGGCGGTCCCTATGGCGCGGGCTGGCCCGCGCCGTTGATCGTCGCCGGGCCGATGCGCGTGATCAAGGCGGATGTCGTGGGCAATGGCCATCTGCGCGCGATCATGAGCGGCGAGGACGGGCGTTCGATCAAGACCATCGCCTTTCGCCGCGCGGAGACGGAACTGGGGCAGGCGATATTGGGCGCGCCGCGCGACCGGCGGCTGTGGGTCGCGGGCAAGGCGAAGATCGACGATTGGGGCAGCCGCCCCGCCGCGGAGCTGCATCTGGAAGACGCGGCCTGGGCGGATTGAGGGAGTCGTGGGTTTCTGCGACTGAAGCGCGCCCGGCTTGCGTCATCCGGTTTGAAATCATCCTGTTGCAATTTTCTTGCGCTTTTAGGGTTGACCCATTCTCCGTCTCCCCCTAATTGCGCCCTCGCTTCGCAGCGCTGCCCAATGGCGGCGGCAACGAACGGCCCCTTCGTCTAGCGGTTAGGACGCGGCCCTTTCACGGCTGAAACACGGGTTCGATTCCCGTAGGGGTCACCAAATCCTCTCCCGGAGGGTTGCGGAAGATGCCATACCCGGCGCTTTCTCATGCCATCGGCGGCTCCATGAGAAGCGGCTGAATATCACGCCATATCAACAATATTCCATTGCATTAGATAGTGGGCTGGCGCGTGTGTGGCCGGAGATGTCCGGTCCGGGCGCCTTGCGCCGTCGGGAAAGCCTTTCTGCCCGTCAAGGGCCGCCGGCATGATCGCTTCGACGCCGCGGTTGCGCAGTTGATCCATGACCCGCAGCCAGAATTCGGCTCCGCTCATTCTGTTCCAAACTCGACGTCTCCACCGTCGCCTCCTGTTCTCTACATCAGGATCGAAGGCGTCCGGAAATCCGGGGGCATGGAGGCATAATCACGAGCAGGCGGGCCTGCCGCCATGGGCGTTCCAGTCGGATGTCAGCGCCGTGCGGCTTGAGATCATCAACCCCTGAGCAACCCAGCATCCACAATAGCCTGATTGATCAGGAGAGGGCGGCAAAAGATAAGCATGGTGTCGATCAGGACGTCACTGCTCAAAAAATAAGAGGAATTGAAAGTGCCTAAGTGCGTTGTCTCTGCCGGGCCGGTTCTGTTCATGTTGCGCCCGGCGGCGGCTTTCCTCCCTCAACTTTGAGGCGACGCTTCCCAACCGCGCATTGCCCACCCCTTTTCTGAAAACATCCCACGAGCGGCGGCAGGGCGCCTCCGCCCGCGACGAGGAACATAATATGAAGAAGATCCTCTTAAACGCTGCTGCGACCATCGTCCTGGTCATGTCCACTGCCGCAACGGCCGGTCCCTTCGGACCGCCGCCGTCGCCTCCCTCGCTGGGTGGCGGGTTGCGCGGCGGGGGCGGCTTACCGAGCCTGCCATCCGATTTTCCGCGAGGATCGAGCGGCGGTTTACCTGAACTGGATCGCCGCGGTGAGTCCTCCGGCCTGCGCAGCGGCGCCAATGGCCCGCGCGAGCTTGCGCGCGAGGGGGGGATAAGCCGACCCAGCGGCAGCCTTGGCAAGGGAAATGCCGGTTCGCGCAGCGCTGGAAATGGCGAAAGGGCAGCGGGGTATCGCGGCAGTTCCGCTGCTGGCGCCGCCGGGGTGAGCGACGGACGCAAGGGCGCTGCTTATGCCGGCAACCGTGAAGGACGCAGCAACTCATATGAAGGATATATGCGCGGCAAAGATGCATCCGGTGAGGCGCGGGGCTATAGCAACGGTAAGCGCAGCGGCGGAGCCGGTTACGCCTATGGCGAAAATGGCGGCGGCGGCGCGGCCGGGCATCGCTCCGGCAACAATGGCGTAGGCATTGCAGGCGTCAGCGACGGCAATCGTGGCGCAGCGGTCGCGGGCTACAAGGACGGCAGTCACAGCGGCGGCGTCGCGGCATATGACGATGGAAATGGTCATGCCCATGTTGTGGGCACGCGCGACGGAAGCAGCCGCTCGGGCAGCATTTCGGGCAGCAGCCATTATGGCAGCTATTCACGCAGCAAAGGCGAGCGCAGCGGCAGGGCCGGCTACGCCTATGGCGATTATGGCGGGGGCGCTGCGGCCGGGTATCGCTCCGGCAACAATGGCGTGGGCATTGCCGGCGTCAGCGACGGCAAAGGGGGTGCAGCGGTCGCAGGCTACAAGGATGGCAGCCACGCAGGCGGGGTCGCGGCGTATGACGACGGAAATGGGCATGTGGGCGTCGTGACCGCGCGCGACGGAAGCAGCCGCTCGCGCAGCTATACCCGCAGTTCTTCTGGCAGCGGCTATTATGGCAGCTATTCGGGCAGCACCAGCTACTCCTACCATGTCTATGACGACGATTATTATTACCGTGGTCGTTCGGGTAGCCGTTGCCGCCGCTCGACCATCGCTGGAATGACTGCCGGTGCGATTACAGGCGCCGCCGCCGGTGCCGCGACCGCGAATGCCACCAGTAGCAATGACAGGAGGAGCGACAAGAGCAGCGACACGTCGGACGCGAACAAGAAGAACAGCGCGAACAGTGCGACCAGCGGGGCCGTGGGAGGCGCGGTCGGCGGCGCGGTCGGGGCCGCCGTTGCGAGCGATTGCTAGGCGGACTGAAGCGGAGCGTCGTGCGACCTGCCGGCGATGTCCCTGCCGGCGGGTTCCCGCGCGCGCCCTTCGTCTACTTCATGTGGAGAAGAAGTCCGGCACGGGTGAAGGCCGGATGGGTTGGCTGGGAGCCGGATGCGGGCGCTTTGCATGTCCGGTTCGATGGGCAGGGGTTCCAAATGTGCCGATGGGGCGTGACCGGACGAGGCGCGGGCGCCGCCTCGCCGGTTGCGCGTCGGTTGCAGCGGCTTTACGGCATCGGGCTTTCCTCCCGATCGAGTCCGTGCCTGTCGATGCGTCCATTGTTTTGCCTGCTCCTTTTACTGGCCGCCCTTGCGCCACAAACGCTCTTCGCCCTTCCCGCCAACAGGCCGACGCCCGGTTATGCGCGCGTGGCGATCGAGACGACGGCCGGCACCATCATCATTGCGGTGGACCTGAAGCGAGCGCCGCGCACGTCGGCCAATTTCCTGACCTATGTCGATGACGGCCGGTTTGACGGCGTGACCTTTTATCGGGCGGCGCGGCGCAAGAGCAATCCGAAGCTGGGATTGATCCAGGGCGGGATCGACAGCGACCTGCGCCGGTCGCTGCCGCCGATTCCGCATGAACCGACCAGCCGAACCGGGATCCGGCATCTCGACGCGACAGTGTCGATGGCGCGGCCCAACCGGCCCAATTCGGCCGCCGGCAATTTCTTCATCACCGCTGGCGCGACCCCCAATATGGACGCGCGGGGCGACTATATCGGCTATGCCGCCTTTGGCCATGTGGTGGCGGGGATGGACGTGGTGAGGAAGATATTGGCGGCGCCCACCTGCTGCGGCACCGGTCCGATGCGCGGGCAGATGATCGTCAAGCCGATCGTCATCAAGCGCGCCCGGCGGCTGGACGGGAAACCCACGCCTTCGCGCGGGCCCAAGCCCTGGTTGCTGGGCCTGAAACGGACAGCGAAATAGACAGCTTCACGCGAATGACGCCTGGCCGCGCATCCAGTCGCGGCCGCCTTCCCGCGGGGGGCGGGCCTGGATCTTCTTCCACGCCTGTTCATGGAAAAAGAAGGCGACGGCATTGATCACCGGTTCGACCAGCGCAATGCCGCCCGCCAGCGCAACCGAACCGGTCATGACATAGGCGACGGTGAAACCGACGGTCAGATGGATGCTGAGATAGGTGGCGGTCTTGACGAGGTCGAGCGACATGGGGATCTCCTTGGCTGACACTGCAATTAAGAGTCGTTTGCAATAACTGCCAACCGCTTTTTCCGCTGGCTCTGATCGGTGCGGGCGATCAGATAGCGGAAAAGGAGATGCGCTATGGCTGGACGGATCAGGGTTGGCATTGGCGGCTGGGTCTACGAACCCTGGCGCGGCAGCTTCTATCCCGCGGGGCTGCGGCAGAAGGACGAGCTGGCCTATGTCGGCGCGCATCTGACAGCGACCGAGGTCAACGCGACCTATTATAGCAGCCAGAAGCCCGCGACCTTCGCCGGCTGGGCCAAGGCGGTGCCGGACGGTTTCCAGTTCGCGGTCAAGGCGTCGCGCTATTGCACCAACCGCAAGCTGCTGGCGCAGGCGGGCGAGTCGATCGCCAGATTCACCGGGCAGGGCATTGCCGAGCTGGGCGACCGACTGGGGCCGATCCTGTGGCAGTTCATGGCGACCAAGCGGTTCGAGCCGGATGATTTCGGCGCGTTCCTGGAATTGTTGCCCGCCAGCGTCGATGGCGTGCCGCTGCGCCATGCGCTGGAGGTGCGGCACGGGAGTTTCGACGATCCCGCCTTCCTGGCCATGGCCCGCGATGCCGGGGCGGCCGTGGTGTTGGCGGACCATGAGGAATTTCCCGCCATCACCGGCCATGATGTCGGTTTTTCCTACATGCGGCTGATGCGCGCGCAGGCGGACGAACCGGCGGGCTATGCCGCCGCCGACATAGCGCGCTGGGCCGACCGGGCGAGGGCGCAGGCGCGGGACGGCGATGTCTTCAGCTTTTTCATCAGCGGCGCGAAAGAGCGCAATCCCGCTGCGGCCCAGGCGATGATCGTGGCTTTGGCGTAACAGGACTGTTGCATTTGATGCAATCGGCAAGCCGCGCTTTGCGATTGTTACAATGGCATGACGGGCGTAGAGGCGCCTTCCGTCCAAGTCGGGCGGGCTATGATTGTAATGATGGAGCAGATATGCGTCAGATTTTCCAGGGTGCGGTACTGGCCGTTGCGGTCGGTGTGCAGATGGTCACCTTCTATTCGGTGCTTTATGCCTGATCGCGATTTGATCGCGATTCCTTACCCGCCACGGCGGGATGCCAAAAGGCCGCTGCCGGTGTGATCCGGGGCGGCCTTTTTACTATAGGATGACTTTGGGGTGGGGCGGCCGGTGACCGCGAGGGCATCAGCCTTCGGCCAGCCAGCCGGCGAGCAGATAGGCCACGACCCCGATCGGCCCCAGCGCGCAGAGCGTCAGCAGCACCAGCGCGACGCGGATCAGCGTGACATCGACGCCGGAGCGATTGGCAAGGCCCGCGCACACGCCCATGATCTTGCCGTGGCGACGGTCGAGGGTGAAGCTGTTATTCATGAGTCTGGCCTTCTGTCTGGATAGGATGGGGAGGGGTGAGGCCGATCAGGCGATCGGCACCACCGGGACGGCCGCGCCCACGAACAGGCTGGCGAAGATGACGGCGCCGACGAGGGCGAAGGCAACGTTCTGGAACTTGGCGATGGACATGATGGATACTCCCTGATTGTCTGGCCGGACCATCCAGCCTTGATGCCAACAGGATTGCAAGGGGCGTGCCAATTTCGATTTTTGACGGAAAAGCGCGGATTTTCTGGGTGGATGTGCGTGCGGGATGTGGGAATATTTCACCCTGTTGGGAAATTTCACCGCGACTTGGTGAAAATGTCAGGCGCGGTTAATGGCTGAGGTTTTTCTTTTCGTCTATGGCACGCTGCGCGCCGGTTTCGATGGGCTGATGGCGCGGCGGTTGGGCGCACGGGCGCGCCGCATCGGCCCCGCCCGCGCCAGGGGCGCGCTGTATCGGATCACAGATTATCCGGCTTTGGCGCCGGGCGACGCGGGCTGGGTGACGGGCGACCTGTTCGCGCTGGCGGACGCCGCCGCGACGCTGGCCTGGCTGGACGATTATGAGGAATGCGCCCCGCACTTCCCCGAACCACACGAATATCGCCGGGTGCGGCTGGCGGTCGAAGGGCCGGACGGGCCGGTCGAGGCCTGGGCCTATGTCTATGCGCGCGATGTGGCGGGGCTGGAGCGGATCGTTGGCGGCGATTTTCTGATGGGAGGGTGAGGGCGGGCATCAACTGGCCGACCCTCCCCCATCCGCCCTTCCGTTTCGTCGTTGATGCTCTACTCTTCGGCGATCAGCCATGGGACGAGGAACATGCCGATGACCACCGACCGCCGCGATGATGAAACGGGCGCGCCCGACCGCTTGCCCGAAGACCGTAACTGGATCGGCTCCGCGAGGCTTCAGCGGCGCCATGTGCTGGCGGGCGGCGCCTTTGTCGCCGGCTTTGCGGCGGCGTGCCGGCCGGTTGCGAGCAGCGCGGTGCAGACGTCGGGCGAGGGGCTGGTCGAGGAAAGCGTCTCCATCGCCGCGGATGACGGCTTTGCCATGCCCGCCTTCGTCGCCCGGCCCCAAGGCGCTGACGCTGCGCCGGTGATCGTCGTGGTGCATGAGATTTTCGGCGTGCATGAATGGGTGCGCGACATGTGCCGCCGCTTTGCCGGGGCGGGCTATTATGCCATCGCGCCAGACCTGTTCGCGCGCCATGGCGATGCGACCAAGGTCGCGGACTTCAAGCAACTGATCGGCACGATCGTGTCCCAGGCGCCCGATGCGCAGGTTCTGACCGACGTCGACACCAGCTACGCCTGGGCCGGCGCGCATGGCGGCGATGCGACCCGACGCGGCATTGCCGGCTTTTGCTGGGGCGGGCGGATCGTCTGGCTCTATGCAGCGCACAGCGCAGACCTGGACGCGGGCGTCGCTTTCTACGGCCGGCTGGTGACGGACAAGACCGCGTTGCAGCCGCTCAGCGTCATCGAGCAGGTCGACCAGCTCAAGGCGCCGGTGCTCGGCCAATATGGCGCGCTGGACAAGGGTATTCCGCAGGCCGATGTCGCGGCGATGCGCGCGGCGCTCGCCAGCGCGGGCAAATCACCGCCCGACCGCATCACCGTGCATGAGGGCGCCGACCATGGCTTCATGGCCGATTACCGCCCCAGCTATCATGAAGCGGCGGCCAAGGCGGCATGGGAGGAAACGCTGCGCTGGTTCGGCCAATATGTGAAGGGCTAAAAGGGCGACGGGGCGTTACTTCCCCGTCATCGCCTCCACCGCCGCCAGCGTGCTCTTCACATGTTCGGCATAGTTCATCTCGCTATGGACGAAGGCGATGCGGCCCGAAGGGGCGATGACATAGGAGGTGCGGTCGGTCATGCCCGGCCGCATCTTGAGCGCCACGTCATAGCCCGAAATGATGCCCGGCCCGGCCGACGCCACCGGGAATTTGCCGGCGCATTCCTTGGTCGAGAAGGAGACGAGATCGTCGACCGGGTCAGCCGACATGCCGATGACGGTGGCGCCCGCCGCCTTGAACTTGTCGATATTTTCCGCGAACTCGCGCGCTTCGGCCGAACAGCCGGGCGTGAACGCCTTGGGGAAGAAATAGAGCACCACCGGCCCGCGCTTGAGCTGGTGCGAGAGGGTGAGCGTGAAGGGCTTGCCCGCGAGCGCGCCGCGCGTGGTGAAATCGGGCGCCTTGGCGCCGACGGCGAGCGCGGCCATGGCGCCGCCGGGGGCGAGCATCGCGGCGGCGGCGAGGAGGAGGGAAAGGCGCTTCATCGACAGGCTCCTAAAGTCAGGCGGTGGGGGCGGGCGGCTCCCACAATTCGATCGCATTGCCCTCCGGGTCATGAATACGGGCAAAACGGCCGACTGCGGGGTCGTCCCATTCGGGCTTGGTGATGATCGCGATGTCGGCCGCGCGCAAGGTCGTCAAAAGGGAATCGAGGTCGGACACGCGAAAATTCAGCATGAAGGCCTTGTCGGCGGCGAAATAATCGCTGTCCGCCTTGAACGGCGCGAACACCATCGGCCCGCCCAGCGTCTGCCACACCCATTCATTCGCGTTCGCCGCCGGATCGGCGGAGCAGCCGCCGCCGACATTGAGATGCGTGCGATACCAGGCGGTCAGCGCTTCCGGGTCGCGCGAGCGAAAGAATAGTCCGCCCATTCCCAGCACCGGCATGGCATCGACTCCTGCTGTGACGACAGCGGTCTATCATGCCGGCGGCCCCAAGTCATGCGCGCGGGGAACCGGGATGCGGCGCGCCGGGTTACGTCCTTCATGCGCCGGATGCTGCCCCTTATCCCCCTGATGCTGCTCGCCGCCTGCGGTCGCCAGGACGATGACGCCGCCCAGCAACCCGGAGTGGTCGCCAACATCATGGACGAGGCGTTGCCCAATGCGCAACAACCGCCAGCCCCCGCCAACGCCATCACGCCGGTCGAACCGGACCCGGTGATCGAGACGCCGGAGCAGTCGGCGCCGCCCGGCCTGATACCCGCGTCGTTGCAGGGACGCTGGACCGGGATCGACGCGCGCTGCGGCGACCGTTCGGAGGCGCTGGAGCTGACGATCGTGCCCGACCGGCTGATCTTTCACGAAAGCGTCGGCACGGTGCGGACCGTGCGCGAAGGCGCGGGCGAACGGTTGGCCGTGGACGCGGCCTTCACCGGCGAGGGGCAGAGCTGGACCCGCACGCTCGACCTCAAGCCGTCCGCCGACGGTTCCCTGCTCACCATCGTCAATGACGGGACGGCGGTGACGCGCAAGCGCTGCTGACGAACGGAACTTCCTTCCGCTTCAACTCCCCGCTACAGCCACGCGATGATCGGCCGCCTGACCCTGAGCGATTTCCGCAATCATGCGGATGCGCTGATCCTGCCCGATCATGCCTTCGTGCTGCTGACCGGCGACAATGGCGCGGGCAAGACCAATATATTGGAAGCGGTGTCGATGCTGGCGCCGGGGCGCGGGCTGCGCGGCGCGGCGCTGGCCGCCATGGCGCGGCAGGACGGGCCGGGCGGTTTCGGCGTGGCGGCGGAGGTGGACGGGGTGGTGCTGGGCACCGGGGTTGCGGCCGACAGCCCGGACCGGCGGCAGGTGCGGGTCGGGGG
>NZ_AYOY01000067.1 GCF_000508185.1 Sphingobium sp. C100 | reverse complement strand
GCCGCATATCGACCGGCGCACGACGTGCCTGGCCGCCGGCTTGGCCGCGCTGGGCCTTGCGCTGCCCGACGCGGCATGGGGCGGCCTTCGTCCGGCGCGGCGCAACGATCCGCTGCTCTTCGCCTATTTCACTACCGGCAGGGACGGCGAAGGCGCGGGCCTCAAACTCGCGACGAGCGACGACGGCTTCGCCTTCCGCCCACTCGCCAACGGCCGCAGCCTGCTGGTCCCGCGGGTTGGCGAGAAAAAGCTGCTGCGCGACCCCTTCATCTTTCATGACGGCGCGACCTATCATCTGCTCTGGACCACCGCCTGGGAGGGCGTGACCATCGGCCACGCGACCAGCAGCGACCTCATCCACTGGTCCGGGCAGCAAGCCATCCCGGTGATGCGGGACATTCCCGGCACCCGCAATTGCTGGGCGCCCGAAGCGATCCGCGATCCGCGCACAGGCGCCTATATGCTCTTGTGGTCCAGCACGGTGGAGGGCCGCTTCCCCGCAACCGCCGGAACATCGGAATCGGGCTATAACCACCGCCTCTGGCAGTGCAGCACCGCCGACTTCATACGCTTCTCGCCGCCCGAACCGCTCTACGACCCCGGCTTCAGCGCCATCGACGGCACCTTCACCCATGCGCCCGACGGCAGCCTCCACCTCATCGTCAAGGACGAGACGGTGAAGCCCCCGCGCAAATGGCTCCGCACCGCAAAGGCGGACAGTCCGACCGGCCCGTTCGGGCCGCTGTCCGACCCCATCTCCCCCGCCTGGGTCGAAGGGCCAATGACCGCCCTGATCGACCATGGGCCCCAGGGCGACGCGCTGATCTGCTATTATGACGTCTATAAGGAAGGCCGCTGGGGCGCCGCCATGACCCGCGACATGGCGACATGGCAGGATGTCAGCACCCGCCTCGCCATGCCGCCGGGCGCCCGCCACGGATCATTGCTGCGCATCCCCCGCGCTCTGGTCGACGCCATCGCCTGACGTCCATCCCCCGCCCAGGGCGAGGAAGATGGCGATCTGGTCCTGCACCAGTTGCGCCCGTGCCGATGCCGCCGTCACTTCCGCGCTGGCCAGGCTGCGCTGCGCATCCAGCAGCGACAGAAAATCCCCCCGCCCGAAGCGGAACAGCTTGGCCGCCTGCCCTTCCGACACCGCCGCACTGTCCCGCGCCCGGTCGAGCGCCGCCGCCTGCTCGGCATTGCGGCGATAGGTTTCCAGCGCCGTTTCGGTCTGGCGCAGCGCCTCCAGCACGCTGGCGTCGAAGCCGGCCAGATCGGCCTTCACCTGCGCATCGGCCTGCGCGATCCTTGCCCGCACCACCGGCCGGTTCGGGAAACTCCAGCTGATGAGCGGCCCCAGGCTCATGCCAAAGGCGGTGCCCGATCCCAGATCCTTGAGCGGGCCGGTCAGGCCGACCGATCCGCCCAGGCTGACCTGCGGATAAAGGGCGGCGGTAGCAACGCCCAGCCGCGCGGTATCCCCTGCGATCGCCCGCTCCGCCTGCCGGATGTCGGGCCGCCGTCGGATCAGCGCCGCGCCGTCGCCCACCGGAATGGGCCGCCCCAGCGTCGGCAGCACGGCGCAACTTTCCACCGCGCGCGGATAATCGGCGGGCGGACGGCCCAGCAACGTGGCCAACAGGTAAAGCGCATTCTGCCGTGCGCCCTCGAACGCCGGCAGCGCCGCCTCGCTGCTGTCCACCGCCGCCTGCGCCCGGCTGACGTCGAAGGCGGTGCCGCGCCCGCCCCTGGCCAGCCGCCGGGTCGCATCGAGCGTATCGCGCTGCAACGCCACCACCTTGCGATTGATCGCCAGATTATAATTGGCCGCGCACACCTGCGCATAGGCCTGCGCGGTCGCGGCGGCGACGCTGATCCGCACATAATCCCGTGCCGCGGCGGTCGCCTCGACGTCGGCCGCGCTCGCTTCGATCGCACGCCGGATGCGGCCGTTCAGGTCCAGCGGATAGGACGCGCTCAGGCCCAGATCATAGCCGACGACGCCGGGGAGATTATAGTCGGTGCTCGACGGGCGGGACAGGGAGACACCGCCGTCGATCCCGGTGCTGATGGTTCGCCCGGCCTGCGCCTCGCGCAGCACGGCCTGCGCCCGTTCGACATTCGCCTGCGCCTGCCGCAGGTCGGCATTGGCGGCCAGCGCCTGTTCCACCAGCGTATCGAGCTGCGGATCGGCATAAAGCCGCCACCAACGGTCGGGCAGCTCGGCCTGGCTGAACTGCGAACCTTGCGCCGAATGGAAAGCGCCCGTCGCTCCCGGCGCAGTCGCGGCCGACTGGGCTGGCGGATGATAGTCCGGCCCCGCCGTCGCGCAGCCCGCCAGGGCCAGCGCCATGATCGGCATCCAGACCGGCTTACGCATGACGGCAATCCCCCGGCTTCGCGTCGCTGGCGGCGGGCTGAACGCTCACCGTCGCGGTGCGCCCGGAAATCAGCCGCAACCCGGCCGGCACCTTCTCCAGCTTCACGCGCACCGGAATGCGCTGCGCCAACCGCACCCAGGAAAAGGTCGGCTCGACCGAAGGGAGCAGGTTGCCCGCATTGCTGCGGCTGTCGTCATTAATGCCATAGGCGATGCTTTCGACGCGGCCGTGAATGTCCCCGGCTTCCCCCATCAACCGCACCGTCACCGGCGCGCCGATGCAGATCAGCGACAGCTTGGTTTCCTCGAAATAGCCCTCCACCCGCAGCGAATCGCTGTCGATCAGCGCCATCGCCTGGCTGCCCGCGCCGACATAGTCGCCCGGATGCAGGTCCAGATTGGTGACGACGCCATTGACCGACGCCAGCACCTGCGTGCGCTTGAGGTTGAGCGCGGCGGCGTCGCGCCCGCTATAGGCTTCGGCCAGCGCCGCCTGCGCCGTTTCCACCCGCGCCAGATTCTGCTCATGCGTCTCGGCCGCCACCAGGTCGCCCAGCGCGGTGTCGCGCCGCGCCTCGCGCCGCGCCTGCGCCAGCGTCGCCTTCGCGCTGGCGATCCGGGCGTCGGCCTCCTCCAGCGCCAGCCGGTAGCGCGGCGTGTCGATGACGAACAGCAGGTCGCCCGCCTTCACCACCTGATTGTCGCGCACCGCGACGGATGTGACGAGGCCGCTGATGTCGGGCGTTACCCGCACGACATCGGCACGCACCCTTCCGTCGCGCGTCCAGGGACTGCGCTCATAGTGATTCCACATCCAGATCGCGACCAGAGCGGCGGCGATGACCAGGATGATGGTGGCGGCGCTGCGGATCAGCGTGGTGCTAAGGCGGTTCATAGACGGATTCCAAGGGTGGGGACGAGGATGGCGAGCCCGCCGAGAAGCAGGATGAAGATACTGAGGTCGACGGCCGCGCGATAGGCGAGGAAACGGTAGAGGCCCAAAGCGCCGATCAGCCGGGTCACGCCCCAGGCCAGGACCAGCGCGGCCAGCGCCAGCAACAGCAATGTGGGCACATAGACGCCGCCCAGCGCGAATTCTCCGGTCATGCGCCCGCCCTCCGATAGCTTTGTGCGTCTGGAAACAGATTACGACGCAGGCTGACGAGCGCCAGCACCGATTCGCGCCGCACCGTCGGCTGCGGGCTGGCCGCCAACTCGCCGATCGCCGCATCAATGTCGTCCAGCAGCACCGGGTCGGTCATCACCGGCTGGTCGGGGTCCATCGCGCGATAATGGCGCCCGACCCCGCCCAGCACCTGTGTCAGCGGCGCGGCCTCCTCGCGCGGCAGGTC
>NZ_AYOY01000066.1 GCF_000508185.1 Sphingobium sp. C100 | reverse complement strand
GGGCCGGCCGGTGCCCGCGCCCGCCACTGTGGAGCGGCCGGTGCCGATTTCCGCCGCCGAACGTGCGGCGTTCAACAACCGTTCGGTCGTGCGCGCCGTCAAGGCGCTGGGGCAGATGGGCTATTGGGCCGACCAGGGCAAATTCGCCCGCGCCATCGCCAATGAAGCCGATAGCGACACCGATCATTTTCTGGCCGCCGAACTCGCCGAGCAACTGGGCCGACCCGACATGAGCGTCATGGTGGGCCGCCGCGCGGTGTCGAGCGGCCTGACCGGCTATGGCACCAGCGCCTTTCCGCGCGTGCCGGTGCCGAGCGAAGCGCAATATAACTGGACCATGGTCCATGCGATCGCCCGGCAGGAAAGCCAGTTCGACAAGCAGATCGTCAGCCATGCGGGCGCGCGGGGCCTGATGCAGTTGATGCCCGGCACCGCGCGCGAGCAGGCGGGAAAGCTGGGCATGAGCTATAACCCCTCCTCGCTCAACGACCCCAGCTATAACATCATGCTGGGTTCGGGCTATTTCCAGCGGATGCTCGATTATTATGGCGGCAGCTATCCGCTGGCGGTGGCGGCCTATAATGCCGGGCCGGGCAATGTGAACAAATGGATTCGCGCCAATGGCGACCCGCGCCTGCCCGGCGCCGACATGCTGCGCTGGATAGAGAATATCCCGATCTACGAGACCAAAAATTACGTCCAGCGCGTGCTGGAAAATGCCGTGGTCTATGATGCGATGAACCCTGAGCGGGCCAAGTTCCGGGGCAGCAATGCGGTGCTGAGCCGCTATCTGGGCAAGCAGACGCCGGGTTGATTTTTTCCGGGGCGGACAAATTGCGCAACCGCCCCGGCTGCGGATAGAGGGGGACGGATGGCCGCTCCCTATCCCAACTATATCTCCCCCGAAGGCTTCGCGAAGCTGCGCGCCGAATATGACCATCTGCTGGGGGTCGAACGGCCGCGCATCGTCGAGGTGGTGAGCTGGGCCGCCGGCAATGGCGATCGCAGCGAAAATGGCGACTATCTCTACGGCCGCAAGCGGATGCGCGAGATCGATTTCCAGCTCAAGCGCCTGTCGAAGAAGATGAAGGACGCCAAGGTCGTCGATCCACGGCAACAGCCTGACAAGGGCCGCGTCTATTTCGGCGCGACGGTCACCATTGCTGATGAAGATGACAATCACCGCACCGTGACGATCGTCGGCAATGACGAAACCGACGTGGACGCCGGGCGGATCGGCTGGGGCTCGCCGATCGCGCGTGCTTTGCGGGGCGCGGCGGTGGGCGACCTGCGCCGGGTGATGCTGCCGGCGGGCGAGAAGGAATATGAGGTGATGGCGATCGTCTATCCGGCCTGACCGGCAGCGATCAGCCAGGCGCGGAAGTCGGCCATGGCCGGGCTGTCGGCGCGGGACATCAGGCGGGTGAGCCAATAGCCGCCCAGATCGATGGTGGCGGCGAAGGGCTGGACCAGCCGCCCGGCCTGCAAATCGCCGGTGAACAAAGCGGGCGGGGCGAGCGCGACGCCAAGGCCCCGCAACGCGGCCTGAACCATCAGCACGGAACTGTCGAACACCGGCCCGCGCAGCGGCGGGCAGGGCGCCCCGGCCGCCGCGAACCAGCGCGGCCATTCGTCGGCGCGGTAGGAACGCAGCAGGATTTCGCGGCCAAGGGCGACAGGCTCCGCCAGCCGCTTGGCGATTTCGGGTGCGCAAAGCGGCGCGAGCGGCGCGCGCAGGACGGGTTCCGCATGAGTGCCATGCCAGGCGCCGTCGCCGAAGCGGATGGCGAGGTCCAGCCCCTCGCCCGCCAGGTCGACGCGATTATTGTTGGTCATGATCCGCAGATCGACATGCGGGCAGGCCCGCGCAAAATCCTCCAGCCGGTCGAGCAGCCATCCGTCCGCGAACGTGCCGACGACGCCCAGGTTCAATATCTCGCGCGGGCGGCCGCCCTCGATCCGGCCCAGCGTCGCGCCGATCCGGTCCAGCGCATCGCCCATCACCGGCAGCAGCGCGCGTCCCTCGTCCGTCAGCATCAGGCCGCGCGGCAGGCGGCGGAACAGCGGCGCGCCCAGCCGCGCCTCCAGCCCCGCGACCTGCTGGCTGACCGCGCCCTGGCTGACGCACAGTTCGATCGCGGCTTTCGTGAAGTTCAGATGCCGCGCCGCCGCCTCGAAGGCGCGCAGGGCATTCAGGGGCAATTGGGCGCGGTCCATGGCGATGAAAGCATAAGCTGACCTCATGGCTCTGTCGAGAAATGATGCTTTGTCGCCGGCGTGGCGACGGGGCAGCTTGCCTACATAGAGGATTGGAGGACGGGTCATGCGAAAGACGATGGTGCTGGCTATTAGCCTGGCTGGGATGATGGCGATGGGCGCGGGCAAGCAGGACGATCCTTTGACGCGCCCGATCGCGCCCGAACAGGCCAAGCGCTGGCTGGCGCCGCAATCGCCGGCGCGCTTGCATGGATCGACCTATCTGGTGGGTTTCGGCGGGCTGAACGTGGCGCTGATCCGCACCAGCGCTGGCCTGATCCTGATCGACGGCGCGGTGCCGCAGGCGGTGCCGGATATCGAGGCGAATATCCGCCAGCTCGGCTTTTCGATCCGCGACGTGAAGCTGATCCTCAGCACCGAACCCCATTATGATCATGCCGGCGGCCTCGCCGCGCTGGCGCGGGACAGCGGGGCGACCGTGATCGCGAGCATGCCCGCTGCGGCGGTGTTGCGGCAGGGCGGGGGCGACCGGGACGATCCGCAGGCGGCCTGGCTGGAGCGCTTCCCCGGCGTGGCGAAGCTGCGGACAGTGCGTAATGGCGAAGTGATCCGGCTGGGCGATGTCGCCGTCACCGCCCATGCGACGCCGGGCCATACGCTGGGCAGCATGAGCTGGAGCTGGAAAAGCTGCGAGGGCAAGGCGTGCAAGACGATCGTCTTCGCCTCCAGCCTCAACCCGCTCGCGGCGGATGGCTGGCGCTTCGCGGACCCGGCGCACCGGGGCTTTGTCGAGGCGTTTCGCGGCACCTTCGCGCGCGTGAAGGCGATGCGCTGCGACCTGCTGATCGCCTCGCACCCGCTGGATGGCGATGCCGACCGGCTGGCGAAGCTGGCAAAGGCGCGCTCGCCCCATCCCTTCGTCGATCCGGCCGCCTGCCGTCGCTATGCGATGCGCGCGGAGGCGGTGCTGGAGAAGAAATTGCAAGAATGAAATATGCGGGCGTGCTGGCCCGCATTGACTCCTGCTGTTCTTGTGGAGGATAAGAACATAACAGGAACAAATGTCATGAGCGAGTCGCTGCACAGCCTCGCCGCGTTGAAGCGGCATATCGCATCGCTGGACCGCGCGCCAGCGGCGCAGCCCTGTGCCCGCTTCGCCAGCGGGCATGACGGGCTGGACGCCGCGCTGGGCGGCGGCCTGGTGCGCGGGCGCGTGCATGAACTGTTCGGGGATGGCGGCGACGCGGCGGCGGCGGGCCTGTCGCTGCTCTGGTGCGCGAAGGCGAGTGGCGATGCGCCCTTGCTGTGGTTGCGCACCAGCGCGGCGGGCAAGGCGGGCGGGCATCCCTATGGGCCGGGCCTCGCCGCGCTGGGGATTGCCCCTGATCGAATGCTGCTGGGCGTGATGGCGGATGAAGCGATGCTGTTGCGCGCCGCGGTGGACGCGCTGCGTTGCCCGGCTTTGGGCGCCTTGCTGATCGAATTGCGCGGACGGGCGCCTCTGCTCGACCTGACCGCCAGCCGCCGGCTGGCGCTGGCGGCGG
>NZ_AYOY01000065.1 GCF_000508185.1 Sphingobium sp. C100 | reverse complement strand
GGGATTGGCGGGGTCCAGCCGCACCCGACTGCCTTCGCGGTGGAAATATTTTAGCGTCGCCTCATTCTCTTCGATGAGCGCCACGACGATCTGCCCCTCGCGCGCGACCTCTGTGCGCTGGATCAGCGCGAAATCGCCGTCGAGAATGCCCGCCTCCACCATCGAGTCGCCAGACACTTCCAGCGCATAATGGTCGCCCGCGCCGAGCAGGGCGGCGGGAACCGACAACATCGTCTGTCCCTCCATCGCCTCGATCGGAACGCCCGCGGCGATGCGGCCGTGCAGCGGAATTTCGATCACGTCATTGGCTGCGATCGGCAGGATGGGCGGGGCGATCTTGGGCTGCGGTGTGATGGCCGGTGCGCGATGCATCGCATCGGGGAGCTTCAGCACCTCCAGCGCGCGGGCGCGATTAGGTAGGCGACGGATGAAGCCGCGCTCTTCCAAAGCGTTGATCAGGCGGTGGATGCCGGACTTTGAGCGCAGGTCGAGCGCGTCCTTCATCTCCTCGAAAGACGGCGAAACGCCGCCCTCCTCCAGGCGGTTATGAATGAAGCTCAGCAATTCCTGCTGCTTGGGCGTCAACATCGCGGCGGTCCTCCGTGGAACGTATGAGGAACGTATAGGAAACACATGGAGATTAGTCAAGCGCCAGGTGATTATCCCCTTCCCATACGTAACTATTCCTGCTATATACTGGGTATGAGCAAGAAGCCCCAAACGATCGCGCAGTTTTTCAAGCAGTTTCCCGATGACGAAACGTGCCTGAACCATCTGTTTGAAATCCGCTTCGGGCAGGGCTTTGAATGCCCCTCTTGCGAGCGCCCGTCCAAGTGGTTTCGGATCAAGGCCGAGCGCGCCTATTCGTGCCAGTGGTGCGGTCATCACCTGCACCCTACGGTCGGCACCCCATTCCAGCAGACGCGCACACCGCTGCAAATGTGGTTCTATGCGATCTTCCTGTTCACCACGACGCGCAACGGCGTGGCGGCGAAGGAACTGGAGCGCCAGCTTGGCGTCACCTACAAGACAGCCTGGCGCATGGCTCACTTGATCCGCGAACATATGGCGGACGTTGACGGCGAAGATCCAATTGGCGGCGCGTTCAAGACGGTCGAGATTGACGAAACCTACGTCGGTGGCGTCGCGAAGGGCAAAGGGACAGGCTACAAGGCCAACAAGACGGCGATCATGGGCATGATGGAGCGCAATGGTGACATCGTGACCAAGGTTATCCCGAACCGGAAGCGCTCGACCTTAGAGGGGCATATCTTCGCCAACGTGAAGCCGCACACCGAAATCCATACCGATGAATTTATCAGCTATAGCGATCTGGGCGACTTCAAAGGATATTGGCACAAGACGGTCAATCACAGCGCCGGGGAATATGTGCGCGGCCATGTATCGACCAACGGCGTGGAAGGCTTCTGGTCGCAGCTAAAGCGGTCGATCAACGGCACCCATATCCACGTTTCGGGCAAGCACCTGTGGAAATACGCCAAGGAAGCGGAATATCGCTTCAATCGTCGGGATTGCGCGGAGACGATGCTTTCGGAACTGCTGGGGACTTTTGGACCATTGCCTGAACGGCGCGATTGAAGGCATCCGGATCGGCCTTCTCGCCTTCCCGTTCCGCGATGAACTGGTCTAATTTGCCCTCGTTGCGGGCTTGCTTGAGATTCGTCATTCAGCCGCTCCTGTCACCCTATGCAAATGCACTTCCTTCGGCACCATTTGTCCTGCAACATTCTCATAAATGACAGAAATATCACCGTTAACATGATCCCTGTTCCATAGGTCTGTTGCGCTAACTTCATCCATCAATTTCATCCGTAGCCGTTGGCCAGATACGCTATCGATAACAGCCGCCCATCCACGGCCCGCGTTGTCTCGATCCTGAGCGTGAAGCTCTATATGCACTCCATTGAAAGAGCGAGATGGCCGTTCCTCCGATGCATCATCAAACAGAAACTCGGCAGGAATATCACGAACGATATCCTGCGGAATCATGCGTCCGTTGACTTCTAGGGGGGCGCTATCCTGTTGCTTGCTTGGAGCAAAAAATCTTGACGCGAGGTTCATCACGCGCCGCCAGAGTGTTTTTTCTGAATACCGATCGGCCAGAATTTTCCGTATGGAATCTTCCGACTTTCCAACTTGCGGTGCCAACTCAGCGATTAGGCTGTCGAGTTGGGCCTTTGCGGCACCGGATGATCCCGTGCCGAATACCAGGCTCTTGAGCGCATCAGCGCCGTAAAAGACGACAATCAATGCCACGACTGTTACAACCGTATCAAAGCGGTCGGGAATAATCATTCCTGTAGCATCAGTTATCAGGTCCGGCACTTCGGACTCCAGTTGCTTCTGGAAGGCGACAAAGAGCGCGACGGCAAACGCTTCCCGTAAAGGACTGGCCTGCGCGATTTCGCGGACTTTGACCTCCAGTTTTTGAACTGACAGGCCATCAACAAGCGCCGGAAGCAGGCGGGCAGTCTCGTTAAGAGTTGCCTCAACGGCTTGAAGGCTGCTGATGATATCTCGGATATGAACTGGCTCTTCGGTGAGATACCGAACTGAAAACTGTGTGCTGTGCTGCACTGGCCACCCCCATGATATCGGGAGGCTAGTTCACTCAATACCGAGGAGTCAAAGGCCGGGATCATTGGACGCTCCGTTTAACGCCTACGGCGTTAACATGCCCATGCGATCCGATTCACGTATGCAAAGGGGATAAACACCAAGCGCCAACCGCTTGTCGCATCGGGAGGAACGGCGCGAACCCGGACGTGTTTTGCATCACGCCTGTCCGGCAAGGATCAAGGAACGCAAAAATGACCCACCTGAACCAACATAATAATAACCAGCATCGACGCCGGCCGCATGACCGTGCGCGGGACAGGGATCATGAGGAACGCCAGATGGGTGACGAGCGCCGCCAGGATCTGGCGCCCGGCCCCACGCAGATGGGCTGACCGCATCCTATGAGCAACGAAAGGCGCGCGACCGCTCCCTTTTTTATGAAAGCGGGATGATGGTGACGCGATCGCCGGGCCGTGCGGCGGGGGAACCGGCAGGGCGCAGGATCAGGCAGTCGGCCATCGCCATGGCCGCGGTGGCAGCACTGTCCTGCGAAGTGACCGACACGATGCCGTCTGCGCCGCGATAGGCGCGCAGATAATCGTCGCGGTCGCCGGTGGCGGGCAGGGTAGAAGCGAGCGGCGCGTGGGTCATCAGGGGCAGAGGCGCGGCCGCGCCCGCCATATGGCGCACCAGCGGCAGCAGGAACAGCGTTCCCGTGACGAAGGCCGAGACCGGATTGCCGGGCAGGCCGAGGAAGATCGAATCGTCCAGTCGGCCCGCCATCAGGGGCTTGCCCGGCCGCATCCGGATTTTCCAGAAATCGAGCGAACCGCCTGCCCGCGCGAATGCCGGGCGCACCAGGTCATGATCGCCGACAGACGCGCCGCCGGTCGAAACGATGATGTCCGCCTGCGCCGCCGTTCGAAAAGCGGTGGCCAGAGTGTCGAGATCGTCCGGCACGATGCCGATGTCGATGACGTCGCAGGGCAGCGCAGCCAGCATCGCGGCCAGCATCGGTGCGTTGGAGGAGGGCAGGAAGCCCGGCGGCGTCGGCGCGCCGGGCTGCACCAGTTCATTACCGGTCGATAACAGCGCAACCCTCGGTCGCGCGCCCGCCGGCAAGCTGCCATGCCCGCCGAGCACGGCAAGCGCGATCTGGGCCGCGCCGAGGCGAGCGCCAGCACGGAGCAGCAGCGCGTCCCTTGCAAAATCCGACGCAGCGGCGCGGAGATGGCGGCCGGCCGGGAGAGGATC
>NZ_AYOY01000064.1 GCF_000508185.1 Sphingobium sp. C100 | reverse complement strand
CGCCGCCACCGCCGCCGTCGCCGATCCGCTGCCGCCCGTGCTGGCGATGCCCGCCGTCAATGGCTGGAGCCGGACCGCCGATCCCCAGGCCTATCCATGGAAGCCCCGCTTCGACGGGGCCGATCATTTCGTCGCGGGTCGCTATGCCAGCGCGCGGGGCCAGGTGGTTGACCTCGCCATCGCCACCTATGAACGGCAGGACGAGGGTCACGAACTGGTGGGCTTCGCTCAGGGCGCGGCGAACCCGGACAGCGAATGGGTCTGGTCATCGCCCGCGCCCGCGCCCGCCAATGCCGGCGGCGAACAGATTACCGCGCCCGGCCCGGTGGTCCGCCATGTGGTGAGCTTCTACGTCGTGGCCGATGGCCGACCGACCGGCAGCAAGCCCGCCGTCAAACTGGCGACGATGCAGGCGCGCCTGCTGGGCGGGGACCAGCGCGCCGTCGCTATCCTGGTGTCGGCGGAGGAGCGGGAGGGCCAGTCCGCCGACGCGGCCATCGCCGCCTTCCTTGCTGATCTTGGCGATGTGCGGGTTTTGGCTGACCGCGCCATCGGCATCCGCTAGGACGGCGCGCATGTGCGGCATAGCAGGCATCTTCCACCTCGAAACGGCCAAGCCGGTCGATCCCGCGCGAGTGCGCGCGATGCTGGACGTGATGCCCCATCGCGGCCCTGACGGCAGCGGCATCTGGACCGCGCCGGGGGTCGGCCTTGGCCATCTGCGTCTCTCGATCATCGACCTGGCCGGCGGCGCGCAGCCGATGCTGACCGACGATGAAAGCCTCGCCGTCACCTTCAACGGCGAAATCTATAATTTTGCCGAGGTCCGCGCCGAACTGGAGGCGAAGGGCCATGTCTTCCGCACCCATAGCGACACCGAAGTCATCCTCCACGGCTATCGCCAATGGGGCGAGGAATGCGTGCATCGTTTCAACGGCATGTTCGCCTTCGCGCTGTTTGACGCACGGGCGCAATCGCTCTGGCTGGCGCGTGACCGGCTGGGGGTAAAGCCGCTGCATTATGCGCTGCTGTCCGACGGCAGCCTGATTTTCGGGTCGGAACTGAAAAGCCTGCTCGCCCATCCGCTGCTGCGCCGCGCGCCCGACCTGTCGGCGGTCGAGGATTATATGGCCTATGGCTATATCCCCGACGACGCCTGCCTGGTCGCGGGCGTGCGGAAACTGGGCGCGGGGGAGATGTTGCGGCTGGTGCGCGGACGCCCCTTGCCGCAGCCGCAACGCTATTGGGACGTCAGCTTCGCCGATCGCAACCGGGCGAAACCGGAAGTGTTGGAGGAGGAACTTGTCGCGCTGATGCGTCAGGCGGTCCGGTCCCGCATGGTGGCCGATGTGCCGCTGGGCGCTTTCCTGTCGGGCGGCGTCGACAGCAGCAGCGTCGTTGCCTTGATGGCGGAGGCATCGACCCGCGCGGTCAACACCTGCACGATCGGTTTCGATGTCCCGACCCTGGACGAAACCGGCTATGCCGAGCGGATCGCGCGCCGTTTCGCCACCGACCATCGCAGCAGGATCGTATCACCTGATGATTATGGATTGATCGACACGCTCGCCTTCCATTTCGACGAACCCTTTGCCGACGCCTCCGCACTGCCCACCTTTCGGGTCTGCGAACTGGCGCGCGAGCAGGTGACGGTCGCGCTGTCGGGCGACGGCGCGGACGAAGCCTTCGCCGGCTATCGCCGCCACCGTTTCCAGATGCAGGGCGAACGGATGCGCGGCCTCATTCCCGCCTCCGTGCGCCAGCCGCTGTTCGGCACATTGGGCCGCTATTATCCAAAGGCCGACTGGGCGCCGCGTTACCTGCGCGCCAAATCGACCTTCCTCGAATTGGCGGGGGAAGGGGGAGAGGCCTATGCCGCCTCCGTCGGCGTCACGCCTCATGCCCTGCGCCAGCGGCTGTTCAGTCAGGAGATGAAGGGGCGCCTGGGCGCCTATCGGGCGGAGGATCGCTACATCAAGGCGATGGCGGATGCGCCCGCGCGCGATGCGCTCGACCGGGCGCAATATGCCGACATCCGCTTCTGGCTGCCCGGCGACATCCTGACCAAGACCGACCGGATGAGCATGGCCGTCAGTCTGGAAGCGCGCGAGCCTTTGCTGGACTATCGCCTGGTGGAATTCGCCGCGCGCTTGCCGGTCGCCCAGCGCATCCGGGGCAATAGCGGCAAATATCTCGTCAAGAAGGCGATGGAGCCGTTCCTGCCGCAGGACATACTTTATCGCCAGAAAATGGGGTTCGTGACCCCGATCAGCGCCTGGTTCCGCGGCGCGCTGGCGGGCGAAGCGACGGCGATCGCGGGCGGTTCCGCACTTACCAAGACTGGCTGGTTCGACGCGAAGATGCTGGCGAAAGTGGCGGCCGACCACCGCGCCGGCGTTTCCGATCACGGCCGGCTGCTCTGGCAGTTGCTGATGCTGGACAAGGCGCTGACCCGATTGTTCGGGGTCTGATCCTGTCCTCATGGGGACGAGATCCCCTTGCAACCCGCACGCGCCGGTGCCAACGGGGCGCATGACGATGATCGGGGCGCGGGCGTGACAGTCTCCAAGGAAATGGTGCGGTTGCGCCTGTATGCGCTCTGCCTGGCGGGCGATCTTGCCGGGCTGTTCGGCGCCTTCCTCGCCGCCAATTTCTTCGTGCTGGGCGCGCTCTGGGGTGAACCGGGCAAGCCGCATGGCCTGGTCATGTTCGCCATGGTCGCGCCGCTCTACGCGCTGCTGGCGGTGCAAGGCGGCGCCTATGGCATCAACACGCTGGACCATGTGCGCCGGGGCATCTTCCGCGCGCTGCTGGCGCTGGCGCAGGCGGCGTTGTTGATGTTGCTGATCGTCTATCTGGGCAAGATCGCCGAGCAGTTGTCGCGCCTCACCTTCCTCGCCGGGCTGGTGCTGGGCGCGGTCGCGCTGGCGCTGGTGCGCCTGGCCGTCGCGCGCCTGGCGGTCAGCCTGCTGGGCGGCGTCCCTCACCTCACCGCCGTTATCATGGACGGCGTGGCGATCGAAACCGGCCTGCATATGAAGATCATCCAGGCCGACGCCGCCAACCTGCATCCCGAACGCCATGATGCCGACATGGCCGCCCGCCTGGCGAGCGCGGTCGGCATGGCGGAACGAGTCATCGTCGCCTGTCCGTTCGACAGGATGGACGACTGGTCGGCGGCGCTCAAGTCGCTCTCCGCGCGGGGCGAGATCGTCGTGCCCGAATTGCTGCGCTTCGCGCCGGCGCGGGTGGATGAATTTGACGGACAGCCCACGATCATCGTGGCGGGCGGCCCGCTCCAGTTCCGCGACCGCCTCATCAAGCGCTTGTTCGACCTGCTCGTCGCGGCCATCGCCACCATCATCCTGTCGCCGATCCTGATCGCCGCCGCGCTGGCGGTGAAGCTGACCAGCCCCGGCCCGGCGCTGTTTCGCCAGCCACGTATCGGCAAGGACGCGCGCTCCTTCTCCATCTATAAATTCCGCTCCATGCGCAGCGATGCGAGCGATCACAAGGCCGCGACCCTGACCCGGCGCGAAGACCACCGTGTGACCCGCGTCGGCGCTTTCCTGCGCAAGACCAGTATCGATGAATTACCTCAACTTTTCAATGTGTTAAAAGGCGACATGAGCATTGTCGGGCCGCGCCCCCATGCCGCCGCGGCCAAAGCGGGCGACAGCCTCTATTGGGAAGTCGACGCCCGTTACTGGGCGCGCCACTGCATCAAGCCGGGCATGACCGGCCTGGCCCAGGTGCGGGGTCATCGCGGATCGACCGACCATCATCAGGATCTGATCGACCGGCTTCAATCCGACCTTGAATATGTCAGCGACTGGTCGATCTGGCGCGACCTGCGGATCATTGTCGCGACGCTCGGCGTCCTCGTCCATGACAAGGCCTATTGAACCGATGGCGGCCGACCTGATCCTTGCCGCGATCCTGCTGCTTTGCCTGGTCGCGGTGGCCTGGCCGTTCCTCATCTACCCGCTGGTTCTGCGGCTGCTGCCGACCCGGCC
>NZ_AYOY01000063.1 GCF_000508185.1 Sphingobium sp. C100 | reverse complement strand
CGGGAACCGCCGCTGGGATCTGCGCTTTCAGTCCGGTGAGACGCTTTCCCTGCCGGAGGGCGATACGCAATCGGCGTCGGCGCTGGTGAATTTCGCGCGGATGGACGGAGTCAACCGGCTGCTCGGCCGGGGCATCGTCAAATTCGACATGCGCGATCCCGATCGTTTCGTCCTGCGCCTGCCGCAAGGCAAGGTGGAGGAAAAGCCCGTCGACGCGGCTGCAGCCGCGCCGGCGAAAGCTGAGGAAGGCTAAGGTCCATGGCGCAGCCCAAGGTCGAAAAGCTCATCACGGCGGTCGACATTGGCTCCTGGAAGGTGTCCGCGCTGATCGCCGGACGCACCGACACGGGCGAACTGGCGATATTGGGCACGGGCCAGCGCGAAAGCCGGGGCGTGCGCCGCGGCTTCATCGCCGATATGGAGCGCACCGAACTCGCCGTGCGCGAAACGGTGGAGCAGGCCGAGCGCGTCGCTGGCACCAATATCGAGGATGTGTGGGTCAGCTTTTCGGGCGGTAGCCTGGTCAGCGACGTGGTCACGGTCGAGCGCGACATGGGCGGTTATCGCGTCGAGCAGGCCGACATTGACGATCTCCTCACCACGGGGCAGCAGGGGATCGACCCCGATGGCCGCATCATCCTGCACGCGCAGCCGACCTGCTTCACCATCAATGGCAAGGTGCCGGTGAAAAAGCCGATGGGTATGCACGCCGACCTGCTGGGCGTCGATATTCATGTCGTGCTGGCCGACGGCGCCCCGCTCGCCAATCTCGACCTGTGCGTGCGTGGCGCCTATCTCAACGTCAATTCGATCGTCGCCTCGCCGATCGCGACCGGCCTTGCCTGCCTGTCGGAGGAAGAGCGCGACCTGGGCGTCGCGCTGGTGGAAATCGGCGCGGGAGTCACCAATGTCTCGCTTTATGCCGGCGGGATGCTGGTGGGCCTCCATTCCATCCCGCTGGGCGCATCGGACATTACCGACGACATCGCATCCTCCTTCGGCATTCGTCGCAGTCAGGCGGAACGGATCAAATGCTTCTATGGTTCGGCGATGCAGAATCCCCGTGATTTTCGCGAAATGATCGAGATTGCGCCGCCCCATGGCGATGTCGCGGTGCCGGGTCAGGCCGCCGGCCTCAATGCGGAAGGTGGCAAGATCACCCGCGCGGCGCTGGTCGGCGTGATTTGCGAACGGCTGAACCAGATCATGACCGAGGTTAATGCCGCGCTGGCCGGCATGGGGTTCAACTCCACCGGGCGTCAGGTGGTGCTGACCGGCGGCGGCGCGGAAATGAAGGGCATTGCCGACTATGCCCAGGGCGCATTGGGACGGGCGGTGCGGATCGGTCGGCCAAGGGGGTTGTCCGCCATGCCCGAAGCGCATAGTGGCCCGGCTTTCGCGACATTGGCGGGACTCGCGCTTTACGGCGCTTCCAACCCGGTTGATCTCCGCACGATGGCGCCCGCGCCGCAGACAGTGCATCGTCTGGGCGCACCGCTCTGGTGGCAACGCATGATGCGCGCGATTAAGACCAACTATTGAACGAATTAGGTCAAAAACGAAAATAGCTGGTGAAATCCCCTATTTTCTGGTGTTAACATTTGATGACGGTGTTGCTTCCTGACGAGGAAGCTGAGGGAGCAGAATATATGAGCATTGAGATCAGCCCGCCCCATGTGGACGAACTGAAGCCGCGTATCGCGGTGATCGGTGTCGGCGGCGCGGGTGGCAATGCCATCGCGAACATGATCGCCGCTTCGGTGGAGGGCGTCGATTTCATCGTCGCCAATACTGACGCTCAGGCGCTGAACAGTTCGCCGGCCGAACGCCGCATCCAGCTTGGCCCGCAAATCACCGAAGGGCTGGGCGCGGGGTCGCGTCCCGAAATCGGCAAGGCTGCCGCTGAAGAGACGATCGCTTCGGTCGAGCAGGCGCTGGAAGGCGCGCATATGTGCTTCATCACCGCCGGCATGGGCGGCGGCACCGGCACCGGCGCGGCGCCCGTCATCGCCAAGGCTGCGCGTGACCGCGGCATCCTGACCGTTGGCGTCGTGACCAAGCCCTTCACCTTCGAGGGCAATCGCCGCATGAAGTCGGCCGAGGCAGGGATCGAGGAGCTTCAGCAGCATGTCGATACCCTCATCGTCATCCCGAACCAGAATCTGTTCCTGATCGCCAATCCCAACACCACCTTCAAGGAAGCCTTCCAGATGGCGGACGAGGTGTTGCAGCAGGGCGTGCGCAGCATCACCGACCTCATGATCATGCCGGGCCTCATCAACCTCGACTTTGCCGACGTGCGGTCGGTTATGGGCGAAATGGGCAAGGCGATGATGGGCACCGGCGAAGCCGAAGGCGACGGCCGCGCGCTCCAGGCGGCGGAAAAGGCGATCGCCAACCCGCTGCTCGACGGCGTGTCGATGCGCGGCGCGAAGGGCGTCATCGTCTCGATCGTCGGCGGCGACGACATGCGCCTGATGGAAGTGGACGAAGCCGCCAACCATATCCGCGAACTGGTCGATCCCGACGCGAACATCATCTGGGGCAGCGCCTTCAACGACAATCTGAACGGCAAGATCCGCGTTTCGGTCGTTGCTACCGGCATCGACAATGATGTCGGCAGCCAGGCGACGCCGCTGACCCAGCCCTTCAGTTTCGCGAGCCGCCCGGCGGTGTCCGTGCCGCAGGGGGCCAAGCCCGCCGCCGCGCCGGCGCCGCAGCCCGAACCCGCCACCGCGCCGCCCGCCAAACCGGAGACGCTGGAACTCGACGTGCCCGAAGCGCCGGCGCCCGCGCCGGTCGAAAAGCCGGCCGCTCCTTTCGCACCCGCCAAGCCAGCGGCCGTCTTCTCCGACGTCGATCCGGATGAGGATGAACTGGTGTTGGGCGCCGACAATGCCGAACAGCCCGCCCCGGAACCGGCCCCTGCGCCCCCGGCGCCGCGCGTCGCCACCGGCGGCACCTTGTTCGAGCGGATGGCGGGGCTGACCCGCGGCGGCGAAAAGGCGCCGGGATCGCCTGCGGACGAAGCGGTTCCCGGAGTCGATATTCCGCGCTTCCTCAATCGCCAGAGCAACCAGTAAAGCGCGGCGTGTCCGACAATCGCGCGCCGTCGGTCGCCTGGTGCGGCCCGGCGCGCTTTTCGTGACCGGCAATTTCCCATTCATGCCGGCATCGGCTAAGGCAGGAATGTGATAAAGTCTCTTCCCTGGATTCTCGCCGCGCTGCTCGTCGCGGACGCCGCCCAAGCTCAAACCGACCAGGCCGATCTGGTGCGCCCTCTGGGCGCCGCCGATCTCAACAGCAATCTCGCCCGGCTCGCGTCCAATCCGCGCGATGTGTCCGCGCTGATCGGTGCGGGAGAGGCGGCGCTGGCGCTGGACGATCCCCATGGCGCGGCCGGCTTCTTCGCCCGCGCCGACGCGATCGAGAGCGGCAATGGCCGGATCAAGGCGGGGCTGGCCCGCGTGATGCTGAAGCTCCAGAACCCGGCCGAGGCGCTGCGCCTGTTCGATCAGGCGGCGCGGCTGGGTTATCCCGACACGACCATCCTGGCCGAGCGTGGCCTGGCGCGCGACATGACCGGCGACCAGGCAGGGGCGCAACGCGATTATCAGGCTGCGCTCGCCCGCACGCCGGACGACGCCGAACTGCGCCGCCGTTACGCCGCCTCCCTGGGCATATCGGGCCAGGTCGACGCGGCCGAAAAGATGC
Source organism: Sphingobium sp. C100 (assembly GCF_000508185.1). Classification (GTDB taxonomy): domain Bacteria; phylum Pseudomonadota; class Alphaproteobacteria; order Sphingomonadales; family Sphingomonadaceae; genus Sphingobium. Next base: position 454 of record NZ_AYOY01000063.1, on the reverse strand, counting down.
TGGAGCCTTTGCTCTACAAGAGCGATCGCGCCGCCTGGCGCTTTCGCGCGTTCATCTATGCGATGAACAATCGCCAGTCCGAAGCGAAGACGATCGCGGAGCAGACCATGCCGGCCCAACTGGCGGCGGCGATAACCCCCTATATGCAAAAAATGCCCTATCTGACCGCGCCGCAAAAGGCGGCGGCGGTGCATTTCGGGCAATTTCCAGCGCAGACCGGCACGGCCATCGCCGCCATCACGCCGACCAATCCGCCCGCCGGAGCCGCGACCCCCCCTGCCGCTTCGTCGGTGGCCGCCCCCGCGCAAGTCGCGCAAGCGCCCACCACTGCCCCGCAACCGGCGCGTCGATTGAGCGCCTCCGAGCAGCGCCGCCAGCGACGGGCGGCGGCACGGCTCGCCCGCACCGAAGGCACGGTCGCGCGCGCATCCGCTGCCCGCGAGCAGCCCTCCGC
>NZ_AYOY01000062.1 GCF_000508185.1 Sphingobium sp. C100 | reverse complement strand
CTCGGCACGATATTGGGCCAGATCGGCGGCCGCCGCCGCTATGCGCTGGAAGGATCGATCTTCGTCGCGGGCAGCCTGATCCAGTGGTTGCGCGACCAGCTTGGTCTGATTCGCTCCGCCGGGGAAACGGAGGCGCTTGCCCGGTCCGTGCCGGACAATGGCGGCGTGTCCTTGCTGCCCGCGCTTTCAGGGCTGGGCGCGCCGCACTGGCGGCCCGAAGCGCGCGGCGTCATTGCGGGGCTGACCCAAGGCACGACCCGCGCGCATATCGTCCGCGCAGCGCTCGAATCGATCGCGCATCAGCTGCATGATCTGGCCGGCGCCTTTGCGGCGGATGGCGCGCCCTGGACGAACCTGCGCATCGACGGTGGGATGAGCGCGAATGACTGGATCGCGCAGGACATGGCGGATATGCTCGACCTGCCCGTCGAACGACCCGCCGATGTCGAAACGACTGCCCGTGGCGCCGCCATCCTCGCGGCGGTGGGCGCCGGCCTGCACGCGACATTGGAGGATGCGGCGGCGCTGTTGCCGGGGCGTCAGCGCTTCCTGCCCGCCATGGCGGGCGACGTCCGGGCGGATCGTTTGCGTGCCTGGTCCGTGCTCCTCACCGCATCGACTGATGCTTCCGCCGTCCGACTATGAGCAAAAAATTAAGGATAGCCTCCTATGCCTTGTCGGACCATGTCGCGGTTCACCCTTCGTAGCCCTCAGTCTCTATTTGCACCGGTGACAACCGGCTGCATCTATTTTGTCGCTGCGATGCTCTCGCTCCTGGTCTCGCGCTTCGAAGGCGGACTGGCCTTCATCTGGGGCGCCAACGCTTTTCTGATGGCGGAGTTGCTGACGTCACGCGTCGCTTATTGGCCACGCGCCATCCTTGCCTGCGGCGTGGCCAGCATGGCCGCCACCGCCATTTTCGGCATGGGGCCGGCCGCCGCGCTGCCGATGGCGCTCATCAATGTCGGCGAAGCATTGATCGTCGCCGTCATCTGCCGCCATTTCCTCAATGATCGGGCCGTTACCGGATCGGTGCGCCCGTTGGTCGTCTTCATCCTGGCGCTATGTGGTGTGGCGGACGTCGTCACCGGGCTGGCGGCGGGGTCGGTCGCTGCGTTGCAGACGCCGGTCGGTTTCTGGCCGTCCTGGCTGCAATGGTATACCGGCCATGCCTTGGGCGGATTGACCTGCACGCCCATCCTGATCCTGTTGATGCAGGGCGAATTCGGGCGCTGGATGCGCGAGACGCCGACCGCTACGAAGATCGAGGCGTTGGCGCTCTTGGCGCTGTTCACGCTGGTCACCGTGCATATCTTCTACTGGGCGCGCTATCCGATGCTGTTCGCGCCGCTGTTGCCGCTGGTCCTGATCGCCTTTCGCGTGGGGCATATCGGCGCGGCCGCTTCCATCGTCATCCTGGCGCTGATCGGCGGCATGGCAACCATGTCGGGCACCGGGCCGTTGATGATCATTCCCGCGTCGCTCGGGGAGCGGGTCCAGGCCTTTCAATTCTATCTGGCGCTCAGTTTCCTGCTGTCGATGCCGGTCGCCGCCGAACTGAACGGACGCCGCCGCCTGTTTCAGATGCTCCAGGAAAGCGAATCGCGGTTCCGCGCCATCGCCGAACATAGCGGCGATGTGGTGCTCGACATCAGCATGGACGGGATCATCGAATATGCCTCGCCCTCGGCGCTGGAGCAGATTGGCTGCGCACCCGACCTGCTCGTCGGCCAGGCCGCCGCGAATCTCGTTGATCCGCAGGATCGCGCGGCCGTGATCGCCGTGCATCGCCAGGCGATGGCGCAACCCGGCTCGGTCCACAAGGTGGAATTCCGCCCGCTGCTGGCGTCCAGCGACCTTGAATGTTGCGAAATGGTGAGCCGCGCCGTGGTCGATGAACGGGGCCAGTCCCATGGCGTCGTCAGCATGATCCGCGACATATCCCGGCACAAGGCGCGCCAGCGCGCGCTGCAACAGGTGGCCGCGCGCGATTCGTTGACAGGGGCCGACAGCCGGCGCGCCTTCCTCGAAAAGCTGGATGCGGAAATGGAGCGCGCCTTGCAGGGCGCCCGGTCCAGCCTGTTGCTGATCGACCTTGATCATTTCAAGTTGGTGAACGACCGCTATGGCCACAATGCGGGCGACCGCGTGCTGAGCGGCTTCGTGCAGCGATTGCGCCCCGAGCTGCGCAACTTCGATAGCATCGGACGGCTGGGCGGGGAGGAATTCGCCATTTTGCTGGTGGATTGCGACAGCCATGGCGCCAGCCTGATGTGCGAACGACTGCGGGCGCGGCTGGCGGCGCCGATTGATGTCAATGACCGTGGTGAAGCGATTAGCATCACCTTCAGTGCCGGCCTTGCGGAACTCGACGGCCGGTCGACTCGCTCAGCGATGCTGGAAGCGGCCGACAAGGCGCTTTATCACGCCAAGCATAGCGGCCGGAACTGCCTGCGCCTCGCAGCCTGATTTGCGCTGGCACGGCGGAAATTATCCGCATGTTATGTTGTAACTTACAAATTGCTGCTCTATGTAGCGGCGATCATGTCGCAGAATTTTCGCCAAGCCCTTTTGACCGGACGACTCGATCGCTTTGCGATCGCGCTGTCGGGGCTATGCGTCGCCCATTGTTTCATCACCGCGGTCGTGCTCGGCCTGCTCGCTTCGGCCGGCGGCATTTTCGAAAGCCCGATCTTTCATGAGGCCGGGCTTGCCTTGGCGATCCTGCTTGGCGCTGTCGCGCTGGGCCATGGCGCGATCGTCCACGGCTTCATGATGCCGGCGGCGATCGGCTCCCTGGGCCTGGGCGTCATGGCCGGGGCGCTGACCATGGATCATGGCTTGCAGGAAAGCGTCTATACGCTAATCGGCGTTGGCATCCTGGCCTTGGGGCATGACCTCAACCATCGCGCCGGCCGATAGCGGCCAGGCCATCTGGGTTGAATGCGCCCCAATCCGCGTCGGATCGTCTCAGGCGATCTTCTTCGGCCCGACCTTATGCTCGCCCTTCACCCAGCGCACGGTGCCGGTGCTGGCGCGCATGACCACGCTTTCGGTCGTCAGCTTGCCCCCCGGCAGGCGCTTGACCCCGTCGAGCAGCGATCCGTCGGTCACGCCGGTCGCCGCAAAGATGCAGTCGCCCTTCGCCAGATCGCTCAGGTCATAGATTTTGTCGAAATCGGTGATGCCCCATTTGCGGGCGCGCTGCTTCTCATCCTCGTTGCGGAATAGCAGCCGCCCCTTGAACTGCCCGCCGACGCAGCGGAGCGCCGCGCAGGCCAGCACACCCTCCGGCGCGCCGCCAGATCCCATATATATGTCGATCGTGGTTTCCGGGTCGGTGGTGGCGATCACCCCGGCGACATCGCCATCGGGGATCAGCATGATGCCGCAGCCGATGGCGCGCAGTTCGGCGATCAGCTTTTCGTGGCGGGGCCGGTCCAGGACGCAGACGATGATCTCGTGCGGCTCGACGCCCTTGGCGGCGGCAACCGCATTGACGTTTTCCTTCGCCGACCGGTCCAGATCGATGACGCCTTCGGGATAGCCGGGGCCGATCGCCAGCTTCTCCATATAAACGTCCGGCGCGTTCAGCAGGCCGCCTTCTTCCGCGATGGCCAGCACGGAGAGCGCGTTAGGGCCGGCCTTGGCGGTGATGGTGGTGCCTTCCAGCGGGTCGAGCGCGATGTCGATCTTCGGCCCTTTGCCGATCGCGTTGCCGACCTTCTCACCGATATAAAGCATCGGCGCTTCGTCCCGCTCGCCTTCGCCGATGACGACGGTGCCGTCCATATAAAGGTCGTTGAACGCCATGCGCATGGCTTCGACGGCGGCGGCGTCTGCGGCTTTCTCGTCGCCCCGGCCGATAAGCCTCGACGCGGCGATCGCAGCGGCTTCGGTCACGCGGACCATTTCCAGAACCAGCACGCGGTCCAGAATCGAGCTTGCCTGCTCCATCATTTTTCCTCTGCCCTTTTGCTTTGACGAAGCGGATAGGCCGTCCGTCGGCCCTTGTCGAGCGCCCGCCATGATCTGGTCATGATTGGATGATCTGCTCTCCACCAATGCGGATCTTGCGCTTTCTGCCCCTTTGTCCGCTCCTGCTGCCGGTGTGCGCCCTGGCGGCGGAAGAGGATGAATTGATGGCCGCCTATCGCGTCCGGACGCAAGTGGTGAAGCCGTGCGACCGGAGCGGCGGCGGCATCGTCGTGTGCGGAAACCGGGCCGAGCGCAACGCGCGCGAGCGTCTGCCGCTGCCGCG
>NZ_AYOY01000061.1 GCF_000508185.1 Sphingobium sp. C100 | reverse complement strand
GCGAGGGCGGGCGGCGGTTCGAGGCGGTCTTCTTCCGCAGCGACGGCCTCGCCTTTCCGCTGCGGGTCGAAACCAGCCTGCCGGTGCGCGATGCGCCCGCCATCCTGCGCCTGATGCGCGAACGGATCGACGCGCTGTCCGACCCGATCGATCCCGGCTTCGGCTTCGACATGCTGCGCCTCACCGTGCCGCAGGCCGAAAAGCTGGCGCCCACGCAACTGGCGCTGGAAGGGGGCGCGGCGCGACGTGAGGATAGCGTCGCCGCCCTGGTCGACCGCCTGTCGATCCGCGCCGGCCGCGCGCATATCCAGCGGCTGGAACCGCGCGACAGCCATATTCCCGAACAGGCGCAACTCGCGCTGCCGGCGGTGGAAAGCCGCGCGCCGGGCAATTGGGCGGCGGACGGCGATCCGGGCGATCCGCCGATGCGCCCGCTCCATCTGTTCGATCCGCCCCAGCCGATCGAGGTGGTGGCGCAGGTGCCCGACGGTCCGCCGCATCGCTTTCGCTGGCGCCGGGCGCTGCACGACGTCGCCCGCTATGAAGGGCCGGAACGGATCGCGCCCGAATGGTGGCGGGCGAAGGACGGCGCGATCGAAGGCGAAAGCGCCGGCCGCACCCGCGACTATTACCGGGTCGAGGATGCACGGGGGCGGCGTTACTGGATATTCCGCCACGGGCTTTACGGCGCGGAGGTCGAGCACCCGGGCTGGTATATCCATGGCCTGTTCGCATGAGCGGCCCCCACGGCAATCGACGAAAGCGTGGCTATCCCGACCCGACCCGACCCAAATCGATCGACCGGCGCGAACGGAGCGCGATCGAGGCGGCACGCGAAAAAGCGAAGGAGCGACGCCCGTCCCCGCCCCCGTCTCCGCCCCCGCCTCCGATCCAGACCGCGCCGCCCTTTGCCGAACTGGTGGCGGCAACCAACTTTTCCTTCCTGCGCGGCGCATCGCATGGCGCCGACATGGTCGCGCGGGCGATGGAACTGGGCCTTGCCGGCATCGGCATTGCCGACCGCAACACGGTGGCGGGCGTGGTGCGGGCCTGGAAGGCGCACCGCGATGCGCCGGCCAGGGCGCGCGAGGCACTGCTCAAAGCTAAGAAGGAGAAGGGCGAACCGCTCGAACTGACCCCGGCTGAGGATGCCTCCTGCCAGACCGATTCGCGGCTATTGACCGGCGCGCGGCTGGTCTTTGCCGACGGGACGCCCGACATCGTCGCCTATCCCGCTACGCGGCGCGGCTGGGGCGAACTCACCAAATTGCTGACGGTCGGCAATCTGCGGTCGGTCAAGGGCCACTGCATCCTATATTATGAGGATCTGACCGCTTATCTGAATGACCTTCTGTTGATTGTGTTGCCTTATTCCACGGCGACGGAGCAGCAGGCAAGTGCTCGGCCGGTCGAATATGAGCATGAGGATCGCGCGCATGGCGAGATGATCCGGCAGGGGCATCTCAGCCTGGTGCCACCCCCGCGGCCGCATGATGTGGAATCCCTGCTGACCCGCCTGTCTCGCCTTGCGCCGAACCGGGTCTGGTTGGGGGCGGCATTGCGGCGCGACGGGCGCGATGCACGGCGATTGGCTGGATATATGGCGCTGGGCGCGCGCACCGGCGTGCCGTTGCTCGCCACCATGGACGTTCTCTACGCCAGCCCGGCGCAGCGGCCGTTGCAGGATGTGTTGAGCTGTATCCGCGAAGGCGCGCCCCTGGCCGGGGCCGGGCGGCTGCTGGAGGCCAATGCCGAACGCCATGTCCATGACCCCGCCGAAATGGCGCGCCTCTATCGCGCCTGCCCGGACGCTGTGACGGAAACCATCCGCTTCCTCTCCCGCGTCCACTTCACCCTGGCCCAGTTGCGCTACGAATATCCGCACGAGCCAGTGCCCGAAGGCTGGACCGCGCAGCAATGGCTGGAGGAGTTGACCATCAGCGCTGCCCATGCCCGTTACGGGCCGCATATTCCCCATGCCGTGCGCAAGCTGCTGGATGACGAGTTCAAGCTGATCGGCGAGCGCAACTATGCCTATTATTTCCTGACCGTTCACGACATCGTCGCTTTCGCCCGGATGAAGGGAATACTCTGTCAGGGGCGGGGATCGGCCGCCAATTCCATGGTCTGTTTCCTGCTGGGCGTCACGTCGGTCGATCCGCTGAAACATGATCTGCTCTTTTCCCGTTTCGTGTCGGAGGAGCGTGACGAGCCGCCCGACATCGACGTCGATTTCGAACATGAGCGGCGCGAGGAGGTGATGCAATATATCTATGACCGCTACGGCCGCCATCGCGCCGGCATCGCCGCGACGGTCATCCATTATCGCTCGCGCAGCGCGGTGCGCGAGGTCGCCAAGGTTCTGGGTCTGTCCGAAGATATTGTGGTGCGCCTCTCCAGCACCGTCTGGGGCAGCTATTCGAGCGATATGGGGGACAAGCGGATCAGCGAAGCGGGCTTTGCGCTCGACAATCCGCAGATGGTGCAACTGCGCGAACTGGTCGGCCAGTTGCTCGACGCGCCCTTCCCCCGTCATCTGTCGCAGCATGTCGGCGGCTTCGTGCTGACGCAGAACCGGCTCGACGAAACGGTGCCGCTGCACCACGCCGCCATGGCCGAACGCAGTTTCATCGAATGGGACAAGGATGATATCGACGCACTCGGCCTGATGAAGGTCGACATATTGGCGCTTGGCATGTTGACCTGCATCCGCAAGGCGTTCGACCTGATGCGCGCCAACGGGTTGGGCGATCACCAACTGATGGTGGACCTCGAATCCGGGGATGGCGATGTTTACGATATGCTGTGCCGGGGGGAGAGCATCGGCGTGTTTCAGGTGGAAAGCCGGGCGCAGATCAACATGCTGCCGCGCCTGCGGCCGCGCACTCTCTATGACCTGACGGTGCAGGTCGCGATCGTGCGGCCCGGTCCGATCGAGGGCGACATGGTCCATCCCTATCTGCGGCGGCGGTGCGGGGAGGAGGAGATCAGCTATCCCTCGCCCAGTCCCGACCATGGTCCGGCCGACGAGCTGAAACAGCTTCTGGGCAAGACCTTCGGCGTGCCGCTGTTCCAGGAACAGGCGATGAAGCTGGCGATCACGGCGGCTAGGTTCACGCCGTCGGAAGCCAACCAGTTGCGCCGGGCGATGGCGACCTTCCGCAATGTCGGCACCATCCATCATTTCCGCGAGAAGCTGATCCGCGGCATGACCCTGCGCGGCTACACCGAAGAATTCGCCGCACGCTGCTTCAAGCAGATCGAAGGGTTCGGCAGCTATGGCTTTCCCGAAAGCCATGCGCTGTCCTTTGCGCGGCTGGTCTATGTGTCGGCCTGGATCAAATGCCACCAGCCGGCGGTCTTCGCCTGCGCCCTGCTCAATTCGCAGCCGATGGGCTTCTACGCCCCCGCGCAGCTGGTGCGCGACGCGCGCGAACATGGCGTCACCGTCCATGACGTCGATGTGAATATGAGCGGCTGGGACAATGGGCTGGAACCGCTGCTGCGGTCGCGCCGCTACGATCGGGGCGAAGGGCAGGGGCGGACGCTGGCGCTGCGGCTGGGCTTTCGCCAGGTCGATGGGTTCCGGCAGTCCTGGGCGGAACAACTGGTCGTGGCGCGGGCGCAGGGCGGATTGTTCACCGGCATGGAGGATCTGGCGCGACGGGCGGGGCTGCCCGCGCGGGCGCTGCGGCTGTTGGCCGATGCCGATGCCTGCCGCTCGCTGGGGCAGGACCGGCGCACGGCATTATGGGAAGCGCGGCGCACGCCTTCGGACGAACTGCCGCTGTTCGCCGCCGCGCGGGTGCGGGGCGGGGAGGCGCGGGAACTGGGCGCGGAACAGGATGCGGCGCTGCCCGCGATGCCGCTCGCCGAACAGGTGGCGACCGACTATGCCGTCACGCGCCTGTCCCTGAAGGGTCATCCGATGCAGTTTCTGCGCCCGGTCTTCGCCGCCGAAGGGGTGCTGAGCTGTGCGCAGACCAGCGCCGCCCGCAATGGCGCGCGCGTGAAGACCGCGGGCGTGGTGCTGGTGCGGCAACGGCCGGGCAAGGGCAATGCCGTCTTCATCACCATCGAGGATGAGAGCGGCGTCACCAACATCCTGCTCTGGGCGCGCCTGTTTGAAATGCAGCGCCGCCCGGTCATGGCCAGTCGGCTGATGCTGGTGGAGGGGGAAGTGCAGCGCAGCAAGGAAGGCGTCGTCCATCTGATGGCGACGCGCGTGCATGACCGCACGGCTGAGTTCGACCGGCTGACCGATACGCGCATCGTCCGAACGGGCGACGACATCCCTTCTTCGCAGCCCGCGCGAGCGCCCAGCCATCCGCGCAATGCACGCATATTGCCCAAGTCGCGCGATTTTCATTGAAGGACGGCCACCCAACCGGGGGGGG
>NZ_AYOY01000060.1 GCF_000508185.1 Sphingobium sp. C100 | reverse complement strand
GCCGCCAGCGCCAGCGTCTTGCCGCCAGCGCCGGCGCACAGGTCCATCACGGTCATGCCGGGTCGCGCGCCACAGGCCGCCGCGATCCACTGGCTGCCGGCGTCCTGAACCTCGACCAGGCCATCTTTCCACGGTGCGCCCTGCTCGACGGGATAGCCCTCCGGCAAGCGCAGCGCATCGGGCAGGCCCGCGATCGGCCGGGCATCGGGCAATTGCGGCGCAACCTCGGCCGCTGTCGCCTTCAGGCGGTTGACGCGCAGATCGACGGGCGCGCGGCCCAGCAGCGCATCCTGCTCCACCGGCGCGGCAAACAGGGGCTGGAGCCAGACGGGAACATCGCCCGCCTCCGCGCCGCTCTCTCCCGGCTCGATCGGCGCCGGGCCGTGGGGTGAACCGTCGAACAGGGCAGCGATTTCGGGTCGCTCCAGCGCCAGGCCGACCACCGCCGCGCGGCCGTCGTCGGGGCGTTCCCCGGCGCGGCGGATCGCGTCATAGACATGGTCGCGCACCGCCCGGCGGTCGCGCGAGCCGGCATAACGCCGTTCCTTGAAATAACGCGCGATCAGCGTATCGGCCGCCGGCCCGCCATCACGCGCCGAGGCGATGATGAGGTCCAGCAGATCGATCGCGGCCTGGATGCGGGCGGAGGGGGTCATCGATGCCTTCCCCCCTCCCTGTCGGGAGGGGTCTGGATGGGGGTTGCCGCAGGAAGCTCCCTGCGCTGGCAACCACCCCTACCCCCTCCTTTGTCAGGGAGAGGGATTATAGTGTCAGCGCGTCGGGTAGTTGGGCGCTTCGCGCGTGATCGTCACGTCGTGGACATGGCTTTCCGAAAGCCCCGCATTGGTGATCTGGACGAAGCGGGCGCGCTCCTGAAGATCCTTGATCGTGCGGCTGCCGGTATAGCCCATCGCCGCCTTCACGCCGCCGACCAGCTGATGGATGACGTCCTTGGCCGGTCCCTTGAACGGCACCTGACCCTCAATCCCTTCGGGCACCAGCTTCATCTGGTCCTTGATGTCGGCCTGGAAATAGCGGTCGGCGCTGCCGCGCGCCATCGCGCCGACGCTGCCCATGCCGCGATAGCTCTTATAGGCGCGGCCCTGGTAAAGGAAGGTTTCGCCCGGCGCCTCGGCCGTGCCAGCCAGCAACGATCCGACCATGACACAACCCGCGCCCGCGGCCAGCGCCTTGGCCACGTCGCCCGACGTGCGCAGTCCGCCATCGGCGATCACCGGCACGCCCTGCTTCGCCGCTTCCTCGGCCGAATCCATCACGGCGGTCAACTGTGGCACGCCGACGCCCGCGACGACGCGGGTGGTGCAGATGGAACCGGGGCCGATGCCGACCTTCACGCAGTCCGCGCCCGCGCCGATCAGCGCCTTGGTCGCTTCGGCGGTGGCGACATTGCCGGCCACGACCTGAACATGGTTGGACAGTTTCTTCACCGCCTCGACCGCCGCCGACACCTGCCTGCTATGGCCATGGGCGGTGTCGATGACGATGAGGTCGCATTCCGCATCGATCAGCGCCTTGCTGCGTTCCAGCCCCGTTTCGCCCACGGTGGAAGCAGCGGCGACGCGCAGGCGACCCGACGCATCCTTCGTCGCCTGGGGATAGGTAACCGCCTTTTCGATGTCCTTGACGGTGATGAGGCCGACGCAATGATAGGCGTCGTCCACCACCAGCAGCTTTTCAATGCGGCGCTGGTGCAACAGTCGCTGCGCCTCCTCCTGACCCACGCCGACCTTGACGGTGGCAAGATTGTCCTTCGTCATCAGTTCGCTGACCCGCTGGGCCGGATTTTCAGCGAAGCGGACATCGCGATGCGTCAGGATGCCGACCAGCTTGCCCGAATTTTCGACCACCGGAATACCGCTGATCTTGTGGCGCTGCATCAGCATCTGCGCATCGGCCAGCGTGGCAGTGGGCAGGATCGTGATGGGATTGACCACCATGCCGCTTTCGAAGCGCTTGACCGCGCGGACCGCGTCGGCCTGCTCCTCGACCGACAGGTTGCGGTGGAGGACGCCGATGCCGCCCAGTTGCGCCATGACGATGGCCATGTCGGCTTCCGTCACCGTATCCATGGCGGACGAGAGGATCGGGATGTTGAGCCTGATCTGGCGCGTGACCTGGGTGCTGGTGTCCGCCTGGCTGGGCAGCACATCGGATTCGGCGGGCTGCAACAGCACGTCGTCGAAGGTGAGGCCGAGGCGGATGTCCATGTGAAAGCCACTTTCTGCTGCGGGACGGACGGGTGCGTCCGATGGGGATTCGTGGCGGCCCATGTAACCACTCGCCCCTGAAACGACCAGACCCTTTGGCAGAATATTGCGCCGCCGACGAACGCCTGGGCGCCGGACGGCAGGCAAAAGAAAAGGCCCCCGGATGGAGGCCTTTCCTTTGATCGACAGGTTGCCGGTCGGATCACATATGGATCGGCTTGCCGGTGACGGCCATGGCCGCTTCCTTGATCGCCTCGCTATGCGTCGGGTGCGCGTGGCAGGTATAGGCGATATCCTCGCTCGACGCGCCGAATTCCATCGCCTGCGCCGCCTGCGCGATCATCGTGCCGGCGAGCGTGGCAATGATCCACACGCCCAGCACCTTGTCGGTTTCGGCGTCGGCGATGATCTTCACGAAACCCTCAGGCTCGTGATTGGTCTTGGCGCGGCTGTTGGCCATCATCGGGAATTTGCCGACCTTGATCGCGCCGCGCTCCTTGGCGACTTCCTCGGTCAGGCCCACGCCGGCAATCTCCGGCTTGGTGTAGACCACGCTCGGGATCACGTCATGGTTCACGATGCCGGTCAGGCCCGCGATATTCTCGGCAACGGCAATGCCTTCATCTTCGGCCTTGTGCGCGAGCATCGGGCCGGGGATGACGTCGCCGATCGCCCAGACGCCGGGCACCTTGGTCGCGAAGTCGTGATCGGTCTCGATCTGGCCGCGTTGATTGAGCTCCAGCCCGATCTTGTCGAGGCCAAGCCCTTCGGTATTGGGACGGCGGCCGATCGAGACGAGGACGACATCGGCCTCGATCTTCTCCGCCTCTCCGCCGGCCGCCGGCTCGACCGTCAGGGTCACGCCCTTCTTGCCGGCTTCGGCGCCCGTCACCTTGGTGCCGAGCTTATACTCGAAGCCCTGCTTCTTGAAGAGCTTGTTGGCTTCCTTGCGGACTTCGCCGTCCATGCCGGGCAGGATCTGGTCGAGATATTCGACCACCGTGACCTTGGCGCCCAGACGCTTCCAGACCGAACCCAGTTCCAGGCCGATCACGCCGCCGCCGACGACGACCAGATGATCGGGCACCTTGTCCAGTTCCAGCGCGCCGGTCGAATCGACGATCTTGCCGCCCGCATTATCGACCGCGACGCCCGGCAGCGGCGCGACCGACGAACCGGTGGCGATGACGATGTTCTTTGCCGTCACCTTTTCGCCATTCACTTCCACAGTGTTGGCGCCGGTGAAGCTGGCGAGGCCCTTGAGCCATGTCACCTTGTTCTTCTTGAACAGAAACTCGATGCCGCCGGTCAGGCCCTTGACCGCGTCGATGCGCTGGCCCTGCATGGTGGGCAGGTCCAGGCTCATCTTGTCGATCTTGACGCCCAGCTTGGCGAGCATGCCGTTCGCGGCCTCGTCATAAAGTTCCGATGCGTGCAGCAGCGCCTTGGACGGGATGCAACCGACATTGAGGCAAGTGCCGCCCAACGTCTCACGGCTTTCTGCGCAGGCGGTCTTGAGGCCCAGCTGCGCCGCGCGGATCGCCGCGACATAGCCGCCGGGGCCGGAACCGATCACCAGGACGTCATAATCGAACTCTGCCATCTCTCACCTCATTCTTGCGCTCCTGCGAACGCAGGAGCCCAGGGCGTCGTCAGAACAGCGTCTCGAACAAGTCCCGCCATGGCGGATTCCCCCGTTCGATCAACTCGATCTTCCAGGCGCGTTTCCATTTTTCATCCGCAGTTCGCGTTGCCGCGCCTCCTGCAGATCATCATTTGCTTCGAACCACACCAACATGGTGCAGCCATGGTGCTTCGTAAAGCCATCTGTCAGAACGTTGCGGTGTTGATAGGCTCCGGCGGCCAGGTCGCTCGTGACACCCAAATAGAGCGTGCCATTGCGCCTGCTGGCCATCAGATACATATCCCGCTTTCGTCGCTCTTCTCCACCCCGTGCTCCTGCTTTCGCAGGAGCACGTCGGATTGGCTTACAGGTCGATCAGCAGGCGGGTCGGGTCTTCGATCGCATTCTTGACCGCGACCAGGAAGGTCACCGCTTCGCGACCGTCGATCAGGCGATGATCGTAGCTCAGTGCCAGATACATCATCGGGCGGACAACCACCTGGCCGTTGCGGACGACCGGGCGGTCCTCGATGCGGTGGAGGCCCAGCACCGCCGACTGGGGCGGGTTGATGATCGGGGTCGACATCAGCGAACCGAACACGCCGCCGTTGGAGATGGTGAAGGTGCCGCCCTTCATATCTTCCATCGTCAGCTTGCCTTCCTTGGCCTTCTTGCCGAACTCGCCGATGGTCTTCTCGATCTTCGCGACGCTCATGCTCTCGGCATTGCGGATCACCGGAACGACCAGGCCGGTCGGCGCCGAGACCGCGACGGAGATGTCGCAGAAGTCGTTATAGACGATCTCATCGCCTTCGATCTGGCCATTGACCCCCGGAATGTCCTTGAGCGCCATGCACACGGCCTTGGTGAAGAAGCCCATGAAGCCCAGACGGACGCCATGCTTCTTTTCGAACAAGTCCTTATATTTGGTCCGCGCCTCGATGACGTTCGTCATGTCGACATCGTTGAAGGTGGTGAGCAGCGCGGCGTTGTTCTGCGCTTCCTTCAGGCGCTTGGCGACCGTCTGGCGCAGGCGGGTCATCTTCACCCGTTCCTGCTTGCGGCT
>NZ_AYOY01000059.1 GCF_000508185.1 Sphingobium sp. C100 | reverse complement strand
CCGCCGCTGCGCCGCAGCCAGTCGAGCAGGGCGATCATGTCGTCGGGCGAGGCGAACCATTCGATGCCGTCGATCGCAACCGGACGGTCTGCGACGCTGCCGATGTCGATGCCGGCGGCGGTGAGGCGCGGGGCGGCTTCGCGCAGCAGCGCGCGGCGGGCGTCGGGGGTCGCGGCGACATAGCGGGCGCGCAGATCGGCACGGTCGGGCATTTTGAGCGCGAAGGCTTCGGCGGTGCTGAGCAGCGGCAGGGCCCGCGCCGGATCGGCATGGCCGCTGCGCGCCAGCATCGCGTCCACCCGGTCCCGGCCCAGCGCATGGAGCAGCGTGTCGGCTGCGCTATTGTCGCTTTCCGTGATCATGGCGGTGGCGAGGCTGTGGAGCGTCATCGGCGCCTGGTCGGGCCAGGTCATCAGGCGGCCGGAAAAGCTTTTGGGGCCGAGCGGGACGACGTCGCTCCAGCTTCGCTCGCCGGCCGATGTGGCGCGGGCGAGTTCGGCGAGGATATAGAGTTTAAAGCTGGAGCCGGTCGCCATAGGGGCGTCGGCGGCGCGGGCGCGCAGATTTTGCGGCGCGGCGTCGGTCAGCCGCGCCATGGCGAAAGCGGTCCGGCCGGGCAGGGCGGCCAGGTCGGCCATCACCTTGTCCAGGCTGTCATTGGCCGTGCGCGCGCCGACGATGTGGAGCCCGATGACGCGGCTGGGCGGCTGCGGCGCCACGACAAGGGTGAAGCCGATAGTGGCGCGCTCATAGCGGATTTCGACCTGGCCCGCGGTGGCGCTTTCGGTCCGCACCGCGCCGAGCGACAGCGGCTTGCCATGCTGGGCGCGCAGGTCGGCGGCAATGGCGCGCCAGCGGTCCACCGGCACGGCGTCGAGGAAGAGCGGCGCGAAGAAATCCGTCTCGTCGCCGGGGGCGGCGAGGATGTGGAGGAGTTGCTGCGCGCGGGCCTGATAGGCGGGGGACGGGGCGGCGCTGGCGGGGACGGAGGCGAGCATGAACAGCAGCAGGATGCAGATCAGGCCCTGTCGTGCGCCTGCGAAAGCGGGCGCCCAATATCTCCCGTCATGCATCCGATCCTAGGCTCCTGCTTTCGCAGGAGCACGGAGCGGAGAGGCTATGCCTATCCTCATGCGTCGATCGCTTCCTCGTCAACGGCGGCGGCATTTTCCTGGATGAAGGCGAAGCGGTGGGCGGGGTTGGTGCCCATCAGCCGGTCGACCAGATCGCGCACCTGCTGCCGGTCCTCGATATCGTCGGGCAGGGTGATGCGGATGAGGCTGCGGGTTTTGGGGTCCATGGTGGTTTCGCGCAACTGCATCGGGTTCATTTCGCCCAGCCCCTTGAAGCGGCTGGTCTCGACCTTCTTGCCCTTGAATTCGGTGCGCAACAGTTCCTGGCGATGCGCGTCGTCCTTGGCATAGAGGCTCTTGCCGCCCGCGACGAGGCGATAGAGCGGCGGCTGCGCAAGGTAGAGATGGCCGCGCCGCACCAGTTCCGGCATTTCCTGAAAGAAGAAGGTCATCAGCAAAGTGGCGATATGCGCGCCGTCGACATCGGCGTCGGTCATGATGACGATGCGGTCATAGCGCAGGTTGGTGGGGTTGCAATCCTTGCGCGTGCCGCAGCCCAGCGCCAGGATCATGTCGGCAATTTCCTGGTTCGCCAATATCTTGGCGGTGTTGGCTGAGGCGACATTGAGGATCTTACCGCGCAGGGGGAGGATCGCCTGCGTCTTGCGGTCGCGCGCCTGCTTGGCCGATCCGCCGGCGCTGTCGCCTTCGACCAGAAAGATTTCAGCGCCTTCGGGGTCATCGTTCGAACAGTCGGTGAGCTTGCCGGGCAGGCGCAACTTGCGGCTGTTGGTCGCGGTCTTGCGCTTGACCTCCTTTTCCTGCTTGCGGCGGAGGCGTTCGTCCATGCGGTCGAGCACATAGGCGAGCAGCGCCTTGCCCCGGTCCATATGGTCGGTGAGATAATGGTCGAAATGGTCGCGCACCGCATTTTCGACCAGCCGCGCGGCGTCGGGACTGGTCAGTCGGTCCTTGGTCTGGCTCTGGAACTGGGGTTCGCGGATGAAGACGGACAGCATGATTTCCGATGACGTCATGACGTCGTCGGCGGTGATGTCCTTCGCCTTCTTCTGCCCGACGAGGTCGGCGAAGGCGCGGATGCCCTTGACCAGTGCGGCGCGCAGCCCCGCTTCATGGGTGCCGCCGTCGGGCGTGGGGATGGTGTTGCAATACCAGCTATAGCTGCCGTCCGACCAGAGTGGCCAGGCGACCGCCCATTCGACCCGGCCTGCATCGCCCGGAAAATCCTGATTGCCCGCAAAGAAGACGCTCGTGGCGCATTCGCGGTCGCCAACCTGTTCCTTGAGATGATCGGCCAGGCCGCCGGGGAACTGGAACACGGCTTCCGCCGGCGTGTCGTCGCTGATGAGCGCGGGGTCGCATTTCCAGCGTATCTCCACGCCCGCGAACAGATAGGCCTTGGAGCGGGCGAGGCGGTAGAGACGGGCGGGCTTGAACTTTTGTTCGCCGAAGATGGCGGTATCCGGGGTGAAGGCGACCGAGGTGCCGCGACGATTGGGCGCAGCCCCGACCTTTTCAAGCGGGGCGAGCGGCAGCCCCTGTGAAAAGCCCTGACGGAATAATTCCTTGTTGCGCGCTACTTCGATGACAGTCGAAGTGGAGAGCGCATTGACGACCGAGATGCCGACGCCATGCAGGCCGCCTGAGGTGGCATAGGCCTTGCCCTCGAACTTGCCGCCCGAATGGAGGGTGGTCAGGATCACCTCCAGCGCCGACTTGCCGGGGAATTTGGGGTGCGGATCGACCGGGATGCCGCGGCCATTGTCGGTGATGGTAAGGCGATTGCCCGCCTCCAGCGTCATTTCGATCCGGTTGGCGTGGCCCGCGACCGCTTCGTCCATGCTGTTGTCGAGCACTTCGCTGGCCAGATGATGCAGCGCGCGCTCGTCGGTGCCGCCGATATACATGCCGGGTCGGCGGCGGACCGGCTCCAGCCCTTCAAGCACTTCGATGGCGGAGGCATCGTAATCGGTCGTGGTGGACGGGGTGGCTGCGAACAGGTCATCGGACATGACGGGAATCTATAGGCTTGCAGGCGGCGGGCGCAAGCGTTGCGGTTGGCTGCGGCGCAGCAATGAAATGTTACGATTGGCGATGAAACCTTTACGCGCCACGATCCGTTTGCGCTTGCGAAGGGCGACCTGCCCCAGGTGAGGAGAATTTCCCATGCAATACAAGTTTTTGGCGCCGATTGGCGCAGCGCTGACACTTGGCCTGTCGATGCCGGCCCTGGCGCAGGACGGCGCGGGCGCGGTGGATTGGACCGGACCCTATGTCGGCGGGTCCTTTGGCTATAACTGGCAGAAAGGCGATGGCGAGGAACATCTGCGTTTCGATACCGATGGCGACGGCAGCTATGACGACGCCGTGACGACCACCACCGGCGCCAACGCCTTCTCGCCCGGCACTTGCGGCGGCGGCGCACGGGGCCGGACCCCGGCGTCGGGCTGCGACGGTGACAAGGACGCGATCGGCTGGATGGGACATGTCGGTTATGACATGCAGTTCGGCAGCATCGTGGCCGGCGTGGTCGCCGAAGCGGGACAAGCCTATGTCGATGACAAGGTGACGGAATTTTCGACCACCCCGGCCTTCTACACGATGCGCCGCAAGATCGACTGGAACGGCAATCTGCGCGCGCGGCTGGGCTATACCACG
Organism: Sphingobium sp. C100; assembly: GCF_000508185.1. Classification (GTDB taxonomy): domain Bacteria; phylum Pseudomonadota; class Alphaproteobacteria; order Sphingomonadales; family Sphingomonadaceae; genus Sphingobium. The sequence continues at coordinate 1,293 of NZ_AYOY01000059.1, read as the reverse complement.
CCGGGCGGCGTCATGCCCTACATCACCGGCGGCCTGGCCTATGCGAAGGTCAAGAACAACTTCACCACCAGCAACGGCGCCAACAGCTTCACCGATCAGAACCGCAGTGAAGATGGCTGGGGCTATACCATGGGCGGCGGTGTCGAAGCCAAGGTGTCGGACAATTTCTCGATCGGCGCCCGCTATTTGTGGACGCGCTATAATGTCGATGAGTATCGGGTCGATGTCGGCGCCGGCACCGCACCGGCGACCAACCCGTTCCTGATCACGCCATCGGGCGGCACGAGCATCAGCCGTGGCGACAAGTTCGATACGCAAAGCGTGATGGTGACGACCAGCTTCCGTTTCTGATCCACCGAGGGAAGCCCCGGCCCGCTCCTTGCCGGGCCGGGGCTTCTTTTTGGCGCGAGCGCGCATCGCGCCTGCTACACCGTGGTGGCGCGCAATTCCTGCCAGAGATTCTGGACCTGCAGGTTCAACTGATCGAGTTCGGCCGACGTGATCGACAAGCGCTCCATCAATGTTTCGGCAAGGCAGCCACATTGTTCGCGCAATCCCCGCCCGCTATCGGTGAGCCGCACCTCCACACGCCGTTCATCGACGCTGCTGCGCGCCCGCGTCAGATGACCGGCGGCCTCCAGCCGCTTGACCAGCGGCGTAATGGTGCTGGATTCGAGCGAGAGGCGGTCTGCGATCTGGCCGATGGTTCGACCGTCCTCCTCCCACAAAGCATGGAGGACCAGATATTGGGGATAGGTTATGCCCATGGCATCGAGCATGGGTTTATAGGCGCGGCTTATCGCCATGCTGGCGGCATAGAGCGAGAAGCAGAGTTGCTGATCGAGGGGTAAGGCAGCGGCCACATCATGTCTCCTTCTTCCACCCATCTATCACAAAATATTATCGCGATAAATATTCTCTGGACAATGGCGGGTGCGTATCATATTTAACTCGTTATCGCGATAATCAATATCGCAAACAGCGAAGGAGTGTTTCATGTCCGTTGATGTCAAATATCGCACCCGCGCCACGGCAACTGGTGGTCGCGACGGCACGGCCCGCAGCGACGATGGCGTTCTGGCCGTCAACCTGTCCACCCCTAAGGAACTGGGCGGCGCCGGTGGTGACGGCACCAATCCCGAGCAGCTTTTTGCAGCGGGCTATTCGGCCTGTTTCATCGGCGCGTTGAAGGTCGCGGGTGGCCAATTGAAGATCAAAGTGCCGCAGGATGTCAGCGTAACCGCCACCGTCGGCATCGGTTCGCGCGCGGCGGGCGGGTTCGGCATCACCGCC
>NZ_AYOY01000058.1 GCF_000508185.1 Sphingobium sp. C100 | reverse complement strand
GGCGGCGACCGCCGTCAGCCGGTCCCATGCCGCATCCGCGCCGGTCGCGACCAGGGTGATGGTCTTGAGCGTGGGCTTGGCCTTTTCCGGCTGGCGCGTGCGATAGGTGTCGATCCGCCAGCCGCGCAGGCGCGCGCCAAAAGCGAGCTGGGCCGCCCGCTCACCGCTCGCGCCGCCGAAAAATTCGACCGCGGCATGGACTGCGCCGCTGGTGGCCAGCTTGGCGACCAGCGCGCCGCCGGCCTTTTCCATATCCTGCTCGTTCCCCGCGCCGGTGCCCAGCAACAGCACGCGCAGCGTCGCGCCGCCTTCCTGAACGAAGCTTTCGAAGCTGGTCCCGGCCTCGCCCGTGAAGCGCGACGCGCTCGCGCCGGCGGCCAGGATCGGCGCCGCCGCCAGCGGCAGCGCGTCAAGGTCGCCCTTGGGCACGGCAAAGACCAGGGTGTCGGCGTCGGGGCGGGTCGGACTGAACTGGATATCCATCAGGGCGGTTTTCCTCTTATTGTCCGCGGCGACGGACGCCGCGCGGTTATCTGCCAGATAGTGTGGCTTGGCCCGTCTGGCAAAGCCGTTCGACCGATTTTGCACGCCATGATGCGCGGCAGGCGATTGCGGACCGGCTATCAGTGCGATAGGCGGGTGGGCCAGACGCGCCCGTCCATTGAGGCCTAACGCTTGCAGACCGCCTTACTCCCCTTTTCCTTGACCGCTTCCATCCGCGCCGCCCTGCTGGGCGGCGTCGCGCTCGCCGCCTGCCCGCACGCGCTGGCCCAGCAGCTCAACGAGCCGCAGGTGGCGATCAGCGCGCCTGACGCGCCGGTGCCGGAAAATGACGACCAGATCGGCTTTGCCGCCGACGCGCTGGAATATGACAGCGACCGCGAAATCGTCACCGCCAACGGCAATGTGCAGTTGCTGCGCGAGGGCAATCGCCTGCGCGCCGACAAGGTCGTGTGGGACCGCAACAGCGGCAAGGTGGAGGCGCAGGGCAATGTGTCCGTCGTCGATCCCGAAGGCAATGTCGCTTATGGCGACAGGTTCGACGTCACCGACACGCTGAAGGACGGCCTCGTCGATAATATGTTGCTGGTGCTCGAATCCGGCGGGCGGCTGGCCGCGGCCAAGGGGACGCGGGCCAATGGCGTCTATACCCTGAACCATGCCGCCTATACCGGCTGCGCGGTCGAGGACAGCGACGGCTGCCCCAAGGAGCCGACCTGGCAGATCAACGCGGTGCGGGTGGTCTATGACCCGACGCGGGAGCGAGTGACCTACAAGAACGCCAATATCGAATTGTTCGGCCTGCCGCTCATTCCGCTGCCCGGCTTCAGCCATCCGGTCGGCGACAATGGCGGCAGCGGCCTGTTGATGCCCAATCTGCGCTATGATCGCACCAACGGGTTCGAAGTCGCCCTGCCCTATTATTTCAAGCTGGCGCCCAATCGCGACCTGACGATCACGCCGCATGTCTACACCAGCACGCTGCCGATGCTCGAAACCAATTTCCGGCATCTCTATGATCGCGGCGCCTATCAGGTGACGGGCTATGTCACCCATGGCAGCCGCGTGGCGACCAGCGACAGCAGCGCGGGGACGACGCCGACCGGCACCGAAAAGGATATTCGCGGCTATCTGGACGCATCGGGCACGATGCAACTGACGCCCGAATGGAGCGTGGACGGATCGCTCCGCGTCGCCACCGACCGGACCTTTCTGCGCCGCTACGACATCAGCCGCGACGACCGTTTGCGTTCGACCATCGGCGCGCAACGGATCGGCGAAAACAGCTATCTGTCGATTCGCGGCTGGGCGGTCCAGACGCTGCGCCAGGGCGATTCGCAGGGGCAGACGCCGATCGCGCTGCCGGTCATCGATTATCGGCTGCGCATGAAGGATCCCTGGCTGGGCGGCGTGCTCCAGCTTCAGGCGAACACGCTGGCGATCACCCGCACCAGCGGCCAGGATACGCAGCGCGCCTTCGCGGCGGCCGAATGGAATCTGCGCACCCTCACGGGCCTGGGGCAGGAAGTCACCTTCACCGGCTATCTGCGCGGCGATGTCTATCACAGCAGCGACAATCTGCTGACCTCGGTCGCCAGCTATGCCGGCGATCCGGGCTGGCAGGGGCGCGGCATCGCCGCGGCGGCGGTGGACGTGCGCTGGCCCTTCGTCGGCGAAGCGTTCGGCGGCGTGCAGCGGATCGCCCCGCGCGTGCAGATCGTCGCGTCCCCGCATCTGGCCAACCTGTCGCTGCCCAATGAGGATGCGCGCGCGGTCGATCTGGAGGACAGCAACCTTTTCGCGCTCAACCGCTTCGCGGGCTATGACCGGTTCGAGGATAGTTCGCGCATCACCTATGGCCTGGAATATGGCCTGGACCTGCCAAATTTCTCGCTTCGCAGCATCATCGGCCAAAGCTATCGCATCGACCGGCAGGAAAGCATCCTGCCCGACGGCACCGGCCTGTCCGACCGCACGTCGGACGTGGTCGGCCGCACGACCCTGCGGTACAAGGATTTCGTTAGCCTGATCCATCGCTACCGGCTGGACAAGGATAATCTGGCCGTCCGCCGCAACGAGATCGACGCGACCGTCGGCAGCAAGAAAACCTATGCCATGGTCGGCTATCTGCGCCTCAACCGCAACGCCCTGTCGGGCCTGGAGGATTTGCAGGACCGTGAGGAATTGCGCCTGGGCGGCCGGGTGCAGTTTGCGCGCTTCTGGTCGGTGTTCGGATCGACCGTCATCGACCTGACCGACGCGAAGGAAGACCCCGTCAGCGTCTCCGACGGCTATGAGCCGGTGCGCCATCGTCTCGGCATCGCCTATGAGGATGATTGCCTGACGCTCGGCCTCACCTGGCGGCGCGACTATCAGGCCAATGGCGACGCGCGAAAGGGCAATAGCTTCCAGCTTCGGCTAGCTTTCCGCAATATTGGCATATAAGGAACGGGCTCGTCCTTCCCGTCAGGGCCGGTTAAGGCGGGCTCGTGCATCAGGCGCGGGACCGTATTGGAGATTATTGCTGACGATGCTGCCCGCCGTTTCCTCGCCCAGCCGCATGACCCGCGGCGCTCGCGTCAGCCTGCGTTCCTTGATCCTGTCCTCCGCGCTGTTGGCCACCGGGCTGCAACCGGTCGCGGCGCAGACGGTCGGCGATGACGACACCGACGTCGCCGCCCAACAGCTCAACCTGCCCAAGGACGTCACCGTCTTCGGCAAGAGCGACCCCAATGTCCGCAAGGCGACCGCGATCGTCAACGGCCGCATCATCACCGGCACCGATGTCGACCAGCGCCTGGCCCTCATCATCACCGCCAATGGCGGCAAGGTGGCGGATGATGAAAAGGAGCGGCTGCGCGTCCAGGTGCTGCGCAACCTGATCGACGAAACGCTTCAGATCCAGGAAGCGGCCGCCAACGACATCAAGATCGCGCCTGAGGAAATCCAGCAAAGCTATGAGCGGGTCGCGGCCAATTTCCGCAAGTCGCCTACCGAGTTCGACCAGTATCTGCGCGAACAGGGCAGCGCCGCCGCCAGCATCAAGCGCCAGATCGAGGGCGAACTGGCATGGAGCCGCCTGCTCCGCCGCAACATCCAGCCGTTCGTGAACGTGTCCGAAGACGAAGTGAAGTCGGTGATCGACCGGCTGAACGCGGCCAAGGGCAGCGACGAATTCCGTATCGGCGAAATCTATCTGTCGGCGACCCCGGAAAATCACGACCAGATCGTCGCCAACGCGCGCAACATCATCGAACAGATTCAGCAGGGCGGCAGCTTCCCCGCCTATGCCCGTCAGTTTTCCGAAGCATCGACCGCGGCGGTCGGCGGCGACCTGGGCTGGATTCGTCCGGCGCAGCTTCCGGCCGAACTGGCGCAGGCCGCGGCCGAAATGCAGGTCGGCCAGATCGCCGGACCGATCGAGACCGTGGGCGGCGTGTCGATCATCTACGTCATGGACAAGCGCAAGGTGCTGACCGCCGACCCGCGCGACGCCCTGCTCAGCCTCAAGCAGCTCTCGCTCCTCTTCCCCGAAGGCACGACCAAGGAACAGGCGAGCGCCAAGGCGGCCAGCTTCGCCGCCGCGGTCAAGGAGATCAAGGGTTGCGGCCAGGCCAATGAAATCGGCGCCCGGATCGGGGCCGATGTGGTCGACAATGACAATGTGAAGGTGCGCGACCTGCCGCCGCAATTGCAGGACATCCTGCTCAACCTCCAGGTCGGCGAGACCACGCCGCCCTTCGGTTCGATCACCGACGGCGTGCGCGTGCTCATCGTCTGCGGCCGCGACGATCCGACGTCGGCCAACGCCCCCAATCCCGACCAGATCATGGCGCAGCTGGAAGAAGAACGGGTCAACAAGCGCGCGCGCATCTATCTGCGCGACCTTCGCCGCGATGCCGTTATCGAATATAACTGATCCGCTTCCGCCCGATCGGCAGGAGCTGGCGCCCTTCGCCGTCTCGCTCGGCGACCCGGCGGGGATCGGGCCGGAGATCGTGGCCAAAAGCTGGGTCATGCGGGAAGCGCGCGGCTTGCCGCCCTTTTTCGCGGTCGGCGATGCGGCGTCGCTGCGCGCGGTCTGGCTGGGACCAGTGGCGCGCATCGACAGCCCGGAGCAGGCCGCCGATATTTTCCCGTCCGCCCTCCCCTGCCTGCAAGTCGGCGAAGCGGGCGACATCGTGCCGGGCAGTCCGAGCATGGAGGGCGCGCGCGTCGCCTTTCAGGCGCTGGAGGTTGCGGTCGGGCTGGCCCGGGCCGGATCGGCGGCGGGCATCGTCACCGCGCCGGTTGGCAAGGAACAGCTTTACGGCGTCGGCTTCACCCATCCCGGCCAGACCGAATTCATCGCCGAACGCTGCGGCGTCGCGCCGCACAATGCCGTCATGATGCTCGCCGGCCCGTCGCTCAAGGTGGTGCCGATCACCATTCACATTCCCCTGGCCGACGTTTCCGCCGCGATCACCATCGACCTGATCCGCGCGCGCGCGCTGACCACGGTCAAGGGGTTGCAGCGTAATTTCAACATCGGCCGTCCGCGTCTTGCGGTCGCAGGGCTCAATCCTCATGCCGGCGAAAATGGCGCGCTGGGCCGTGAGGAGATTGACGTGATCCGTCCCGCCATCAATCTGCTGCGCGAGGAGGGGATCGACATATATGGTCCGCTCGCCGCCGACGGCATGTTCCATGCCCGCGCGCGCGAAACCTATGACGCGGCGCTGTGCATGTATCACGATCAGGCCCTGATCCCGATCAAGACGCTGAATTTCGACGAAGGCGTCAATATCACGCTGGGCCTGCCGATCGTGCGGACATCGCCCGACCATGGCACCGCCTTCGGCATCGCGGGCACCGACAGCGCCAATCCCGGCGCGATGATGGCGGCGCTGCGCATGGCGGCCGAAGCAGCCCGCGCCCGCATCGCGCATGGCTGATACCCGGCCGGCACCGCCGCCCCTGCGCCCGGCGTTACCGCCCCTGCGTGAGGTGATCGCCCGCCATGGCCTGGCCGCCAGCAAGGCGCTGGGGCAGAATTTCCTGCTCGACGAACAATTGCTGGACCGCATCGCCGCCATTCCCGGCCCCTTGGCGCAGATGCCGGCCTTTGAGGTCGGGCCAGGCCCCGGCGGGCTGACCCGCGCGATCCTGCGCGCCGGCGCGCGGCTGGGGGCGGTGGAGCG
>NZ_AYOY01000057.1 GCF_000508185.1 Sphingobium sp. C100 | reverse complement strand
GCCGCCACACCTCCTTGGTGATGCCATGCATGTAGATCGCCAGGCTGATGCCGCCATAGCAGACCAGCGCCAGCCGCAGTTCCCGCTCCTTCATGCCCTGACCGTCGCAGAGGGCGGCCGGATTGTCGAGGGCATGTTGGCGCGGGAGGATGCTATCGGCCCACCGAAAATTCCGCCCAGATCGGCAGATGATCGGACGCCTTGCGCGCGGCGGCGCTGCTGTGGACGCCGCAATCGGTCAGCGTCAGCCGGTCGCAATGCATGATGCGGTCGAGCCGGGCCACCGGCCGGCGGGCGTGAAAACTGCGGCCGCACCCCGCGAAGCGATAGTGGCGCGCGAAATCGGCAAGGCATCCGCGTTGCGCGCTCCATTCGTTGAGGTCGCCCATCAGGATCGTCGGCATCGCCTGTCCTTGCGCGGCGGCATGGATCACCGCCGCCGCTTGCCGCCGCCGCCAGAGGCCCGACAGGTCGAGATGCATACCGAATACGCGCACCCGCGCGCCGTTCAGCGCGACTTCCGCCATGGTCGCGCCGCGCGGCTCCAGATAGGGGAGGTGCAGCACGTCATGGGCGCCGATCTCCGCCTGCTTGCGCACCAAGATGGCATTGCCGTGCCAGCCCATGGAATCGGTCTGCACATTGAGCGGCACCGCCTTGTAGCAGCTGAGGTCATCGAGCAGCAGCGGCGGGATGGCGGCGGAGCGGACGCCAAAGCGCCGGTCCGCTTCCTGAAGCGCGACGATGTCCGCGTCGATTTCGCCCAGCACCTCCAGCACCCGTTCGGGCACCCGTCGCCGGTCGGTGCCGATGGCCTTGCGGATATTATAGCTGGCGACGCGGATCGTTTTCATAATGATGTGATGCTCTCCGCCAACAACGTGCGGAGCCGCGAAATGGTCCCGCCATTATTGTTGTGGGGCGGTATCGTCGGCGGTGCAATGTCGTATGATCTTCTGAGCAGCGGCCTTCCGATCCTTCGTCTGTAACGTTTCATCTTTGTCTACGATATATCCCATCAACTGTGCGCCTTGTTCCAGGCAGGCCGCGGTGGCGATTCCTTGCGTCAGAAACTGCGCGGCGACACCCGTCGAGAAGACCTTGCCCAGGGCGATGTTGGTATCGCTCGCATTGTCGGTCGCCTTCGGTGGATTGATCTTGGCGTTCGTGTTGAAGCGACCGAAGACGGAGAAGGCGTCCTCCTTGATGTCCGCATCCGCGATCCGGCCCTGTTTCTTCAACTCGGTGAGATAGCGTTGACCAGCGGCATCGCGATCGGCTTCCGCCCGCTTGAGGCTTGCATTGGCATCGGCGAGCTGGCTTTCTGCACCATTAAGGCGCTTTTCAGCGGCAATCTTTTCCGCTTCCAGTGGATTGGTCAATGCTGTTTGAATTGCGGCATCACCGGGAGGTGACAGGGGGGCGCCGCCAGTATCCGGGCCGGCGGGGGCCGTCGCTTTGATCTTGTCACGCAACGCCGCTAAATTCAGCTGCGCACTGTCTCGCTCTGATTTTGAGGCATCGACCTTGGCCATCTTGTCCGTTACGTCGCGCATGGCTCGCTCGAACGCCTCACCTGCCTTGCGCACCGGATCATTATCGCCGATCTCGTTCGACATGGTGTTGCGGCCAACGATCGGATGCAGCCGATATGGATCGCTGTTGCAGTCCGCGCCATCCGAACAATGCCGGCCCACCATCACCGGCACATAGGCGGCGTCGAGCTGGTCATAGCCGAAAATCAGCTTTGCCCCCGGCGAATCCGCCGTGCCTGACGCCGCCTTGATACCGACAGATTGGGCCGACGAATAGACCAGCGCGGATTGATCCATGGGGGTGCAGGCGCCCAGCGAAAAAATGGTTCCCGCGAGCAAGGCATATTTGATTCCACTCATGGATTATCTTCCCCCTTTTGCCGGTTGCCGCGGCGCGGCGTCACATATGGTGGCATTGGCCACATTCGCTTTCGCGAGAATCTGTGTGAGCGCATCGACCTGTCTCTGCTCCGGTCGAAACAGGATGACCGCGCACCGGCTGCTGCCATCGACATAGGCAGCGGTTTCCGACGCGAAGCCCAGGACGAACGCGCGCTGTTGCGGCACGACGCCAAAGCCTTTCGATTCCACCACGATGATCGTCTGGGGGTCCGCTGGCCTGACCTTCACGATCCCCGGCACCAATCGCACACGTGCGTCTGCGCCCTCAATCCGGACGATCGTACATCCGCTGGCCGCGAACGAGAGCATCAGCATCAGCAGATTGCGCGCAGCCATATTCACCCCCGAATCGGACTATAGAGAACAGTTTCCGGAAGAACAGTACGGAGTCGTAACAACATCCGGAACGGATGCTTCATCCAGCTTGTGTTCTTCCTATGCTCTGATATGCACTGACCATGGCCAAGGCAAAGCGGAAGTTCGTCTGTCAGCAATGCGGCACCGTATCCAGCCGGTGGCAGGGGCAGTGCGAGGATTGCGGCGAATGGAACAGCATCGTGGAGGAGGCGGGGGAGACCGTCTTTTCCGCGCGGCATGATTTGCAGCGCGGCGGGCGGGCGATCTCGCTCGTGGCGCTTGACAGCGAAGTCGCCTTGCCGCCGCGCACCAGCACCGGCATCGCCGAGTTCGACCGGGCGCTGGGCGGGGGCATCGTGTCGGGTTCCGCGACGCTGATCGGCGGCGATCCGGGCATCGGCAAGTCGACCCTGCTGCTCCAGGCCGCGGCGCGGATCGCCACGCGCGGCCTGTCGGTGGCCTATATCAGCGGCGAGGAGGCGGCCGACCAGGTGCGCCTGCGCGCGCAGCGGCTGGGGCTGGGCAATGCGCCGGTGCAACTCGCCAGCGCCACATCCGTCCGCGACATATTGACCACGCTGGGGGAGGGGCCGCCGCCCGCCCTGCTCGTGATCGATTCGATCCAGACCATGCACAGCGACCTGATCGAAGGCGCGCCCGGCACGGTGAGCCAGGTGCGCGCATCGGCGCAGGAACTGATTAAATTCGCCAAGCAGCATGGCACTGCCGTCATCCTGGTGGGCCATGTCACCAAGGATGGCAGCATTGCCGGCCCGCGCGTGCTGGAACATATGGTCGACACGGTGCTCGCCTTCGAAGGCGAGCGCAGCCATCAATATCGCATCCTGCGCGCGATCAAGAACCGGTTCGGCGGCACCGACGAAATCGGCGTGTTCGCCATGGTGGCCGAGGGGCTGGAGGAAGTCGCCAACCCGTCCGCGCTGTTCCTGACCCATCGTGACGAGACGGTGACGGGGGCGACGGTCTTTCCGGCGCTGGAAGGGACGCGGCCCGTGCTGGTCGAAATCCAGGCGCTGGTCGTGCGGCTGTCGAGCGGCGCCACGCCCCGGCGTGCGGTGGTGGGCTGGGACAGCGGGCGGCTGGCGATGATCCTGGCCGTGCTGGAGGCGCGCTGCGGCCTCAGCTTCTCGACCTGCGAAGTCTATCTCAATGTCGCGGGCGGCTATCGCCTGTCGGACCCGGCGGCCGATCTGGCGGTCGCCGCGGCGTTGATGTCGGCCCTGTCGGAACGCCCGGTGCCCGCCGATGTGGTGCTGTTCGGCGAAATCGCGCTGTCGAGCGAAATCCGGCCCGTCGCCCATGCGCCGCTGCGCCTGCGGGAGGCGGCGAAGCTGGGCTTCAATCGCGCCTTCGTCCCAGCTGCGGCGGCCGATGGCGTGAAGGGCATTGCGGTCAGCGGCTATCGCACGCTCGCGCAACTGGTTGACCAGATGCTGGGACGCGGATAGCCACGGGCGCAATGAACGCCATCGATATTCTCGTCCTGCTCGCCATTGGCGGCTGCGCGGTGCTGGGCCTGCTGCGCGGCTTCGTGCTGGAGACGCTGTCGCTGATCGCCTGGGTGCTGGCGATCTTCGCCATCCGCCTGTTCCACGCATCGGCCGCCGAGTTGCTGACCGCCTTTGTGGGGTCGCCGAGCGGCGCGGCGGTGCTGGCGCTGGTGCTGGTGTTCGGCGTCACCTTCGGCGCGGGCAAGTTACTGGCCCATGCGATTGGCCGGCGCACCCGCCAGTCGGTGCTGGGACCGGTCGACCGCGTGCTGGGCGCGGGTTTCGGCGCGGTGAAGGGGTTGATCGGCGCGACGCTGATCTTCCTCGCTTTCAGCCTGGTCTACGACACTTTCTACGGCAGCGGCGCGCGGCGGCCCGACTGGCTGAGCGACGCGCGCACCTATCCGCTGCTCAACGCCAGCGGTCAGGCGATCAGCGCATTTCTGGCCGAACAACGCGCAAAGAAACCGGCGCCCGACGATCGCTGAATATCAGTCGTAGCTTTTTGCGGTGTGCTGGGTGACGTTCGCCTCGCCCGTCACCTGATCCTCATGCAGTTCCTCGCCATGCCAGATGTTGCGCGCGACGAAGATGACAAGGATGATCGCGAGGATGATGGCGACCACCCAGCACCCCGCGCGTTGCAGGCGGCGGCCGCTGGGCTGTTGGGAAGGGGGCATACGCTCTGTCATGCAAGGCAAATCGCTGGCCGCCGCTTCGGGTTCCATGATCGAGTCGAAGCGGCGCTATAGCCAGCCTTTCTCCCGATAGGCGCTTGCCGTCGCCTTCAGCCCGTCCTCGGTCGGCACCTGCGGCATCCACAGCCTTTTGGGGGGCTGTCTGCGCGGCGTCACGACCCAGTCGGGATGGCAGAAATAATCCACCCGGTCGGGGGTCAGCTTGGCCTTCCCGCCGCGCACCAGCCGGTCCAGCCGCGCGCCCAGGGTCAGCAGCCATGGCGGTGTAGCCAGCGTGCGCACCGGCCGCCCGACCGCACGCCCGATCGCCGCGCCGAAATCCCTGTGGTCCCATCCGTCCGGCGTTCCGTCGTCCACCTCAAAGCTGCGGGTCAGGCTGGCTTCCCTCTCCTGCGCCAGCGCCAGCAGCAGCCGGGCAAGGTCGGCGACATGAATAACCGACAGCCGTCCACCGGGCGGCAGCATCATGATGCCGCGCCTGGCCATGCGGAACAGGTCCAGCATCTCCCGGTCGTTGGGACCATAGACGGCGGGCGGCCGCACGATCGTCCAGTCGAGGCCGCTCGCCTTCACATGCCGTTCGGCCAGTTCCTTCGACCAGCCATAATCGGAAAGCTGCGGTTCGCGCGCGGCCAGCGACGAAACGAGGATCAGCCGCCGGATGCCGCGCCGCCGCATCGCATCGATCACCGCCACGGCGCCGCGCGCATTGCCGGCCTCAAACCCGTCGCGGTCTGGCGCATTGACGACGCCGGCGATGTGGATCACCGCGTCGGCGTCCCGCACCAGCGTGTCGAGCCCGGCCGGATCTTCCAGCGATCCCGGCACCCATTTCAGCTTCGCGCGCGGTGGCTGGGCGCGGCGGGTCAGCGCATTGACGCGCAGCCCCTCGGCCAGCGCCTGCTCCAGCACTTCGGCGCCGACGAAGCCCGTCGCGCCGGTCATGGCGATGCGGAATTGCATCGGCGCTCAGACCATCGCCATATGGTCGCGATGGACCAGCACCGACCGCGGCATTTCGCCCAGCAAAGCGGCGATCTCCTCGCTGCGGCGCCCGGCGATCCTGGTCGCCGTTTCGCTGTCATATTCGATCAGCCCGCGCGCGATGACATGGCCGTCGGCGGTCACGATGTCGACCACGTCGCCCCGGTCGAACACGCCATCGACCTGCGCCACGCCGGCGGGTAGCAGGCTGTTGCCGCGCTCTAGCGCCTTTTTCGCGCCGGCATCGACGATCAGACGGCCGCGGGTCGTCAGCCGCCCGGCCAGCCAGCCCTTGCGCGCGCCCTTGCCCTGGGCGGCGACGAAAATCGACCCGCGCCCGCCATTGGCCCAGTGCGACAGCGGCGCATCGACCTTGCCGGAAATAATGGCCAGATGCGCGCCCGCGCCGGTCGCGATGCGCGCCGCCTGGATTTTCGACACCATGCCGCCCGACCCCATGCCCGACGCCGAACCACTGGTCGCCATCGCCGCGATCCGTGCGTCGATCGTCTCTATCGTTTCTATCAGCATGGCGCTGGCATCGGCGTGCGGGTTGGCGGTGTAAAGCCCGTCGACGTCGGAAAGCAGGACAACCGCGTCAGCCCGTGCCGCCTGTCCGATGCGCGCCGCGAGGCGATCATTGTCGCCAAAGCGGATTTCGGCGGTCGCCACGCTGTCATTTTCATTGACCACCGGAACGACGCCCAGCGCCATCAGCCGTTCAAGCGTCGCCGAGGCGTTGAGATAGCGCCGCCGGTTTTCCAGATCGTCCAGCGTCACCAGCATCTGCGCGGCGGTAATGTCGGTTTCGGCGAGCAGGCTGGCCCAGCATTGCGACAGGGCGATCTGCCCGGTCGCCGCCGCTGCCTGCGCGTCTTCAAGGCTGCCCCGCCCGCCCCTGGGCAGTTTCAGCCGCCGCGCGCCCAGCGCGATCGCGCCCGAGGACACGATGATGACCTGCTGCCCCGCCGCCTTGCGCGCCGCGATATCGGCGACCAGCGTGCGCAGCCAGTCGACGCGCACCTGTCCGGCCGGATCGACGAGCAGCGCCGACCCGATCTTGACGACCAGGCGGCGGATGAGGGCAGGGGGGAAGCCGGCGAGCGGATTGGTCATTTTATCGTCCTCTCCTCCCCTTAACGGGAGGGGGCGTTTCCATCATCAGATCGGCGACCATGTGGCTTCGCTCTCATCGCCGCCATCATCCTCTTGCGCCGCGTCGGCTTCGTCGTCCAGCATCGGCAGCACCGCGTCCAGCAATGTGCTGACGCCTTCGCCGGTCGCGCCGGAAATGATGAAGACATCCTCCACGCCCGCCTGCTCGCGCAGCTGCCCGGCAATATCTTCCATCAGTTCCTGGCCCAGCAGGTCGCCCTTGTTGAGCACGACCAGTTGGGGCTTCTCCTCAAGGCCGCCGCCATAGGCTTCCAGCTCGTCGGTCACGATGCGGAAGGCGTCGACCGGATCGTCGCTGGTCGCGTCGATCAGGTGCAGCAGCACGCGGCAGCGTTCGATATGTCCCAGGAAGCGGTCGCCGATGCCCGCGCCATCGGCCGCGCCCTCTATCAGGCCGGGAATATCGGCCAGCACGAATTCGCGGTCGCGGTGCAGCACCACGCCCAGCTGCGGCTTGGTGGTGGTGAAGGCATAGGCGCCGACCTTCGCCTTGGTATTGGTCACCTGGTTGATGAGGGTCGACTTGCCGGCATTGGGCATCCCGACCAGGCCGACGTCGGCCAGCAGCTTCAGGCGCAGCCATACCCACATTTCCTGGCCCGGCCAGCCCGTGCCATGCTGGCGCGGGGCGCGGTTGGTGCTGGTCTTGTAGGACAGGTTGCCCCGGCCGCCGTCGCCGCCGCGCAGGAAGACCATGCGCTGCCCGACTTCAGTGAAGTCGGCCAATATCTCCTGCTCTTCATAATCGCACAGGCCGTCCTCATCCTCGGTCCCCTCAATGGGCTGGGGATCGGACAGGATCTGCGTGCCCACCGGCACCTTGACGATCAGATCGTCGCCACCGGCGCCATAGCGGTTCTTGCCCATGCCGGGCTGGCCGCGCTGGGCCTTGAAATGCTGCGTGTAGCGGAAATCGATCAGCGTGTTGAGGCCGGCGACGGCCTCAAAGATGATGTCGCCGCCCTTGCCGCCATTGCCGCCGTCCGGGCCGCCATATTCGACATATTTTTCGCGGCGGAAGCTGACCGCGCCGGGGCCGCCCCAGCCGGACTTGATATAGATTTTTGCTTGATCGAGGAAATGCATGGGCTGGCCCTTAGCGCCATCGGCGGGAAAGTTAAACCTCGGCCTGCGCAGCGGATGTCGCGGCCTCCTGCATCAATGCGAAGCTGAGGCTTCGGGTTGCAATTTCACGCGCTTTTTCGCGCGGCAGGCGGAGCGCGCCGGCCATCGCGCCGCCCAGTTGCGAATCGCCCAGCGCCAACAGCACCAGCATCAATGTATTGTCGCGGATCAGGCCGGCGATGTCGGGGGTGCGGGCGCTCGCAGCCAGCTTGTCCACCAGCCGGTGGATGGCATCGACCACCGGGTCGAGCGCGTCTTCATTGCCCGACGCCAGCATCCAACTCGCCAGCGCGCCCGCGCCCTCCCGGTCGAAGGCGTCGAAGGTCATGTCGACGATGATGCGGGGCGCCAGTTCGCCGCGCCGCGCCGCGTTCACCGCCTCGCCGATCTTGGCGGTGATCGTTTCGGCCAGATGGCCCGCCAGCGCCTTTTGCAGGCTGGCCGCCGATCCGAAATGGTGAAGCAGATTGGCATGGGTCCGTCCGATCCGGCCCGCCACGGCCTTCAACGTCACCGCTTGCGGTCCCGCTTCGATCAGCAGGTCGCGCGCGGCCTCCATCGCCACCAGGCGGCTTTCATTCGGGCTCAGGCGGGCGCGTTTCGTTGACATGCGGGTCGGCTTCTCTTATTTACATTCATGTAAGTAACGGAGGCGTCCCCTATGACCCCAACCGACCTCACCATCCATCCGCGCGACCGCCGTTTCGGGCGTGACCGCGCCGCCGCCCGACATTGGCTGAATGGCGACCCGATCGCCACGGCTTTCTTCAACGCGCTGTCGATCACCTTTCCGCGCGGCGAGGCTTATTTCATCGACAGCGTCCGCGCCTTTCGCGACGGGGCGCCCGACAAGTTGGCGGGCGAAATCGCCGCCTTCATCAAGCAGGAGGTGGTCCATAGCCGCGAGCATCTGGCGTTCAACCGGCAGGTCATGGCCCATGGCTATGACGTATCGCTGCTCGATGCTGACGTGACCCTGGTGCTGGACCTGGCCAAGCGCCGGTCGCCGATCGTGAGCCTGGCCGCCACCATGGCGCTGGAGCATTTCACCGCGATCCTGGCGCATGAACTGCTCAGCGACCCGCGCCATCTGGCTGGGGGCGATCCGGAGGTCGCGGCGCTCTGGCGCTGGCACGCGATCGAGGAGATCGAGCATAAGGGCGTTGCGCATGACACCTGGGTTCACGCCACGCGCGATTGGCCGCGGTTCCGGCGCTGGTCGGTCAAATCGCTGATGATGCTGGTCGTGACCCGCCACTTCCTGCACCATCGCGCGCGCGGGATGATGGAATTGCTGCGGCAGGATGGCGTCACCGGGCGCCGGGCGTGGGGCGGATTGCTGCGCTACGCCCTGTTGCGGCCGGGCATATTGCGCCGGGTGGTGGCGCCGTGGATCGCCTATTTCATGCCCGGATTCCATCCCTGGCGGGTCGATGACCGCGCCCTGATCGCGCTGGCCGACACGCCCTATGTCGATGCCCGGATGGATGACGCGCTGCCCTCGGTCGCTTGACCGGGGGGCGATGGCGGTCTTTTATCATCGCATGAGCCAACAACCCGTGTTGCAAACCGATCGCCTGACCCTTCGTCCGCACCGTATCGAAGATTATGCCGCCTGCCGTGCGCTGTGGGCCGACACGCATGTCGTCCGCCATATCGGCGGAACGCCGCAGGACGCGCAGGCGGTGTGGTTCCGGCTGCTGCGCTATGCCGGCATGTGGTCGATGCTGGGCCATGGCATGTGGGTGATCGAGGCGCGCGACACCGGCGCTTTCCTGGGCGAAGCCGGGCTGCTTCAGGCGGCGCGTGGCCTGCCGGAACTGGAAGGCGTGCCGGAGGCCGGCTGGGTGCTGGGTCCGGCCGCATGGGGCAGGGGAATCGCGACCGAAGCGATGCGGGCGGTGCTGGCCTGGGCGGACGCCCATCTTGAAGCGCCCTCGCTGCGTTGCATCATCGATCCGGGCAATCGGCCGTCCATCAACGTCGCGGAAAAGCTGGGCTTCATGCCGCTGATCGACACGGCGCTCGGCGGCAAGCCGACGCGCGTGTTCGACCGGCCAAGGCCGATGCCTCCCCGATGAGGGGAAGGATCGGCGATCAGGCCGCCATCGCCGGCACGGCGTCGCGATACAGGTCCATGGCCGGGTCGTCATTCATGCCGCCGCCTTCGCCTTCTTCGAAAATGAGGCAGTCGACCAGGGCGTTGCGGCCCAGGCTGTGGCGCTTGCGCGTTTCGCCGGTGAAACAGAATCCCAGCTTGCGCAGGACATTGCCCGACGCGGGGTTGTCGGTGAAATGGCCGGCGCGGATGTTGCGCACGCCGCTGGCGCGCGCCATCCCCAGCACCGCGCGCGCGGCTTCGGTGGCAAAGCCCAGCCCCCAACAGGGGCGGGCGATCCAATAGCCCAGTTCCGGCGCACCCTGTTCGTCAAGATGCACGCCACAGCCGCCAATCAGGCGCGGCGCGCCCTGGGTGCGGGTGAAGGCCAGCAGGCGGGGCAGATGGGGATGGTGCGGCAACGACAGAAAAGCCTTGGCATCGTCCATTCCATAGGGGCTGGGCGCGCGCGTCAGGTTCCGCAGGATCGCGGGATCGTTGATGGTCCGGGCCAGCGCCTGGGCGTCTTCCATCCAGCCGGGACGCAGCAGCAGGCGGGGGGTACGGGCGAACATTCTTGTCTCTCCTCTTGTGGGCGCCGTTAGCTGCCTTTGATGACGGCTTGACGACGGTCTCCTCCGGATTATTCCCCGCCCGCACGACGCGCGAGAAGGTGTTGAGTTCCAAAGGCTTGAGGGAATTTTGAAGAGGTTCCGCCCAACGGAAAAAGGGCGCCCCCAACTGGTGAGGAGCGCCCCTTATTCCCTCGGACACCGGTCTTCAGACAGCGGGTCTGAAAACCGGGAGGATCGCCCCTTTCGAAGGACGATCCGTCATTGATCGTCCGTTATTCGGCTGCTTCGGCCATCGCGTCGACCGACACATATTTGCGGCCGAGCTTGCCGGTGTGGAACACCACCTTGCCTTCGTTCAGCGCGAACAGGGTGTGGTCCTTGCCCATGCCGACATTGCGGCCCGGATAAACGCGGGTGCCGCGCTGGCGAATGATGATGTTGCCGCCGA
This sequence comes from Sphingobium sp. C100, assembly GCF_000508185.1. Classification (GTDB taxonomy): domain Bacteria; phylum Pseudomonadota; class Alphaproteobacteria; order Sphingomonadales; family Sphingomonadaceae; genus Sphingobium. The sequence continues at coordinate 57,536 of NZ_AYOY01000057.1, read as the reverse complement.
TCACGTCCTGACCGCCGAACTTCTTCACGCCAAGGCGCTTCGACTCAGAATCGCGACCGTTGCGCGACGAACCGCCAGCTTTTTTATGTGCCATGACCTAAACTCCTTGAATGTCTTGCGCTGCGGCTCAGGCGATCGACACGATCTTGAGGATCGTGTGATTCTGGCGGTGGCCGTTCTTGCGACGATAATTGTGGCGGCGGCGCTTCTTGAAGACGATGACCTTCTCGCCCTTCGCCTGCGCGATGATTTCGGCTGCGACGGTCAGATTCGACACGTCCTTCAGGTCGCCGCCTTCACCGGCCAGCAGGACGTCGCCCAGCGTAACCTTGTCGCCGGCTTCGCCAGCCATCTTTTCAACGACGATCTTGTCTCCGGCGGCGACGCGATACTGCTTGCCGCCTGTGCGCACGATAGCGAACATGGCTTGTCTCTTCTCGTTCAAATCTGCTTTCCGCAGATCATCAAGGACAAAGCCTGTCGACCCGCGCGGGAATGTGGCCCGTTAGTGGACTGACTCGCTTCTGTCAACCGATCGGCGCGGATTCACTCCAGATTGTCGAGGAAATTTGCCGCGCGGTCGCGAATGGCGGCCTTGTCCGCCTCGTCCATTCGCGCCCAGTTGCGATAGGGCATGGCCAGACGGGGGTTGCGGGCCAGCCGCTGTGCGTTGCGGGCCAGAAAGTCCCAATAGAGCGCGTTGAACGGGCAGGCATCCTCGCCCACCCGCTTTTTCACGTTGTAGCGGCACCGGCCGCAATAATCGGACATGCGGTTGATATAGGCGCCGCCCGCCGCATAGGGCTTTGATCCCAGCAGCCCGCCGTCAGCGAACAGCGCCATGCCCAGCGTGTTGGGCAGCTCCACCCATTCATAGGCGTCGGCATAGACCTCCAGATACCAGACATGCACCTGGTGCGGGTCGATGCCCGCCAGCAGCGCGAAATTGCCGGTAATCATCAACCGCTGGATATGATGGGCATAGCCATGGTCGATCGTCTGGCCGATCGCCTGCGCCAGGCAGCGCATGTCGGTCTCCCCGCTCCAGTAAAAGCCCGGCAGGTCGCGCGTCGCCCCCAGCGCATTGCGGCGGCCATAATCCGGCCCTTCATGCCAATAGATGCCGCGCACATATTCGCGCCAGCCGATGATCTGGCGGATGAACCCCTCGGCGCAGTTGAGCGGCGCCTTGCCGGCGCGATAGCGCGCCTCGACCGCCCGGCACAGGTCCAGCGGGTCGAGCAGGCCGATATTGATGTAGGGCGACAGGATCGAGTGCCACAGGAACGGCTCGTCGGTCAGCATCGCGTCCTGATAGTCGCCAAAGCGCGGCAGCGCCTCGTCCAGGAAGCGCTTCTGCTGGCGCAGCGCCTCCTCGCGGGTGGCGGCGAAGTGGAAATGGTCGAGGCTGCCGATATGGCCGGCGAACCGATCCGCCACCATCGCCAGAACATCCTGCGTGATCGCGTCGGGCCGGAAGCGGATCGGCCGGGGCATCAGCAGGTCGCGCTGCGGCGGCGGCTTGCGGTTGTCGGCGTCGAAATTCCACTGGCCGCCTTCCGGCTCCCCCTCCGCCGTCATCAACAGCCCGGTCTTGCGCCGCATGTCGCGATAGAAATATTCCATCCGCAACTGCCTGCGCGCCGCCGCCCATGTGTCGAATTCGGCGTGGGAACACAGGAAGCGGTCATCCTCATGGAGGGTGACGGGGATGCCAAGGCGCGTCTCCCACGCTTCCAGCATCGCGCGCACCCGCCATTCCCCCGCTTGCGTCACATGGATGGCGCGGGCCTTGTGCCGATCGACCGCGCGCGCGACTTCGGCGGTGAAGCTGCCTTCATTGCCGGGATCGTCCAGCCGCACATAATCGACCGTCCAGCCGAGCGCGCGCAGCCGTTCGGCATGGTGGCGCATCGCCGACAGGATGAAGGCGATCTTGGCCTTGTGATGCTTCACATAGGTGGTTTCGTCGGCGACTTCCATCATCAGCACGACGCTGTCCGCCGGGTCGGCGCCGCGCAGCGATGCGATGTCAGGCGTCAACTGGTCGCCCAGAACAGGGATAAGCAAAGGGCCATCGGTCATCCCGGTGGAATGAACGATGGCCCGATTATATCCTAGCCTGTCCCGAAGGGCAGGACGATCCGTGACAAAGGATCAGCCGCGCCCGCGCGGCGGCCCCTTGCGTGCGCCGCCGCCCTTGAACGGGCGCGGGGCATAGCCGGCCGGACGGGGGCCGCGGTCGTTCGGACGGCTCTGGCGCTTGTTGGCGCGGGCTTCCTCGCGCGGGGCGCCGTCAACGGCCTCGAAGGTGACGTCCGCGCCCTCGTCGCTGGCCTCGCCGGTGCGCTTCACGGAGGTGATGAAGCGGCTGGCGATCGCCTTGGGGATTTCGAACATCGTCTCGTTGGTGGTGATGCGGATCGCGCCGATGTCCTGACGCGACACATGGCCGCGACGGCAGATCAGCGGCAGCAGCCAGCGCGGGTCGGCATTCTGGCGCCGGCCGATGTCCATGCGGAACCATTGCGTGTCCTCAAACCCCGGACGCGGCCCCTCGCGGCGCACGGGCGCCTCGCTGCCGTCCAGCAGTTCTTCGGGGCTGGGCAGGGCGGCGCGCGCGCTCCTGACCAGCATCGCCGCGATTTCCTTGGCGCTCTTTTCGGCCAGCAGTTCAGCGCCCAGCGCCCAGTCGGCCTCGTCCAGCTCCGCCTTTTCCATCAGGCTGGCGCGCAGGCGGACATTATCCTGCTCCAGAATGGCTTCCTTGCTCGGCGGCGTGCCCCATTCGACGGGGATCTTCGCGCCGCGCAGCATCGATTCGACGCGGCGGCGGCGGGGATAGGGGACGATCAGCACGGCCGTCCCCTTCTTGCCCGCGCGGCCGGTGCGGCCCGAGCGATGCTGCATCGTTTCCGCGTCGCGCGGCAGTTCGACATGCACCACCAGGCTGAGGCTGGGCAGGTCGATGCCGCGCGCGGCGACGTCGGTCGCGACGCAGACCCGCGCCCGCTTGTCGCGCAGCGCCTGGAGCGCATGGTTGCGCTCATTCTGGCTGTGCTCGCCCGACAGCGCTACGACGGCGAAGCCGCGTTCGGTCAGGCTGCTATGCAGATGCCGCACATTGTCGCGCGTGGCGCAGAACAGCATCGCCGTCTCCGCCTCATGGAAGCGGAGCAGGTTGACGACGGCGTTTTCGATGTCCGACGGCGCGACCGTCAGTGCCTGATAGCTGATGTCGCCATGGCCGCGCTCCTCGCTCATGGTCGAGATGCGCAGCGCGTCCTTTTGATAGCGCTTGGCGAGCGCCACGATCGGCTTGGGCATGGTGGCGGAGAAGAGGAGGGTGCGCCGGCCGTCGGGCGCGCTGTCGAGAATGCCCTCCAGATCCTCGCGGAAGCCCATGTCGAGCATCTCGTCGGCTTCATCCAGCACCACGGTGCGCACCGCCGACAGGTCGAGCGCGCCGCGCTCCAGATGGTCGCGCAGGCGGCCCGGCGTGCCGACGACGATATGCGTGCCGTGCGACAGGTTGCGGCGCTCCTTGGCCGCATCCATGCCGCCCACGCAGGTCGCGATGCGGGCGCGCGCCGCGCCATAAAGCCATTCCAGCTCACGGCTGACCTGCAACGCCAGTTCGCGCGTCGGCGCGATCACCAGCGCCAGCGGCTTTTCGGGCATTGGCAGCCTGTCGCCTTCGCCCAGCAATTCGCCCGCCATGGCCAGGCCAAAGGCGACGGTCTTGCCCGACCCGGTCTGCGCCGACACCAGCAGGTCGCGGCCGACGGCCTCGGGTTGCGAGACTTCGGCCTGCACCGGGGTGAGCGCTTCATAGCCCTTGGCGGTCAAGGCCTGGGCCAGGAGGGGGGATAATGTTTCGAATGTCATATCTTGTTTTCCATCGGTAAAAGGCGACCCGCCATTCCCGACGGATTCCAGATGACCTTTCTATCTCCCCGCAAAGGGGAGTTCAGGGGCAAGGTCGCGCACCCTGATTTTTACACCATCCTCCCCGTCAAGGGGAGGGGGGCCGGCAAAGCCGGTGGAGGGGGCGCCCCGTCGAGAGCGGAACACCCTTCCGTCAGCACTTCGTGCCGCCGCCTCCCCTGCACGGGGAGGATGATAGAAAATAACAAGGCCGCCTTCCCCCGCAAGGAGGGAAGGCGGCCCCTTTACCAGTTATCCCGCGGGGATCAGACCGAAGCGACTTCCGCCACATCGACCTTCACGCCCGGACCCATCGAGGACGACAGGGCGATCTTGCGGACATATTTGCCCTTCGAACCCGACGGCTTCGCCTTGACGATCGCGTCGACGAAGGCATCGAAATTCTTGCGGAGGTCTTCGGGCGAGAAGCTCGCCTTGCCCAGGCCCGCATGGATGATGCCCGCCTTTTCGACGCGGAATTCGATCTGACCACCCTTGGCGGCCTTCACGGCTTCGGCGACGTTCGGCGTCACGGTGCCCAGCTTCGGGTTCGGCATCAGGCCCTTGGGACCGAGGATCTTGCCGAGACGACCGACCAGGCCCATCATGTCCGGCGTGGCGATGACGCGCTGGAAATCGATGGTCCCGCCCTGAATGGTTTCGAGCAGGTCTTCAGCGCCCACGATATCGGCGCCGGCGGCGGTCGCCGCATCGGCCTTGTCGCCACGGGCGAACACGGCGACGCGCACGGTCTTGCCGGTGCCGGCGGGCAGGGTGACGACGCCACGGACCATCTGGTCGGCGTGACGCGGATCGACGCCCAGGTTGATCGCGATTTCGACGCTTTCGTCGAACTTGGCGGTCGCGTGGGTCTTGATCAGGCCCAGCGCCTCGTCAACGCCGTGCAGCTTTTCGCGGTCGACGGCGGATGCCAGGGTCTTTGCCTTCTTGGTCAGCTTTGCCATGGTCTTAGCCCTCCACCACTTCGAGGCCCATCGCGCGCGCGGAGCCTTCGATGATCTTCGTCGCTGCGTCGATGTCGTTCGCGTTCAGGTCGACCATCTTGGTCTGCGCGATTTCGGTGAGCTGCGAGCGGGTGATCTTGCCAGCGACGACCTTGCCCGGTTCCTTGGAACCCGACTTCAGGTTGATCGCCTTCTTGATCAGATAGGTGGCCGGCGGCATCTTCGTGACGAAGCTGAACGAACGGTCGGCATAGACGGTGATGATGGTCGGCAGGGGCGTGCCCTTGTCCATCTTGTCCGTCGAGGCGTTGAACGCCTTGCAGAATTCCATGATGTTCACGCCGCGCTGACCCAAGGCGGGGCCGATCGGCGGTGAAGGATTTGCAGCTCCAGCGGGCACCTGGAGTTTGATATAGCCCGTAATCTTCTTGGCCATTGTCACTCACTCTGTTGCTGGACGCGCCCGAAGGTGCGCCCGGTTCAAGTTTAGCGGTTCATGCAGCGGCCCAAAGGTCGCCTCCCGCATATATTCCCCAAGGGGAATCACATTGTGTCGCCCCGGACCCGGTCCGGGGTGACGAAAATCCTTATTTCGACAGCTCGACCTGTTCGAAGTCCAGCTCGACCGGGGTGGCGCGGCCGAAGATCGACACCGACACCTTGACCCGGTTCTTTTCGAAATCCAGTTCCTCGACCACGCCATTGAAGCTGGCGAAGGGACCATCGAGAACCTTGACGCTGTCGCCGATTTCGTAATCGACGCTGATCTTGTTCTTGGGTGCGGCCTCGGCTTCCTTCTGGGCGCCGAAATAGCGGGCGGCATCGGCTTCGCTGATCGCCTGCGGCTTGCCGCTCGAACCCAGGAAGCCCGTCACCTTCGGCGTGTTTTTCACCAGGTGATAGATGTCGTCGTTCATGCTGAGCTTGGCGAGGACATAGCCGGGCATGAACTTGCGTTCGACCTGCACCTTCTTGCCGCGCTTCACTTCGGTCACGGTTTCGGTCGGCACCTCGACCTGCTCGACCAGCTGGGAGAGGCCCATGCGTTCGGCTTCGGACAGGATCGATTCCTTGACCTTGCTTTCGAAGCCCGAATAGGCGTGGATGATGTACCAGCGCGCCATGTTACCGTGTCAAACTCCTGTTCAGAGCGTTGTCGCTCAACGTCCCGCGGCCCTGTGTTGAGCGCGTCGCTCAACGTCCTGCCGCCCTAAGTGTAAGCGTTTAGCTCAACGTCCCGCCGCAACACCCAGCAACCACTGGACGATCGCGCCGAAGAAAGTGTCGATGCCGAAGAAGAAGAGGCCGAGCAACGAGGTCATGATAACGACCATAACGCCGGTCATCATCGTTTCGCGGCTGGTGGGCCACACGATCTTCGACGCTTCGGTCTTCACCTGATTGACGAATTCGCCGGGGGATACCTTCGCCATCGCCTGCCTTTTCAACTTCAAATCAACACCGATTCGCGAAGCAACAGTCCGCCCTCCCGACCCTGCCCAGTTCGGCGTTCGGGGGTGCGGCCGCTGGCTCCGCGACCTTGTTTCGCCTGCGCACCTAGCCGCGACCCCCTGTATTTGCAAGGGTTCGCGGCGAGAGCGCTTGGCAGGAGTGGAGGGACTCGAACCCACGGCATTCGGTTTTGGAGACCGACGCTCTACCAGCTGAGCTACACTCCTGTACCGGCGAAGGAGGGCGCTTTAACGTGGCCAAGCGGGAAGGGCAAGCGGCATTATCACGCTACCGCCGGTTCGCCGATTTGCGTGTCGGCGCTGGTCTGCCGCTCGGCCTCCGCATTAATCTGTGCGCCCAGCAGGACGACATAGGCGGAAACGAACAGCCATAGCTGCAACACCACCACCGCGCCCAAAGACCCGTAGGTTTCGTTGTAATTGCCAAAGCGCGACACGTAGAAGGAGACGCCGAGCGTCACCAGCAGCCAGAACAGCGTCGCGGTGACCGATCCGATGGTCAGCCATTGCCATTGCGCCTTGCGCCGGTTCGGCCCGAAGCGATAGATGAGCGCGAAGATCGTGCTGGCGAGCAGTCCTGCGCTCACCCACGTCACCGCCTTGATCGCGAACAAGACGCCCGATCCCCAATCGGTCAGCAGCTTTTGCACCAGGGCGATCACCGTTGCGGTGATGACGCCCGACACGACCACCAGCACGGCGGAAAAGGTGATGCCGATCGACACACGATAGCGCGATACGATGCCGCGCGCCTCTTTCGTGGCGTAGACGATATTGAGCGCCTCCATCGCGGCCGACGATGCACGGGTGGCGCCATAGACGGCCAGCCCCAGCGCCAGCAGCAGCCCCAGGCCGGTCGTGCCCTTCGCGGCGGAAACGACGCCCAGCAATTGTTCGTTGATCAGGGTCGCCGCATCCTGCGGCACCACGGTGATGATCGCGGCCATGTGCCGCTGCACCAGCGAAGGATCGCCGATCAGCCCGTAGGTCAGCACCACGGCGGCGAGCAGCGGCGCGATCGACAGAAATGCATAATAGGCCACGCCCGCCGACAACAGGCTCAGATGATTGGTGCCCATGGCCCCATAGACGCGCTTCAATATCTCCCACCAGGCGCGAGGCGGTATTTTCCACGGTGCATCGACATGCACCTGCTGCGCGATCCTGTCGGTCATCATTGTCCCCTGCCTGCCCTTGATACAAGGCAAGCGCGCGAGACAGAAGCAGGTTCCACGGCGGATCGGTTCGCGTCGCCGGGGCGGGGTCGCGCGCCGCTATTCCGACAGGGCGATGTCCATGTCGGCCAGCGCCAGCCGCAGCAGTTCGGCCATGCTGTTGCGGGCCGCAGCCGTGTCCCGCGCGGCAATGGCGCGATGCACCGCCTGATGGTCGGGCAGGGGGTCGCGTGGCAGCAGCTTCTTGCGATGCTTGAAAGTGGTGGTCCAGCCGACCGCCGCGCCGACCGAACTGGCCAGCGCCTCCAGCGCATCATTATGCGTCGCGGCCAGGATCATGTTGTGGAAACGCTGGTCGGCGGCCCGGCCTTCCGGCGTGGAAAGGCCAAAGCGCTCCATCTCCGCCAACGCCTGGGCCATGACGGTCAGTTGCTCGTCGGTGCGCCGGCGCGCGGCGAATTCCGCCGCTGCCGGTTCGATCACGCCGCGCAGTTCGAACAGGTCGCGGATGAAATTGGCGTCGGGTTCGCCCGCGAACATCCAGGCCAGCATTTCGGGGTCCAGCACGTTCCAGCGCGCGCGCGGCAGGACGCGGGTGCCGGCCTTCGGGCGGCTTTCCAGCATCCCCTTGGCGATCAGGATGCGAACCGCCTCGCGATAGGCGGTGCGGGAGACGTGGAGGCGCTCGGCGGCGTCGATCTCGCCCTCGAACAGGTCGCCGGGCTTGTGCTTGCCGGTCAATATGGCGGTGCCCAGATCGCGGGCGATCGCCTGATGGATGCGGAGCGAGCTTTCGTCCGATCCGAACTTGCGTTCCGGCCCGTCCTTGCGCTCTCTCCCCATCATCTACCCCTCAGGTTCAGTCCTCAAAAGCTGCCGTAGGGCAATGGCGCCCGCAAAGGAAGGCATCCGCCACCAATCGCAGCGGCGCGGTGTCGGCGTCGATCGCCTTGTCCGCCACCAGGTCCACGAAGCGGCGATACATGGACGGATATTCCGCGTCCGGCGCCTTCATCTGCACTTCGCCATCGAGCTGCAGCATGTTGCCGCCTTCGGACAGGAGCAGGCTGCCCTTGTCCGTCTCGACCGCGATGTCCCAGGTCTGCGGCCCGGTCTGGCGCCAGTCGAACACGGTGTCGATCCCCGCGCCCGACGCCGTCGCCATGGCCAGCGTCGCGCCGATCGGCGCCTGCTTGTTGGACGGCACTTCCAGTTCGGCCGACAGGACCGTGATCGGCTCGCCAACGATCTCGGTCAGGATCGACAGGGCGTTGATGCCCGGATCGAACACGCCGAAACCGCCCGCTTCCCAGATCCAGGGCTGGCCCGGATGCCAGTGGCGCACATCTTCGCGCCACTGAATGTCGATCCGCTCCACCTTGCGCTGTGCGATCCAGGCTTTCGCCTGCGCGACGGCGGCGGCATAGCGGCTATGCCAGCTCGCATAGAGGGTGACGCCCCGCGCCTTAGCCAGCGCCGTCAGCGCCTCCACTTCGGACACGGTCGCGCCCGGCGGCTTTTCCAGGAACACATGCTTGCCCGCCAGCAGCGCCTGCCGGGCCGCCTGATAACGGACCTGCGGCGGCTGGCACAGGATGACGGCATCCAGATCGGGTTCGCCCGCCAGCATCGCGCCGAGGTCGGGGTAATTATTCACCCCTTCCCCCTGCGCGTTGCGGCTGGCGACCGCGACCAGCCCGATGCCGTCAATCTTCTCGATCGCGGGCAGATGCTGGTCGCGGGCAATCTTGCCGAGCCCGACGAGACCGGCCCGGATCATCAGGCCGCGACCTCCAGCTTGCCTTCCATGCGGCGCGTCAGGCCCCAGGGATTGGCATCCTGAAGCGCGGCGGGCAACAGTGCGTCGGGCACGTCCTGATAGCAGACGGGGCGCAGGAAGCGCATCATCGCGAGCGTGCCGACCGAGGTGGTGCGGCCGTCCGAGGTGGAGGGGAAGGGACCGCCATGGACCATGGCGTGCGTCACTTCGACCCCGGTGGGCCAGCCATTGGTCAGGATGCGGCCGACCTTGCGCGACAGGGTGGGGAGCAGCTTGGCGGCATCGTCCGCGTCGCTGTCCGTCATCTGCAACGTGGCGGTCAACTGGCCTTCCAGGCTCGCAATCGTCTCGTTCACCTCGTCGATGCTCTTGCACTTGAGCAGGATGGACGAGGAGCCGAACACCTCATGCGCCAGCGCCGCATTGTCGCGGAACGTCGCCGCGTCGGCCGCGAAGAAGGCGTGCTGGCCGCGATTGCAGCCTTCGGCCTCAGCGCCGCGCGCGATGGTGGTGACGCCTGGTGCACCGGCGAGCGCCGCAACGCCCTTCTCATAGGCTTCGTGAATGCCCGGCGTCAGCATGACCTGCGGCTGATTGCCGGTCATCGCGGTCGCGGCGGCGGCGACGAACGTGTCGAGGTCCGGGCCGTCCAGTGCGATGACCAGGCCAGGGTTGGTGCAAAACTGCCCCGAACCCATGGTCAGCGAACCAACGAACGCCGTACCCATCGCCTCGCCGCGCGCGGCGAGCGCGCCGGGCAGCAGCACGACGGGGTTGATCGACGACATTTCGGCATAGACCGGGATCGGCTCTTCGCGACCGGCCGCGATCTTCATCAGCGCCAGACCGCCGCCGCGCGACCCGGTGAAGCCCACCGCCTTGATGCGCGGATCTGCGACCAGTGCGCCGCCCAGCTCATGCGTGGTGCCGGGGACGTAGGAGAAGACGCCCTCATGCAGGCCGCACGCCTTGACCGCAGCGCCGATTGCGCGGGCCACCAGTTCGCCGGTGCCGGGGTGGGCCGGGTGGCCCTTCACGACGACCGGGCAACCGGCGGCGAAGGCCGATGCGGTGTCGCCGCCCGCGACCGAGAAGGCGAGCGGGAAGTTGGAGGCGCCGAACACGCCGACCGGGCCGACCGGCTGGTTGACGCGGCGCAGGTCGCTGCGCGGCAGCGGGGTGCGCTCGGGCAGCGCCTTGTCGATGGTGGCTTCCAGCCAGTCGCCCTGGCGGACATAGCTGGCGAACAGGCGCAACTGGCCGACGGTACGGCCGCGCTCACCCTCCAGGCGGGGGCGAGGCAGGCCGGATTCGGCCATGGCGGTCTCGATCAGCAAGTCGCCGATGGCCAGGATCTGTTCGGCCACCGCCTCCAGGAAGGCGGCGCGCGCGTCGGGGGTCAGGCTCGAAAAGCTGGCGAAGGCGTCCTCGGCCAGCGCGCAGGCGTCGGCGACGTCCTGCGTCGATGCGTTGGAAAAGGCGACCTCGCCCTTGGCGCCGGTGGCGGGGTGGACGGCGTGGAAGGGTTCACCGCCGGTGCGCTCGTTCGCGCCGACAAGGATGGCTCCGTTGAACATGGCTGTCTCCTGAAATAATCTGGCCAGAGGGGGCAAGATGCCGAATGGCTAGATGAATGCGCCGGAAAGCGAAGGTTCGTTTTCCGGCGCGGGTGATGCAAAATTCTATTTAGTGATTGTCTCGCGGCAATCCCATGGTCTGGGCGATGCGCTGATATTTTTCCGCGCCTTCCAATATGGCGCCGGTGTTCATCTGGCCCACGACCGAGCGCTGGATTTCCTGCCAGGGCGTCTGCGAGGCCGGGTATTGGAAGCCCCCGGCGGCCTCCAGCGCGGCCCGGCGCTCGGCCAGTTCCTCGTCGGGAATGAGGACGTTCACCGTGCCGGTGTTAAGGTCCATGCGCACCCGGTCGCCGGTCTGGATCAGGGCAAGGCCGCCCATCGCCGCCGCTTCGGGCGACGCGTTGAGGATGGAGGGGCTGCCGCTCGTGCCCGACTGGCGGCCGTCGCCGATGCAGGGCAGGGCGGATACGCCTTCGGTGATCAGATAGGCGGGCGGGCGCATGTTCACCACCTCGGCCGCGCCGGGATAGCCGATCGGCCCGGCGCCGCGCATGAACATCAGCGTGTTTTCGGTGATGCCCACGGCCGGATCGTCGATCCGGTGGTGATAATCCTCCGGCCCGTCGAACACGACCGCCGGCCCTTCGAACGCATTGGGATCGTCGGGATTGGACAGATAGCGCTGGCGGAACTCGTCGCTGATGACGCTGGTCTTCATGATCGCGGCGTCGAACAAATTGCCCGACAGGACCAGGAAGCCGGCTTCTTCCTTGAGCGGCTGGTCGTAGCGGCGAATGACCTTCTCATCCTCGATTTCCACGCCGGTGCAATTTTCGCCCATGGTCTTGCCATTGACGGTCATCGCGTCTTCGCGGATCAGGCCCTGTGCGATCAGCTGGCTGACCACCGCGGGCACGCCGCCGGCGCGATAATAGTCCTCGCCCAGATATTCGCCGGCAGGCTGGAGGTTGACCAGCAGCGGGATTTTGTGGCCGATCGTCTCCCAATCCTTGAGCGGCAGGTCGACGCCGACATGGCGGGCGATCGCGGCGAGGTGGATCGGCGCATTGGTCGAGCCGCCAATGGCGCTGTTGACCATGATGGCGTTGTGGAAAGCGTCCAGGGTCATGATGTCGGAGGGCTTGAGATCCTCATGCACCATCTCGACGATCCGCTTGCCGGTGAGATAGGCGACTTCCTGGCGGTCGCGATAGGGGGCGGGGATCGCGGCCGAACCGGGCAGCATCATGCCCAGCGCTTCGGCAAGCGAATTCATCGTCGATGCCGTGCCCATGGTGTTGCAATAGCCGGTGGACGGCGCCGAGGACGCCACCAGCTTGATGAAGCCTTCATCGTCGATCTTGCCGGCGGCCAGCAACTGGCGCGCGTGCCATACGATGGTGCCCGATCCGGTGCGCTCACCCTTGAACCAGCCGTTCAGCATCGGGCCGACCGACAGGGCGATGGCGGGTATGTTGACGGTGGCGGCGGCCATCAGCAGCGCCGGGGTGGTCTTGTCGCAACCCGTGGTCAGGATCACGCCATCGAGCGGATAGCCGTATAGCGCTTCGACCAGCCCCAGATAGGTGAGGTTGCGGTCGAGGCCCGCGGTCGGGCGCTTGCCGGTTTCCTGGATCGGATGGACCGGAAATTCGATGGCGATGCCGCCCATTTCGCGAATGCCTTCGCGCATCCGCTCCGCCAGCACGAGGTGATGGCGGTTGCAGGGCGACAGGTCGCTGCCGGTCTGGGCGATGCCGATGATCGGCTTGCCGCCGCGCAATTCCTCAAGGCTCAGGCCGAAATTCAGATAGCGCTCCAGATACAGCGCGGTCATGTCGATATTGTCGGGGTTGTCGAACCAGGCGCGGCTGCGCAGCTTCGGGGCAGATTTGGGCGAATCGCTCATGGGGCATCCTGACGAAAAAAACGGGGGCGCGTTTCGCGCGCTCGGTTTCTCGATATACTCAGACAAATACTATTTCAAGGCGGCATGAGCGGTTCGGCGTGAAAATCGGGCGGGATAATGGCCGCTATTCGGGGCGCTCGCGGCTAGGCGTGACCGCGTGTCGCGGGGAGAGCGGACCTTTTGTCCAGCGTCTGCGCTCTTGAAACGGGCAGGGCATGGGCGCATGGAACGGACAATGACCGCCTCCGCCTTTCGCTCGTCCGTCAGCGCCGCGCCGCGCGCCCTGGCCCGCTGGTTGCTCATGGTGGCGGCGCTGGTCTTCTGCATGGTCGTGGTCGGCGGCATTACGCGCCTCACCGAATCGGGCCTGTCGATCACGCAATGGAAGCCGATCACCGGCGCCATCCCGCCGCTGACCCATGAACAATGGCTGGAGGCCTTCCGCCTCTATCAGCAGATCCCCGAATATCGGGAGATCAACCAGGGCATGAGCCTGGGCGATTTCCAGTTCATCTTTTTCTGGGAATGGGTGCATCGGCTGCTTGGCCGGCTGATCGGCCTCGCCTTCGCGCTGCCCTTGCTCTGGTTCGCATGGAAAAAGGCGATTCCGGCCGGCTATGGCTGGCGCCTGATCGCGCTGCTGGCGCTCGGCGGGCTTCAGGGAGCGATCGGCTGGTGGATGGTGGAATCCGGCCTGTCGGCGCGCACCGACGTCAGCCATTATCGGCTGGCGGTGCATCTGCTGACCGCGCTGTTCATCATGGGCGGCCTGATCTGGACGGCGCTCGACCTGCGGGCGCTGGCGCGCCATCCCGCCGCCCGGCCGGCGCGCCTGCGTCCCTTTGCGCTGGTCGTGCTGGCCGCCTTGCTGGTGCAGTTGATGTTCGGCGCCTTCACCGCCGGATTGAATGCCGGCTATGTGTCGAACAGCTGGCCGTTGATGAACGATCATCTGGTGCCCGAGGGGATTAGTTGGGCCGGGTCGCTCTGGGCGACCGTCTCCTCCGACCCCTATCTGGTCCATTTCATCCATCGCTGGTGGGCATGGGTGGCCGCCATCCTGCTGCTGATGCTGGCGCGCCGGGCGAAGCAGGCGGGGCAACCCGGCGCATCGGTGGCGCTCAACGCTGCGGTGGGCGGGCAGATCATCCTGGGTATCGCGACTGTCCTCTCCGGCATCGCGCTGCCGCTGGCGGTGCTGCACCAGGCGATGGGCGCGCTGGTCGTCGCGTCGACCGCATGGGCCGCCCATGCGATCGGACGCCGTCGCCTGTGAGCGGCGGCGTCAGGTTCGTCGCGGAACGACCAGGCCGGAAACCGCCACAGTGATGCGCCGGATCGTTCCGCTGCTGCTGGCGCTCGTCGCGCAGCCGGCCGCCGCCGAAAAAATCGCCATCCCCTTCGCGCCGCCACTGGGGCAGGAACTCGTCTATCAGATCGACCAGCATCGGCCGGTGGCGGGACGGGACAGCCGGTTCAGCGCCCGCCGAACGTTGCAGTTCGAGCGGGCGGCGGATGGCTACAGCCTTCAGGCGGTGCTCCGTTCGGTCGACAGCGATGCTTCCGGTGCGGCCGCCGAATCCTTCCGGGCGGCGCTGACGCCCCTGGTCGGGGTGGAGATGCGGTTCCGGATCGATGACGATGGCAAGATCGTCGGCCTGGACGACATCGACAGGGTCTGGGCTTCGATCGAGCAGGGGCTGGATCGCATGATGGCGGAACCGGCGACCGACACGTCCCGCCATCGCGCGGCTTCGGCGGTCAAGGCGCTGTTTGCGGGCCTGTCGGCGGAGGGCAGGCTGGCGCTGCTGGCGGGCGAATATCAGCCCCTGCTGCTATTTGCGGGCGATGTGGTGGAGGATGACGCGGGGGGACGCGGCGTCAGGACCGTGGCGGGATCGCCGCTCGGCCGCCCCGTCCCGGTCGAGGGGTTGTTGCGGATGCGGGAGCGGGCAGGCGATCGCCTGTCGCTGCAAGAGCAGCTGGCGGGCAAGGGCGTGCAGGTGACGATGCGTTACACGCTCTCGGCGCATACCGGCCTGGTGGAGGACCAGACCCGCACCCTGACCATGGGCGACCGGACGCTTGTCGAAACGCGGACGCTGCGCGCGACGCCCTGATCCGGCTCAGGGCTGCGCGGCGTTGGCGGCGGGAGCGGGCGCCGCGGCATTGCCCTCTATTTCCTGCCGGGGCGCAAAGACCCGCAGGCTGTCGAGCAGCTTTTCGGCGATGCCCTGATATTGCTCGCTCAGCATTTCGGGATAGACGAAGGTCGCGGTGACGATCGATCCGTCGGATTGTTTGAGCAGGCGCAGCGCGACATTATTGCCTTCGCCATCATTGGCGGTGCCGCGATATTCATTGTCGCCCACAAAGTCGCCATCCACGCCCTCGGCGCTGCTGCTCAGCGACTCGACGGTCTGCTGAAGCGTCTGGTCCTTGCCATTCTTTTGCCAGAAGACGCGCACGTCCGCGCCCGCACCGGGGTCTTCATAGACGATGCCGTCAGCGTTGCTCGCGCCCTTGTCCATCATCCAGCCTTCGGGAAGCGTCACGGAAAAACCCCGTTCCAGGTTCACATAGTTGCGGCTGTCGGGCGTTTCGTCGGCCTGCTGGTTGGCGATCGCCTCGGCAGCGGCGGCATTGGCGGCGGCAGCCAGCTCCTCCTGGGTCGGCATGTCGGCGACCGGCTCGGTGCGGCCGCATCCGACGAGCAGCAGGAAAGGCAGGCAGGCGGCGAGCGGGGCGTGTTTCATGCTCCGTTCCAAAGCATAGGCGCGCGGAGATTTCAACGCCGCAAGCGCACGGCAAGCGACGGTCGGTTCAGGCCGCGCTGTCGATCCCCAGTTCGGCGAGCTTGCGATACAGGGTGGAGCGGCCGATTCCCAGGCGCCGGGCGACCTCCGTCATGCGCCCGCGATAATGGCCGATGGCAAGGCGGATGACGTCCGCCTCTATTTCGGCGAGCTGCCGGACATGGCCGTCGCCTTCGAACAGGGTGATGCCCGCGCCGTCGCGATGCGGCTGGCTGATCGCACGGACGCGCGGCGCCACCCGGTCGGCCAGGTCGCCGGCCCGGATCTGTGCCGTGATCTGCGGGAAATCCTGCGGGGTCAGCGCATCGCCCTCGCACAGGACGGCGGCGCGGAACAACGCGTTCTGGAGCTGGCGGACATTGCCCGGCCAGGGATGCTGCATCAGCAGCGAAAGCGCGTCATCGGTCAGGCCCAGGCTGCGCAGCCCCGGCTGGATCGCGATTCGCGCCAGCAGATGGCGGCAAAGCGCGGGAATATCGCCCATGCGCTCGCGCAGCGGCGGCACGGTCAGCTGGACGACGTTGAGGCGATAATAGAGATCCTCGCGAAAGCGGCCCGCCTCGATCTCCTCGATCAGCCGCTTGTTGGTCGCGGCGATCACGCGGACATCGACATGGACCGGGCGGCGCGCGCCGATCGGCTGGACTTCGCCGTCCTGGAGCACGCGCAGCAGCTTGACCTGCGCGTCGAGCGGCATTTCGCTCACCTCGTCCAGGAACAGGGTGCCCATGTCCGCCGCGACGAACTTGCCCACATGCCGGTCGAACGCGCCGGTGAAGGCGCCCCTTTCATGACCGAACAGTTCCGATTCGACCAGATTGGCCGGGATGGCGCCGCAATTGACCGTCACCATCGCCTGTTTGTGGCGGGGCGATGCGGTATGGACGGCGCGGGCGATGACGTCCTTGCCGACACCGCTTTCGCCTTCGATCAGCACCGGCACGCGGGCGCGCGCGGCCTTGGCGGCGATGGCGAGCGCGGCGCGGAATTGCGGCGCGGACCCCACGACATCTTCAAAGGACAGGGGCGCGGTGATCTTTTCGGTCAGGGGGCGCAGTTCGCCCGCGGCCGCGCCGTCGGCCAGCGTGGCGTTGAGCGCGGCGAGCAGGCGTTCGGGCGCGATCGGCTTTGACAGATAATCGGTCGCGCCCGCGCGCATCGCCTCCACCGCGACGGCGACATTATTATGTGCGGTAAGAATCAATATGGGTAGCGCCGGCCGACGGGCGTGGATGTCGCGAATCAGGCTCGCAGGATCATAGTCGGGGCTCCACTGGTCCAGGATGACCGCGTCGAGCTGCATCCCGTCCTGCGTTCCCAGCGTCGCTATCGCGGCTTCGCCATCGGCTGCGAAGATGGTGCGCCAGCCGGCACGCGACGCAAGCGCCGACACCAGCCGCCGCTGCGCCGGCTCATCGTCGATCAGCATCAATATCGGTACGCCGTCGCGCGCCATTCCAACCCCTCGTCTTGAACAGGCGGCCGAGGGTAAGGGCCAGCGGTAAAGGCGTGCTTAACCGCACGGGATTTTCTGCGTGGCGGCGGGTTGAGGGTGGCGGGGCGACAGGATAAGAGGTGGCGACAATGGTTTCAGGAAGGGGAATCCGCATGGCGACGGACGGCAATATGAAGAGCGCGAACGAGACCTATCATGGCTTTGTCGGCGTGATGAAATGGGGCACGATCGCAAGCGTGGCCGTCGCCGCGATCGTCGTGTTGCTGATCGCCAGCTGAACGTTGCGCGCCGGCCTGAAGGTCGCGCGGATCGCGTGACATGATCGCTTCGGCGCTGCTGATCGTCATTGCGGTGTCCGCCGCCCTGGTGGCTGTCCATCTTGTCCGCGCCTCCGCGCCCGGTCTGCATGTGCCGCTGGTTGCGCTGGTCGGCGCCTTGTCGATGGTCCTGATCGTCGGCGCGCTGATCGTCGCGGCGGAATCGGGTGGCGCCTTCGGCAAGATTGCGGGCCTGCTGGCGGTGGTGCTGGCCGGCATCGGGCTGGTCGGAAGTTTCGGCATCGTCGAACGGTTGCTGGCCGGGTCGCAGGATGATTCGGCGTGACATCTTCCCCCGTGGTGATGCTGGCCTGGCTGGCGGCGACGCTGCTCTTCCTGCTCGCTTTGCGCGGCTGGTTCGATCTTGGCTCCGCGCGCCGGTCCGGGCGCATGGGGATGGCGGGCGTGGCGCTCGCGGTGGGCGTGACGCTCTATACCCATGATGTGGTGAGCCTGCCCGAGATATTGGGGGCGATCACCGTCGGCGGCGGTATCGGTTATTTGCTGGTGCGCCACACGGCTTTGGGCGCGATGCTGCCGATCCTGGCCGGGTTGCAGGCGCTGGGCGGCCTGGCGCTGCTGCTGACGGCGCTGGGCATCTGTCGCAACCCGGTGGCGTTCGATGTGCTGGCGCCGGGGGACGCGGACCTGACGGTGACGAGCCGCCTTCTTGCGGGGCTGGCGTTGATCCTGGGGGGCGTGATCGTCGCGGGGGCGTTGCTGGCCTGCCGGGCGCTGATCGGTCGCACGTCGGCGGGCGGCGCACCGGCCATGCCGGCCCTGCTCGCCACCCTGAGCGGCCTGGCCGGCGGCGGCGCGGCGGCGCTGGGCGCGCTGCTCGGTGAAGGCGGGCTGATGACCGCAGGCGCGATCGTCGGGGCGGCGGGCCTGACGCTGGGCGCTAGGTTGGCGTTTGCGCGGCGTGATTAGGCTTTGACGCGAGCACGAACCTTCCTCTAGCCCTTGGACAAGGGACAGGGCCGGAACGCATCCGGCAATCGCCATGGCTTTGGGGGACAAGACGGACATCATGCAGAAACTCGGCCTGATCGGTGGTCTCAGTTGGACCTCCACCGCCCGCTATTATGAGATTATCAACAAGGCGGTTCATCGCGCCTTGGGTGGTCAGCACAGCGCGCCCCTGCTGATCGAAAGCCTCGACTTCGCTGCCGTCACCGACTGCGTGACGGACGATGACTGGGATTGCGCGGCGATCCAGTTGATCGACGCGGCGCGACGGCTGGAGACAGCGGGCGCGGGATCGCTGCTCATCTGCGCCAATTCAATGCATCGCGTCTATGACCGGGTGCAGCAGGCCGTCGACATCCCCATCCTGCACATAGCGGAACAGGTCGGCCGGGTGATGCAGGCCGACGGGGTGGAAAAAGCGGCACTGGTGGGCACGCGCCGGGTCATGACCGAGAAATTCTACCGCCAGCGACTGGTGGCGCACGGCGTATCGCTGCTGCCGCCCGACATGGCGCTGGCCGAACGGATCGACCGGATTTTCTACGAGGAACTGACGGTGGGCAAGGTCAGCCGCGATTCGCAGCGTTTTATGAAATCCGAACTGACCGACATCGCCAAGCAGGATGTGCAGGCGGTGGTGCTGGCCTGCACCGAATTGGAGATGATCGTCGATGTGAAGGCCAATGTGCTGCCCATCTATGATTGCACGAGCATCCACGCGCAGGCCGGGGTGGACTTCATCCTCGGTTGAGCCGGTCGTTGGCCCGGCCCCGCACATCGTCATTGCGAGCGCAGCGCTCGCAATGACGATGTACTATTCGTCTTGCTCTAGCGCACCGGGGTCCAGGTCTGTGTCTTGCAGAAAAAGGCGATGCAGCCCTGCACCTTCAACGTGCCATCGCCGTTGCGGCTGACCTTGCTGTTGTAGCTCTTGCCGCTTTCGGGGTCGTAGATCGTGCCCTTCCAGATGTCACCGGCGTCGGAAAAATCCGACAGCAGCGCCAGACCGACCAGCGGCCTGGAGCGGAGCGTGGGGTCCGGGTTCTTGATGTCGGTATGCGGTCGGCCGGGCGTGGGCTTCACGATCTTTTCGATTCTGCCGCACAGTTGCTTGCCGCAGGGCGCGATATTGACGATCGCCTTGCCATCGACGGTGGCCCAGCGGCCCGTGACCGGCTGCGCCGCCTGGGCGGGCAGGGCAACCAGGGCGCTGACGGCGACGGCGGCAAGGCCGATGGTGCGAATGATGGTCATGCGATCCTCTCTTCTTTCCTTTTACGTTAGCGGAAAATAGCGAAGGAGGTCATCGGGTTCCAGCGCTTTGTCGCGCTGGGCGGGGCGGGGCGGCCGGGACGCTACGGCAAGCGTCCCGACGACGTCCGCCTTTTTCAGAATGCCTCGCTGATCGAGCAGGCGGCCGGACCCAGGATGACGACGAACAGGGTCGGCAGGATGAAGAGGATTAGCGGCACCGTCATGATCGCGGGCAGGCGCGCGGCCTTTTCCTCCGCGCGCATCATCCGTTCATGGCGGAATTCGGCCGACAGCACACGCAGCGCGCTGGCGAGGGGCGTGCCATATTTCTCGGTCTGGATCATGGTCGTGACCACGCCCTTGACCGCGTCCAGCTTCACACGGGTGGCGAGATTTTCGAAAGCCATGCGCCGTTCGGTCAGGAAGCTCAATTCGATCGCGGTAAGCTGGAACTCGTCGCCCAGTTCGGGATAGGCCTTGCCCAGTTCGCGCGCGACCCGGTTGAAGGCCGCATCGACGGTCAGGCCCGCCTCGGCGCAGATGACCAGCAGATCGAGCGCGTCGGGCAGCCCCTTGCGGATCGCGGCCGACCGCTTCTGCACCTTGTTGTTGATGTAGAGATCGGGCGCCTTGTAGGCGAGAAGGAGCGCGACGGCGAAGGCGAAGAAGCGCTTGATCGGCCCCCATTCGGGCTGGATGCCCACGCCGTAGAGCAGGATCGCGGCCAGGCCGCCGATGACGATCGGCAGGATCATGCGGCCGAAAATGACCGCGACGGCCAGATCCTTGGACCGGATGCCGGCCTGCGCCAGGCGGATCTGCGCGTCCTTGAGCTGGTCGTCCTGCAACACTTTGAGGCTGGAGAGAAAGGACCGCATCTGGTCGGTCGTCTGGTTTTTGTGCACCAGCTTCGCTCGGCGCTTGGCGGTCGATGCGGTGATGCCGGCCTTGAGCTGCTCGCGCCGTTCGTTCAGCGCCTTGACCCGCTTGGCCATCGGGTCGCGCACCGTCATCACCGCATATAGGGCGAACAGCACGGCGAGCGTCGCCAGCCCTGCGAGCAAGGTGCCGAAATCGGTGCCGGTCATGCCGAACAGGGTGCCGGCGGGGGTGGGGGCGTCCATGGTCCTATCGCTCCCTTGTCAAATCTCGAAATTGACCATCTGGGCCATGATGAACGCGCCAATGGCCATCCAGCACATGCCCCCGATGCCCACGACCTGCATCGTGCCCAGGCCGAACAGGCCGACCGGGTCGGGCGTGAAGAAGGGCTTCATATAGTTGAAGTTGATGTAGCAGATCATGCCGAACACCAGGAACGGCAGCGCGCCGATGATATAGGCCGACGCTTTCGATTCCGACGACATGGCCCGGATTTTCAGCTTCATCTGCGCGCGTTGACGCAGCACGGTGGCGAGGTTCGACAGGGTTTCGGCCAGGTTGCCGCCGGTTTCCCGCTGGATCGCCAGGGTGATGACGAAGAACTGGAATTCCGGCGTGCCCAGGCGATCGGCGGTTTCCTGCAACGCCTGCTCCATCGTGCGGCCAATCTTGATGCGTTCGGTGATCAGCTTGAACTCCTCGCCCACGGGGCCGGGAATTTCGTTCGACACCACGCCCAGCGTTTCGGCGATCGGCAGGCCCGAACGCAGGCCGCGCGTCAGCAGTTCGAGCGCGTCGGGAAATTTGGCGTTGAACTGGTTGATCCGCTTGTTGATGAGGCGCCCGATCCACCAGTGCGGCAGGCCGAGGCCAGCGGCCAGGCCGATCATCATCGCGAACAGAAAGGGAAAACCGCGCAGCATCAGGAAGGCGGCGATGAGCAGGAAGGTCACCGCACAAGCGGTCATATACTGGCTGAGCGTCCATTTCCTGCCGGTCATCCGGATGCGTTTGGCCAGGTTATCCGGGTTCGGGATCAGCGAGACCAGTATCTTGGCTTCATTTCCGGTCGGCCGGTTGGAAATGACCTTGCGCATCCGCGCTTCCAGCAGAGCCTCCGCCGACTCGCTGTGGCGGCCGCGGATCAGCGCGACGCGGCGCTTGCGCGCGCGCTCGGGCGAAGGACCGGCGAAGGCGGCGACGAGCAGGCCCAGCAGGGTCGTCAGCAGCACTGCGATCAAGATGACATTGCCGTCCATGTTCACGCCTGTCCTTCATCGGCCGCCCGTCCGGGCGGCGCGTCCTTCAACCTTCGTTCGCGACCTTGTCCTTGCGGCGCGAAGACAACATGCCCTTGAGGTCGATCTTGCTGAGCAGGGAATCGCCCTTGCCGCCCGCTTTGACATTCACTGCGCCGTCCTCTTCCGCGGCGCCCAGCGCTTCGGCCAGCAACGCGGTGCAGGCCGCGCCGATCTTGCTGCCCTTGGCGGTTTCGGCCAGCGTCTTGCCTAACTTGGCCGCCTGCGATGCAACGCGCACATCATAGGGCAGCAGCACGTCCACCTTCCGCTCGATCGACTGTTCGAAATCCTTGCGGCTGATTTCCGGCGAACCGGGCTGCACCTTGTTGGCGACGACGATCACCCGCGCCTGGGGCGCATTGGTCTTGAGCCAGGACAGGATGCGGATCGTATCGCGCGCCGCGGCCAGCGTGAGTTCGGTCACCACCATCGCGACATTCACGTCGCTCATCAGGTGCGGATGCTGGATCAGCATGTTGCGCGGCAGGTCGATGACGCTGCATTCGAAGGCGAGGCGGAACTCTTCCATCAACTGATAGAAGGCGCCGCCGTCGGTCAGCATCGGCTGGCTGATCGGCGCTTCGGCCGACAGGATCGCCAGCGTGTCGCTCGCCCGCACCATCGCGCGTTCGATGAACAGGCCGTCGATGCGGCTGGGATTTTCGATCGCGTCGGTCAGGCCGCGGCCCGGCTCCAGGTCCAGCGCCAGCGCATTGGTGCCGAAATGGACATCGAGGTCGAGCAGCGCGGTGGAGCGTTTCTTCTTGTCGGACAGCATCCATGCGAGCGACGTCGCGATGCTGGACGCGCCGACGCCCCCGCGCGTGCCGATCACCGCCATGGTGCAGTGCGGCCGTTCGGGACCGGCATCGCGCGGCGCCATGAACACGGCCTGGGCCTGGGCCAGCGCGTCACGCAACTGGTCGGCGCCAAAGGGCTTGAGCAGATAATCCTGGATGCCGCTGGCGACCAGATCGCGATAGAGGCGCACGTCATTGACCTGCCCCGCCGCGATCACCACCGTGCCGGGCTCGCAGACTTCGGCCAGGCTGTTGATGTCGTTGAGCGGATCGCCGCTTTCGGACATGTCGACGAACAGGATCTGCGGACTGGCGCTGATCGACAGGGTCTGAACCGCGTTGCGCATCCCGCCCTTGTTCACTTTTTCAGGTGCCCAGCCCAGTTCGGCCGCGACTGCGCGCAGCAGGTCGAAACTATGATCGTCGCAGACGAAAGCGTGAAACGGATCGCGCAGGCCGCCGCCCGGTTTCCAAGGTGCGTTCATGTTACTCCTGGCCTCCCGCCTGTAGCTGCTTGAGTTCGCCCGCCCCGGTCGGCGCCTTGTCGCGATAGGTGGAAATGGCGCGGTTCGACGTGGCGGTGCGCAGGTCGCTGTCGCTGCTCTGGCCGCGCACCAGATCCTCGGGATTGGCGACCATGGCGGCAAGGTTGCTGTTCACGCCGCAGCCGAAATTGGAAGAAGTGCCGAGCGTCATTTCGCTTTCCTGCTTGGCGCTCCAGTCGGGGCAGCCGGGCACGCTGGCGGTGGAGCGGCGCACGACCAGCCGCACGCTGCCCTGCGGCGCCGGACCGGCGACCGACGAACTGTCGTCGCCCACCAGCAGGCCGTGGCGCGCCACGACATTGGCGATGCCCTCACGCAAAGCGGGGCCGTAATAACCGTCGGACACGATCGCCACCTGGTCGCCATAGCCAAGGCCGATGGAAACGAACCAGTCGTTGAGGCGCGCCGCTTCGGCCGGGGCCAGCGTGCCGCCGGGGCCGGCCTGCACGTCGAACGTGTAGGCGGCGTGGCTGACCACCGGCTGATGCACCGATTCGACGCCGCGATTGAGGCTGTCGGACGTGCAGGCCGCCAGCGGCATCGCCAGCACGGCCAGCGCGCTCAGGGTTTTAAGGGACAGAGAGGTCATCATCTTGGTCCTTCCGTCAGAAGCTGAAGCCGGGCGCGGCATCGCCGTCCTTGCGGGCAAGCGAGGGTGGCGCCGTGGCCGCGGCCTCGGGTCCGGGTGTGGGCATGGGCGCGCCGGGTGCGCGGCTGGGCATCGGGCGCTGCGCGCCGCTCGTCCCGCTATGGCTGCGTTGCAGGAACAGCCCTTCGCCCAGATCGGCGTTGCGGAAGCCGTCTGTCGGCAACCGCACGTCCGACGCATTCATCGGCTTCACCAGATAGGGCGTGACGACGATGACCAGTTCGGTCTCGTTGCGCTGGAACTGGCGCGACTTGAACAGGCTGCCCAGGATCGGCAGATTGCCCAGGCCCGGCAGCTTGTTCACATTGTTCGACGTTTCATTGTTGAGCAGGCCCGCGATCATGAAGGCCTGGCCCGATCCCAGCTCCACCGTGGTTTCGGCGGTGCGGCTTTTGAGCGCGGGCACATTGGCGTTGATCGAGAAGTCGAGGCTGGACACGGTCGGCCGGACCCGCAGCGAGATGCGGCCGTCGGCCAGCACCGTCGGCGTGAAGGCGAGCTGCACGCCATATTGCTTGAATTCGATGCTGTTGCCCTGCAAGCCGTTGCTGACCGTATAGGGATATTCGCCGCCCGCCAGGAAGCTGGCCGTCTCGCCCGACAAGGCGGTAAGGTTCGGCTGCGCCAGGGTGGAGGCGAGACCGCTCGATTCGGCCAGGTCCAGCGCGCCGGCAATGTCCATGCCCAGGATGCGGGCGACCCCGCCCAGGCTGTAGGCGCCGTCGCTCGGGTTGTTGAAGGTCCAATAGCCCGGCGTGCTGCCGTCGCCGCGCGTGTAGCTGGCGAAGTTGCGCAACCCGCCGCCGACATTGCCCGCGACCTTGCCGCCGCTGCTGTCGATGCTGGCGAAATTGGTTCCGATCTTGTGGCCGACATCCTTGGCGACTTCGGAAATCTTGACCTGGAGCATTACCTGCAACGGTGTCGCCATGCGCAGGCGGCTGACCACCGTTACATCCTTGCCCACGAAAGCCTGCGTCAGCCGTTCGGCCTCCGCCGCGTCTTCGGGCGCCTGGATGGTGCCGGTCAGCAGCACCATGCCGTTCATGGTGTTCACCGCGATCTTCGCGCCGGGCATGGCCAGGCGCAGCATGTCGTCGATGCTGGTGATGTTGTTGCCGACGCGCACCGTGCCCGAAAACAGCACCTTGCCATTGGACGCGGTGGCGAAGACGGTGGTCTCGCCGGCCTTCTTGGCGATCAGGTAGAGCTGGTTCTGCGAGCGGACATGAACATCGACCACTTCGGGATCGGCGATCACCACGTCCGACATCTTGGCCGGCAGGTTGACCACCCGGCTGCCGCCTACCGACAGCAGGATCGCATTGTCCTGCGCGCTGGAGATGGCCGCGTTGAGCGCCGTGGTCGGCGCAGCGGCGCCGGCCACCGCCAGGCCGATCGCGATCGCGGGACCGGCGAGCTTGTGCATGGGCTTCATCTTACTTCCCCCCGACCGGAACTTCGGTCACGTTCGTGCCGCGCGCCACGCGGATCGTCGGCCCCTTGAAGGCGACGGTGCCGACCGGCGCGCCATTGGCGGCCAGCATCGGCGGCACGGGCGCTTCGGCCTTGGCCGGAACCGAGCTGCGCTGATAACGCGACACGTCGGCGCCGGTGGAGTAGGTCGATCCCCGCTCGACCGGCCGTGCCGCAAGCTTGGTGAGGATCGCCTTTTCCGCGCCCGGATTGGCGCTGTCGGGCAGGTCGATGTCGGCGCCCGCAATCGCCGCATCCAGATCAGAAGGCGTATCCGCCATCGACCGCAGCGACATGGACAGCGAACCGATGGTCTGCGCCACCGCGATCTTCTCGGCGATCTTGGGCGTCACTTCGATCGTGACGTTGGAATAGGTCTGCACGACGGGCTTGCCGTCAGGCCCCATCGCGTCCATCCGCTGGTCGGTCGCCAGCACGCGCAGGTTGCGCAGGATCGTTTCGGACACCTTGAGCGGTTCGCCATCGCCACCGCCCGGCACGCTCTGCGTCAGGACCAGGTCGATGCGGTCGCCGGGAAAGACGAAGCCCGCGACCGAGGTCTGGGCCGACACCGGCACCGTGACGGCGCGCATCCCCGGCGCCAGCGCGGCGGCCAGGAAGCCGCGATCGCCCGGCTTTACCAGGGCGCCCTGGGTCAGCGGCTGGCCAACGGTGATGGCGGTGCGCACGACGCTGCCCGCCAGCTTGGCCGGATCGGCCTGTCCCTTCAGATAATAGGCCTGTTCGACCAGATCCTTGGGCCAGGGCTGAAAGCGGAAGCTTTCCGCGTCGAGTATGGTCCCCACCGGCAGCGCTTTGACCGCGACCAGCACATGCGGCTGGTCGGCCTCTACCGGCATGTTCGCGGCGTTGACCCTGGGGGCCGACGACGAACTCAACATGCTGCGTGCGAGCAGCGCGGTAGTAACGGCTATGATCAGCGCGCCCACCAGCAGCACGATCTTCTTGGCATCCATGACGAAATTCGCCTCCCTAGAGCGGGTAATCGGCCCCCATCGACCAGTCATCACGCAAATTGGTTAAAATATCGTTCGCCAAGTACCCAAAGGGCTGCAATGGAAATGGCGACGCCATAAGGAATCTCGGGTTGGCCCGGCTTTTGCGCGATCCGATGATGAATCAGCGTGACCAGCGTCACCGCCCCGCCCAGCAGCGCCATCAGCATGATCAGCGTCAGCACCGCCTGCCAGGGGAACCAGAGCGCCAGCGCCCCCAGCAGCTTGACATCGCCCCCGCCCATCATGCCCAGCGCGAACAGGCCGGTGAACAGGATGAAGACCAGGGCGCCGACCAGCAACTGCGCCGCCATGCCCGGCCACGGTTCCAGCCCACAGGCCAGCCACCAGAGCGGCGCAAGCAGCGCCACCGCCAGATTGAGCCGGTTGCAAATGACGCGCGACCGCAGATCGGTGATGGCCGCCGCAATCAGCAGCACACCCAGGGCGACCATCAGCGCCAAGCGGAAATATTCCCCCAACATGAGCAGTATTTCCTAGACCATATGGCTTACCAAACCGTAACCATGGGGTGCATGGATTCGCCCTTCTTCCCTTCTTCCGCGCCTTTTGACCGGCGGGCCTGGCCAAAGGGCGGACGGCTGGATGTCTGGCGGGCGCGCGATGGCTGGCCGATCCGCCGCTATCGGTTGGGCGAAGGCACGCGCGGCCGGATGCTGATCATCAACGGCCGGGGCGACATGATCGAGAAATATCTCGAGGTGATCGACCATATGGCGCGGCGCGGCTGGGCGGTGACCAGCTTCGACTGGCGCGGGCAGGGCGGCTCGGGCCGGCTGACCGACGATGCGCTATGCGGCCATATTCCCGATTTCGCCGATTATGTCTCCGATCTCAACGCCTTCGCGCAGGACTGGCGCGCGCAGGGCGAGGGGCCGACCGTGATGCTGGGCCATTCGATGGGCGGGCATATGTTGCTGCGCGCGCTGGCCGAAGGCATGGCGCCCCCCGACGCCGCGGTGCTGATCGCGCCGATGCTGGGGGTGCATACCGCGCCGTTGCCGCGCTGGCTGGCGGTGGCGATGACGCGCATGATGCTGTGGCGCGGCCTGGGCGAGAAGCGCGCCTGGACCCAGAAGGAGGAGTCGGAGCGGCAGCGGCGGATGCGGCAGAAGCGCCTGACCCATGATCCCGAACGCTATGCCGACGAAATCTGGTGGCGGGACCATGACCGGTCGATCGCGATCGGCCCGCCCAGCTGGAACTGGGTGGCGCAGGCGCTCGAATCGACTCGCGCCCTCGAGCAAGGGGAGGGCGTGGCGAAAATCCAATGCCCCGTGCTGATCCTGGCGGCCGAGGCGGATCAACTTGTCTCCACGCCCGCGATTCGCCGGATCGCGGCGCATATTCCCAAGGCGCGTCTCCACGTCTATGGCCGCGAAGCCGCGCACGAGATATTGCGCGAGCGCGATCCGGTCCGGCTCGATGCGTTCGGCCGGGTCGACGCCTTTCTGGACGAGACCGCGATTTGACAGCCTTCGACATCGTGATTGCAGGCGGCGGCATGGCCGGCGCGAGCCTGGGTGCGCAACTGGCGGGGCAGGCGCGGGTGCTGATCCTGGAGATGGAAGAGCGGGCGGGCTATCACGCCACCGGCCGGTCGGTCGCCTTCTGGGAGGAAACCTATGGCGGGCCGGTGGTGCAGCCGCTGACCACGGCGTCGGGGCCGCTGCTGGCGACGCCGGACCCTGACTTTCATGATCGCAGCTTCCTGTCGCCGCGCCGGACGCTGCATATCGGGCGGGCGGGGGACGCGCCGCTGCGCGACGCGCTGCTGGCGCAATTTGCCGGAAAGGTGACGCTTCAACCGGTCGATCCCGCGCCGCTGGTGCCCGGCCTGCGCCCGGATTGGACGCTGGGCGTGCTGGAGGCGAGTTGCCGCGACATCGACGTCGCGGCGTTGCACCAGGCCTATCTGCGTCGCTTTGCGCGGGCTGGCGGCGAAATCCGGCTGGGCACGACATTGCTGGCGGCGCAGGCGCAAGCGGGCGGCTGGCGGATCGAAACATCGGACGGGCCGGTCGACTGCGGCCTGCTGGTCAATGCCGCGGGCGCCTGGGCGGACGAGGTCGCGCGGCGCAGTGGCGTCGCGCCGGTGGGCATCATGCCGCTGCGCCGGACGGTGGTGCAGTTGCAGGTGCCGGCCATGCCGTCCCCCGACTTGCCGCTGGTGATGGACCTGCGCGCGGGCTTTTATTTCAAGCCCGAGGGGCCGGGGCGCGTCTGGCTGACCCCCCATGACGAGGTGCCGTCCCCGCCCTGCGACGCCGCGCCGGAGGAACTGGCGGTGGCGCAGGCGATTGCGCGGTTCGAGGCGGCGGTGGACTGGCCGGTCGAGCGGGTCGAGCATAAATGGGCGGGGCTGCGCAGCTTCGCGCCGGACCGCGCGCCTGTCTTTGGCTTCGAGCCGGCCATGCCGCGTTTTTTCTGGTTCGCGGGGCAGGGGGGCTTTGGCATCCAGACCGCGCCGGCCGCCGCTTTGCTGGGTCATGCCCTGCTGACCCGATCGCCCGTCCCCGAAGCGGTTGCCAATATTGACGCCGCTGCCTATGGTCCGGGACGATTTCGGTAGCGCAACAAAGCAGGAGGCAGGCTCGTGGCTCACAAGTTCGTGATCGAGAAGAACAAGGCCGGCGAGTTTGTCGCCAAGTTCAAATATAATGCCGAGGTCATTTTCTGGACCGAGGGTTACAGTTCCAGAGCCAATGCGCGAAACGCGATCGAATCGATCCTCAAGAACGGCCCCGCCGCGCCGGTCGAAGAAGCGGAGTAAGCCGGAGGAGAGGCGTGCGCGCACTGGGCGGGCGCCGTCCGACCGATGACTTGCGACCAGAAGCGGACTGTAGAGCCGTGGACGAGGTTGCTTGATTGCGGCCATCCCCACTTTTGTCACCCCAGCGAAGGCTGGGGTCTAAGGCGAAGCGGGTGGCGCTGGAAAGCTGCTACCCCTGCTCCTGCGCGTCTCTGCCTGAGATGCCAGCCTGCGCTGGCACGACGTTGAGAATATTGAACAGCCGCTAGCGACCCAGTTGTGCCGTTCTGCAGAAAAGTGCTCGCGCCCAATTGTGGACATTCGCCGCTACGCCATCTTTTTGATATGCAAGGCCGCTTCACCCTCCAGCGCTCAAACTAGCAACGGCTGCAACGCCCTATTGTGACGGTCAACTTGGCCAGTGACGTATTACCGCCTCTAGTCCAGACACGACGCGGGCCAACCGCTGATAGTTAACCTTGTCGGGAGTGTCCCGTGTGGTGTGGTAATAGGGATAGCGGAATGGGGCGGTGTCTGTAACCATGAGCGCGGGAAAGCCTTCGTTAGCGAACGACCAGTGATCGGACCAACCGATGCCTTGAAGTGCGCCCGGCGCGACGCCACCAACGCTGGGGAAGCGAGCTTCCTTTCGAAATGCTTCGACGGTTTGGCGGACAAATGACCGCGACGGAAGCATACCGACGAACGCCACGAAATTTCCTGTGCCGGGATAACGAAGTCCAAGCGGGAACGGGTAGTGCTGGCTTCCGGCTTGGTCGCTGTAGTAGCCCAATGTTTCCAATGAAATCATTCCCAAGACATCTTCGCCGGACTGGCGAAGTCGCTTTGCATAGACAGCACTTCCCATCTTCGTCGTTTGGAAAAATGGCGGCTCTTCGTTAACAAAAAAGACCAACCGTATTCTGATTGCCGCTCTACCGCGCAGGTCGGTCATACGCCTAGCGAGCGCTAACAAAGCCGCTGCACCTGAACCATTGTCGTTTGCACCGGGCGCATCCCCTGCGCTGTCGTAGTGCGCGCCGACAATCAAAGTTTTGACATTTGTCGATGTCGGCTGGATGACCACTTCGATGTTCCGCACCGGACGTCCACTTGCCTCATAGGGGTGACGCTGAACGGCATAGCCAACCGCCTCCAGTTCTTGTTCGATATGCTGGGCAACAGCTTCCAATGCTCTTGGATATTGCACATTGTGCGGTCTACTAGCGATGGCTGTTACATCTACCTTCAGTGTCTCAGTCAAACGCGATTGCGCCGATGTCAGGGGGGGCAAGGGACCAAGATGCGATTGCCCCGGCACAGCGGTCATCCAAAAGAACGCACCGATCGTTAGCCCGAAAAGCAGAAGCAGAAGCCCAATTGCCGTTAACCTTGTTACGGTATCGCTGGACATGTTTAGTATCTTCATTTCAGCCGCACAGCATGAATTGGCAAGGCACATCCGTCTATGGCAAAGTTCTAAATTGTGGCTTCAATAACAGTCATTCCGCTTACCACTCAAAGCTGTCAGCCCATTGCGGTTTCGCGCCGGTGTCGATTCTAGCGGTAGCACCGTTCGACCCTCGTCAAGTTCCCCTACCCCCCGCAGGCAAAGTCAGCGCTTGTGGCGCGCCGTCAGTAGATAGTTGATCGCCTGATTTGCCGACAGGGCAAAGCCGCGCGCGGGGTCGAAGCTCAGGCCGCTGCTGTCGGTCACGTTCAGTCCAGTCTGCTCAAGCAGGGCGGTCAGTTCGTCGGGTTTCAGGAATTTGCCCCAGTCATGCGTCCCCTTGGGAATGCCGCCGACGCTCTCACCGATTGTGATCATCGCCAGGCGGGAAAGGGGGGTGCGGTTGGGGGTGGACAGGATCATCAGCCCCTCGGGCGCCAGCTTGCGCGCCAGCGCGGCGACGAAGGCGGCGGGATCGGCGACATGTTCGATCACTTCCATCGAGGTGACGAGGTCGAATCCGCCCTCCGCCAATTCTTCCACCGGCGTCGCGCGATAGTCGATGGCCAGACCCTGCCCCTGTGCATGCGCGTTGGCGGCGGCGATATTTTCGGGCGCGGCGTCCAGACCGGTGACCGATGCGCCCATTCGCGCCAGCGGTTCGGCCAGCAGCCCCGCGCCGCAGCCCACGTCCAATGCGCGCTTGTCCGCCAGCGGCCGGAACGCCTGTTCCCGACCCGGCCAGTGGCCATCGATCGCGGCGCGGATATAGCGCAACCGCACGGGGTTGAGCTTGTGCAACATCGCGCTGGAACCGGCAGGGTTCCACCAGTCGGCGGCCATGGCGCCGAAATGCGCGGCTTCCTTCGGGTCGATCGTTGCGGGGGCGATATGGGCCATGGTCACCTTCGTCTGTGGACCAGATGCTTCTAGCAGCAGACGAGGCGCAGGCAAATGGCTCCGCCCCGGATGCCGGGGTCAGCCGCTGCCGCTTGCCTTGTCATCCGCGTCCATCTTCCGATACAGGTCTTTGGTCGCCTGTTCGGTCCGGGCGACGTCGCGCGGATTCCTGCGTCGCCGGTTGCCCACGATCACGAAGATCAGCACCAGCCCCAGCAGGATCGGCCCGCCGACAATGGCCAGGCTCCAGATGCTTCCGTCCATCCTGTCCTCCTATCCTAGTAAGAAAGGGAAAGATCGGGGCGGCCGCTTGTTCCGAGGGGCCATGGGATTGCTTGCCATATCCGCCCCTACTGCTAATAGGAGCGCCGTTTTGCCCCCTTTGGGACATTTTGTTTCACAATAACGGACAGGCTCGACAAGCAAATGGCGCGCATCGTGATGAAATTCGGCGGCACCTCCATGGCGGGGATGGAGCGGATTCGCAGCGTCGCCGCGCGAGTCAGGCATGTCGTGGAGCAGGGCCATGAGGTCGCCGTCGTCGTGTCCGCGATGGCGGGCGATACCGACCGGCTGGTCGGTTTCTGCAAGGAAGCCTCGCCGCTCTATGATCCGGCCGAATATGATGTCGTCGTCGCGTCGGGCGAACAGGTGACGAGCGGCCTGCTCGCCATGACGCTCAAGGCCATGGGCGTGGACGCGCGCAGTTGGCTCGGCTGGCAGCTTCCGATCCGCACGATCGAGGCTCATGCCAAGGCGCGCATTTCGACGATCGAGACGGACGCGCTGGTCGCCGCCATACAATCGGGCCAGGTCGCCGTAATCCCCGGTTTCCAGGGGATGATGGAGGATCAGCGCATATCGACGCTAGGGCGTGGCGGTTCAGACACGTCGGCGGTGGCGGTGGCCGCCGCGATCGAGGCGGATCGCTGCGACATCTATACCGACGTCGATGGCGTCTATACCACCGACCCGCGCATCGTGGCGCGGGCGCGCAAGCTCGACCTCGTCACCTATGAGGAGATGCTGGAACTGGCCTCGGTCGGCGCTAAGGTGCTCCAGACCCGTTCCGTCGGCCTCGCCATGAAGGAAGGCGTCGTCGTGCAGGTTCTCTCTTCCTTCGATGATCCCACCCAGGACGACCTCCCCGGCACGCTGATCGTGAGCGACGAGGAACTGGAAGCCAAGCTCAAGGAAACGAAGATGGAACGTCAACTCATCACCGGCATCGCCCATGACAAGAATGAGGCGAAGATCATCGTCACCCGCGTCCCCGACAAGCCCGGCGCGGTCGCCAGCATCTTCACCCCGCTGGCCGACGCGGCGATCAACGTCGACATGATCATCCAGAATGATTCCAAGGAAAATGAGGAAACCGACGTCACCTTCACCGTGCCGCGCGCGGACCTGGCCCGCAGCGTCGATATATTGGAGGCGAACAAGGAGGAAATCGGTTTCCGCCGCATCATCACCGATACGGAAGTCGCCAAGATAAGCGTCGTTGGCGTGGGTATGCGCAGCCATGCGGGCGTGGCCGCCACCATGTTCAAGACGCTGGCCGATCGCGGCATCAATATCGAGGCGATATCCACCAGCGAGATCAAGGTCAGCGTGCTGATCGACGAGGATGAGACCGAACTGGCCGTGCGTGTTCTCCACACCGCCTATGGCCTCGACGCGCCGGCGGCTTGACCTTCCCTCTTTACTAAGCGCGTCATTCCCGCGAAGGCGGGTATCCATCTCACACACCATCCCCGGCCGAAATGTCGGGAGGTGGATCCCTGCCCGCGCGGGGATGACGACAAGAAGAAGCAGATATGACCAACGCCAAACTCCTTTCCCTCATGGCTCGCGGCACCGAATTTCTCGGCTGCGACACCGCGATCCTGTGCGGGGCGATGAGCTGGGTCAGCGAGCGCCATCTGGTATCGGCCATTTCGAACGCGGGCGGCTTTGGCGTGATCGCGTGCGGCGCGATGACGCCTGAACTGCTGGATGCGGAAATCGCCGCCACCAAGGCGCTGACGACCAGGCCCTTCGGCGTGAACCTCATCACCATGCACCCGCAATTGTTCGATCTGATCGACGTTTGCGCGCGGCATGATGTCGGCCATGTCGTGCTGGCCGGCGGCCTGCCGCCCAAGGGCAGTATCGACGCGATCAAGCAGAAGGGCGCGAAGCTGATCTGTTTCGCTCCGGCGCTCAGCCTCGCCAAGAAGCTGGTGCGTTCGGGCGTCGACGCGCTGGTGGTCGAGGGGATGGAGGCGGGCGGCCATATCGGCCCGGTCGCAACCAGCGTGCTGGCCCAGGAAATCCTGCCCGACATGGCGAGCCAGGTGCCGGTATTCGTCGCAGGCGGTATTGGCCGGGGCGAAGCGATCGCCGCCTATCTGGAAATGGGCGCGGCCGGCGTGCAGCTTGGCACCCGCTTCGCCTGCGCGAGCGAGAGCATCGCCCATGCCAATTTCAAAAAGGCGTTCTTCCGCGCTTCCGCCCGCGACGCCATCGCCAGCGTGCAGATCGACCCGCGCCTGCCGGTCATCCCCGTGCGCGCGCTCAAAAATGCCGGCACGGAAAATTTCACCGCCAAGCAGCGTGAGGTCGCCAACCTGCTGGACAGTGGTGCGGTCGACATGATGGAAGCGCAGCTCCAGATCGAACATTATTGGGCCGGCGCCCTGCGTCGCGCGGTGATCGACGGCGATGTCGAGGGCGGGTCGCTGATGGCCGGGCAATCGGTCGGCATGGTGACCAGGGAAGAGCCGGTCGCGGAGATCATCGCGCAGCTGATGGACGAGGCGGCCCACGCGCTTGCGCGGCGAGCTGCCTGAAAGCTTGCGGTGAACAGAGCATCAGGCATATTTCCTCCGACCCCAATGCCCGGCATGACCGCTATGCAGTCCCCTTGGAGAATTTGATGTTCGCAACGCGCCGCATTCATGGCCGGATTTCCCTGGTGTCGCTGGCGGTGCTGGCCGCCTGCTCCACGCCGGTGAAACAGCCGCCGCCCACGCCGCCGCCACCGGTGGTCCCCACCGTGCGCCCGGTGCCGCCCGACAATGCGGCGGAGGGGATGAGCCTGCCGACGCAGGATGAGGATGGCGCCTATCTGACCCCCAATCGGAAGGTCACGTCGAATACCGCGCTCTGGCATGTGCGCATGGCGCTCAACGTTGCGGCGCTCAACTGCGAAAAATTCGGGCCGGCCGCGCGGAACCAGTATAATCAGATACTGACCGTCCACAGGGCGGTCCTGACCGAGGCGAACGCCGCCGTCGATCGCAACTACAAGGTCGCCTATGGCCGGTCGGGCGTCGGTTCGCGCGAGCAGTTGAACACGGTCGTCTATAATTTCTTCGCGCTGCCGCCGGTCGTCAAACATTTCTGCCCGGTGGCGGTGAATGTCGGGGCCAAAATCCTGACGATGCCGTCCAGCCAGTTGCTGGCCTATGCGCCCGAAGCGCTCAAGGAGCTGGAAAAGCCCTATCAGGAATTTTACGCCGCCTATGCCGAATATCTGCGGCGGCTGGCGGAATGGCAGTCGCGCTTCGGTGGAACGGTGACGGTCGTGGTGTCGCCAACGCCGCTGCCGCCGCCGCCGGTGCCGCCTGCCGAAGCGCCGCCGCCGGGCGGCTGGGCGCCAAGCTACACCAGTGCGCTGGAAGCGGCCGCGCCAGTGCCGGCCGACGCCGCGCTCGCACCCATTCCTGCCGCCGCATCGCCCGCGCCCAAGCCAGCCGAGGGGGGCTCGCCTGCGCCGGTCGGGCCGCCAACGGTTGCGCGCACGCTGCCAAGAACCGCGATAACGCCGACCGACCCGAAGCTGGCGATCCAGCCGCTGCCGCCGACGGAGTGACCGCAGGCCCGCGCGCCAATGGTGCGCGGGCGCGGATCGTCAGTCGCGCGCGTCGAACCGGGCGCGCGCGGCCTCGACCGTTTCAAGATTGCGTTCGGCCCATACCCATACCCCGCAAAATGCGGCGCTCAGGCTGTTGCCGAGCGGCGTCAGCGCATAGTCGACACGCGGCGGCACCACCGGATGGACGGTGCGGGTTAGCAGCCCGTCCCGCTCCATCTGGCGCAGGGTCTGGGTCAGCATCTTCTGGCTGATGCCGTCCACCTGCCGGCCGATCGCGGTGAAGCGCAGCGTGCCTTTCTCCTCCAGCAGTTCCAGCAACAGCAGCGTCCATTTGTCGGCGATGCGGCCGATCAGGTCGTTGACGAGCCGTTCGACGCGCGGATCGATCTCGGCGGGCGGTTCCTCCGCCAGATAGCGTTCGGCTTGCGCGATATCGTCGGCATCGAAGCGGGTTTCGAGCGGTTTTGTCATTTCTCACCTTTTGGTACGTATAGCACTTGAAGGTGCCTTCTTTCCAAAAGAGAGCATAGGCGTAAAACGCGGGTCGAGCCAATCAAAAGGAGCTGACCCATGCAAAGTTCAGGCAATATCATCCTTATCACCGGCGGCGGTTCGGGCATCGGCGCGGCGCTGGCGCATGAATTTCATGCGGCGGGCAATCAGGTCATCATCGCCGGGCGCCGGCAGGCGGCGCTGGATGCGGTCGCGGCGGCGCATCCCGGCATGGTCGCGATGACGCTCGACATGGCGGACCCGGCCGGTATCCAGACATTCGCCGACAGGCTGATCGCGGACTTTCCCGGCCTCAACGCGGTGCTGCTGAACGCGGGCATCATGGTGGCGGAGGAGAAGATCGACCTCGCCATTGCTGAAGCGACGATCGCGACCAATTTCCTGGGGCCGATCCGCCTGGCCCATGCGCTGCTGCCGCATCTGGAGGCGCAGGCCGCGGCGACCATCCTGACCGTCTCGTCGGGTCTGGCCTTCGTGCCGCTGGCGGCGACGCCGACCTATTGTGCGACAAAGGCGGCGATCCATAGCTGGTCGCTCTCGATGCGCGCGCAGCTTGAGGACAGCAGCGTCGAGCTGATCGAGATCGTGCCGCCGGGCGTCCAGACCGACCTGATGCCGGGCCATGCGGACAATGACCAGATGATGCCGCTGACGGACTTCATCAGCGAAACGATGGCGCTGCTGCGGCAACAGCCGACGCCGGCGGAAATCCATGTCGAGCGGGTCAAGTTTCTGAGCGAGGCGACGAAGCGGGGTGAATTTGATCCGGTGTTCGCCGCGCTCAACCGGCACTGACCATCGATGGCGCCTTGGGGGGCAGGGGGAAGAGCCGGGCGAAGCGCTCGGCCAGCGCCCTGTCCCCTTCGATCGTCAGCGCGCCGTGCACATCTTCATAGCGGGCGCCGCCGTAGAGCACCGCCACCAGCGCATTCTGGTCGCCGGACAGGATCGCGTCCGCACCCGCCGCCTGGCCCCGGTCGATCAGGCAGTCGCCGCCCTTCAACGTCACGCGAAATTCCTCCTCGCCAAAGCGCAGCCCGATCGCCGCGTCGAGATCGCCGATGCGGTCCCGGTCGATCATGGTGCGCATCGACAATATCACCGATACCGGACTCATCGGCTTGCCCGGCTCCATGGTGGGCGATCGGCACGCCCAGCGACCCAGCACCTGGAACACTATTTCCGACTCGCGGCCCCAGTCTGTCAGTTCGTAAATCTGGCTGGCGGCAGGCGGTGGCAGGCGTCCGCGCACGACGATGCTCGCCGCCTCCAGCTCCTCCAGCCTTTGTGACAGCATATTGGCGCTGATTCCGGGCAGACCGGCGCGCAGATCGGTGAAGCGCTTGGGGCCGAGCATCAGTTCGCGCATGATCGGCATCGCCCAGCGATCGCCGATAATATCCAGCGCATGGGCGACGGCGCATCCGTCCTGATAGGCGCGTTTCTTGCTGTTGGGACTCATTGGTTATCTTTTCTAACTTATCTGTTGTATAAAGTAATGGATGAGTTCACAAAGTTCAAGCGGTGAGTCGCCCGGATGGACGGGCGCGATGTCATGATCCCGCCGTGCTGTAATCCGATGCAAATGAGGAGAGAGACGATGGCCTATATGGACGGTTTCGTGATCCCGGTGCCCAAGGGCAACAAGCAGCGCTATCAGGAGATCGCGGCCTATGCCGCGCCGATCTTCATCGAACATGGCGCGCTGCGCGTCGTGGAATGCTGGGGCAATGACGTCAAGATCGGCAAGGTCAACGACTTCCGCACCGCCGTGATCGCCGAGGAGGATGAGGAGGTCGTCTTCTCCTGGATCGAATGGCCCGACAAGGAAACCCGCGACGCGGGCGCCGAGAAGGTGATGAAGGACGAACGGATGCAGCCCAAGGAGGGTGAGGACATGCCCTTCACCGGCGCGCGGCTGATCTATGGCGGCTTCGAAGTGCTGCTCGACGCCAAGGCCTGATCCCCCCTTTTTCAGGAGACGGATGATGACCGATTTGACCGGCAAATTCTTCTGGTACGAACTGATGACCAGCGATCCGCAGGCGGCGCTCGCTTTCTATGGCGATCTGTGCGGCTGGACCGCGCAGCCCTTTGGGGGCGAGAGCGGCGAGGTAAGTGGCGAACCCTATCATGTCGTGTCCGGCAGCGCCGGGCCGGTGGGCGGCGTCATGGCAATCCCGGCCGAAGCGAAGGAGTGCGGCATGACGCCCTGGTGGGGCGGCTATGTCGGATCGGCCGATGTCGATGCCGACGCCGCGCGGTTGAGCGCGGCCGGGGGCAGCGTCAAGCGCCCGCCCGAGGACATCCCCGGCGTCGGCCGCTTCGCGGTGATGGGCGATCCGGGCGGGGCGATCTTCATGCTGCTCAAAGGTTCCAGCCCCGACGGGATGGAGCCCGCTTCGCCGATGGCGCTCGGCCATGTCGGCTGGCATGAGCTGTATAGCGACGATTTCGACAAGGATCTGGCCTTCTACACCGGCCAGTTCGGCTGGAGCATGGGCGACGCCATGGATATGGGCGAGATGGGCGATTATCAGCTCGTCTCCCAGACCGGCGGGACCGGAATGGAGGCGATGACCGGTGGCGTCATGCGGCGTCCCAAGGAAATGCCGATGCCGGCCTGGCTCTTCTATTTCACCATCGGCGACATCGACGTCGCGGTCGAAAAAGTGAAGGCGGGCGGCGGCATGGTGCTGAACGGGCCGATGGAAGTGCCCGGCGGCGCGTGGATCATCCAGGCGACCGATCCGCAGGGCGCGATGTTCGCGCTGGTCGGCAGCAAGGGAGACGCATGATGGGCAAGATTTCCCCCTGCCTCTGGTATAATGGCCATGCCGAAGAGGCGGCGCATTTCTACGTCTCCGTCTTTGGCGGGTCGGTCGATCATGTCAGCCATTATCCGCAATCCGTCTCGTCGCCCTCCGGCTTTCCGGCCGGTACGGCGCTGGTCGTCGAGTTCACCCTGTTCGGGCAAAGCTTTCAGGCGCTGAACGGCGGGCCTAAATTTCCGTTCACCGAAGCAGTGTCGCTTTCGGTGTCGTGCAAGGATCAGGCGGAGCTGGACCGCTATTTCGACGCGCTGACGGCAGACGGCGGCGCGCAGGGGCCATGCGGCTGGGTCAAGGACAAATATGGCCTGTCCTGGCAACTGGTCCCCACGCAAGTCGAGCAATTATATCGCACCGACGACCTTGAGGGGATCGAACGTATGATGGCGGTGATGATGACGATGCAGAAGCTGGACCTGGCCGCGATGCAGGCCGCATTCGACGGAGAGACGGTATGAGCGGCGCGGAGCATGAAATGTCGGTCAGCTGCCATGTCGCGGCCCCGCGCGGGATCTGCTGGAAGGTGTGGACCGACCTCAAGGACGAATGGTTCTGCCCCAAGCCCTGGCGGGCCGAGGTGATCGAGGAGGATCTGCGTCCCGGTGGGCGCAGCGCGGTCCGCATGTTCGGTCCCGATGGCGAAGATACCGGGCCGATGGAAGGCGTTTTTCTGGAGGTCGTGCCGGGCGAGCGGGTGGTGACGACCGACGCTTATGCGTCGGGCTGGATTCCGCAGACCCCATTTCTGACGGCGGTCTGGACCCTGGCCGACGAAGCGGAAGGAACTCGCTTCACCGCCACGGCGCGCCATTGGGACGCGGATGCCAAGGCGCGGCATGAGGAAATGGGGTTCCATCCCGGCTGGGATCAGATGATGGCGCAATATAAGGCCTTATGCGAAACGTCGGCCGCCAGCGCCTGACCGTTGACATCCGGTCGTTCAGCCTCTCATTGTTCAGGGCGAGGGCGGCGCACCGCTGTCCTCGCTCTGGAACGGCACCGCCGTCTTGAAGGTGTTGGTGACATAGGGGAATGGGATTTCGATGCCCGCTCGATCCAGCGCGGCCTTGATCGCGCGCACCACCCGGTCGCGGCTTTCATGCATGTCATAAGGCTTTGAGCCCGCCCACCAACGCACCAGGAAATCGATCGAGCTGCTGTTGAATTCGCGCGCGAAAATGTCGATGCGCCGATCCTGGTCGATAATCTCGATTCCGGTCATCGCCTCGCGGATGACGGTGCGCGCTTCCTCCAGATCGGTGTCGTAGGACACGCCGACGATGATTTCGTGCCGCCGCTGCGCCGCATCGGTCAGGATCTCCACCGGGTTCTTGAACAAGGTGGCGTTGGGCACGATCGTCAGCTCGTTCGACAATTTGCGCACATGGGTCTCGCGCAGCGAGATATGCTCGACCTTGCCGATAATGCCCTCACATTCGATGACATCGCCGATCCGCATCTTCTTGCGCACCATGATGAGAATGCCGGCGAGAAAATTCTGGAAGAAATCCTGAAAGGCAAAGCCAATCGCGATGGTGCCCACGCCAAGGCCCGCGACCAGGCTGGCGGGGGTGAGGCCCGGCAGCACGATCGTCGCGGCGACGATCAGGCCGACGATCCAGATGCCGATCGTCACGATGGTATGGATCAACTGTTTCAGGCTTTCGCGGATCGCCGCGCGACTGGTCACGCGATCGACGACACCACGGGCGAAACGCGCCGCGACCCAGGTTAAGACAATGATGACCAGCGCAATGACGAGATTGGGCACCAGCGCCACCAGTCCGGCCCACATGCCCCATAGCTGCCTGGCGAGAATGTCGATCGCGTTCATTCCGGCTCCCCAATAGATGTCATTGGGCCAACGGGTCAGCCGGGGTTTCGATCCCCTCGCTATTGTGGGCGGTGTCGCATGGCGGGATGTTGCGGGCGTCGGCATGACAATGGCCCGGCTCCCCTGACGGAAGCCGGGCCATCGCCGATCCGCCGCCGGGCCGCGCGGCCCGACGCCCGGACGATCAGAATTTGACCGAAGCGTTCACGAAGAAGGCGCGGCCATAAACGTCATAGGTCGATGGGTAGGTGTTCGACTGTTGCTGATTGTCGCCCATGATCGGCGGCTTCTTGTCGAACAGGTTGTTCATGCCGATCGACCAGCCGAAATGCTCGGTTGGCTGGACCTGCAAGGCCAGGTCGAACAGGTTGTAGGCCTTGATCTTCTCGACGCTGTAGGTGGTCGTGTCGTCATCATCCTTCACGCTCGACAGATAACGATGCGTCAGCGCCAGCGTGATCGGGCCGCTGTTCCACGTCACCCGATTGTTCAGGCGCAGCTTGGAATAGGGTTCGCCGCAATAGATGCCGAACTTGCCCGCGCAGCTCTGGTTGAGGTCGGGGATAGCCGCAACCGGGTTGAGGTCGAAGCGGATCAGCCGCGTGCCGGCCACACGAAAACTCAGCTTGCCCGATTTGGCGCCAAACACGCCAAAGTTCAGCGGCAGGCTGTAATTCACCTCGAAATCCACGCCTTCGGTCTTGAGGCCGCCGGTGTTGGACAACAGGTTTTCCGCGCCCTCGATCGCATAGCTGTCGGCATTGCGCGGCAGCGCCGAACAATAGCTGCTGTCATAGGGCGTCCAGCCGTTAGACGCCGTGCCATAGCAGGCGGCGATGATATTGGCCGTTCCCGGCGTCGAGATATAATTGTCGATCTTGATATGATAATAATCGACCGTCGCGGTAAGGCGGGGCAGGAAGCTGGGTTGCAGCACCACGCCTGCGGTCCAGGTGTCTGACGTCTCCTCGCGCAGGTCGGGATTGCCGCCGGTGATCGATTCGATCTGCGAACTGCCGCCATTGATCGCCGTGCCAAGCGCGCTGGCGGGGACTCCGGTGGCAAGGCAGCTTGCGTTGAGGTTCGCGTTCGTAACCGCAACATCCAGTTCGCACGGGTCGCTCGCCGCGGGGAAGTCCTGCGCCTGACCCGAATAAAGGTCATAGACGGTGGGCGCCCGCACCGCGCGGCTGATCTGGCCGCGGAAGGTCACGTCCTTGACCGGCGCGTAGATCAGCCCCACCGAATAGGTGCTGACATTCTTCGCCGCCGTCGAATAATGCGAATAGCGATAGGCGCCATTGGCTTCCAGCTTGTGGACGAGCGGCATATCCGCCAGCAGCGGCACATCGATCTCGGCGAACAGCTCCTTCACATTATAACCGCCCGACAGCCCCTCGCTGGCGTTGAAGCCGACGACGTCGCCCGACGCCAGCGCATAATCGGGGTCGTAGCTACCATGTTCGGACCGATATTCCGCGCCGATCGCGATGCCCGCCGGTCCCGCGCCCAGATCGAACAGATTGCCGTTGGTGATGGCCAGGCTGGCCACCTGTTCGGTGATGGTGCTGACATTCTTGACCGGGATCGAAATGAAGGCGGCGGCTTCGTCGCTGATGTTGCCCGCGCCAAAGATGTTGAGCGGTACGCAACCATTGCTAGGGTCGGAACAGACCAGATTGCCGTCCGCGTCATATGTGGTCAGCAAAGCTTGTCGAACGCGGCTGTCCGACACGTTGCCGGTCTGGGTTTCGACCTGCTTGGTGCGCGAATAGCTGTAATAGCCGTCATAGTTCCAGTCACCGGCAATCTGCCCCTTCGCGCCGACCAGCGCGCGGTAGGCGGTATTGTCGACGCTGGAGATGCGCGGCCCGACCTCGCTCATGCGGCGATAGATGGCGGCGGTGGTATAGCCGTCGCCGTCCGGGTCCCCTGCCGCCAGCAACGCCTGCGAATCCGCCGACAGGAAGGATGAATCGACGTCGAGCGAGACCGAACCGGTATAGGGCGTGGGCGCCAGGCGGTTCTGCACCCGGTTGTTGATGAACTGCCCTTCGGCATAGACGGTCAGATGATCGTCCACCTCATAATGGGTCTGCGCGCTCAGCAGGATGCGCTTTTGCGGCACCTGAAGATAATTGTCCGGCGCATAATTATAGGCATCGGTTGTCGCGTCATAGGCCGAATAGCTGCCGTCCGGCGCGAACTTGTAGGGGCTGCCCGACACCACCATGCGCGTGCCCGGAATGGAGCCGGACCCGCCTGCGGCCAGCCCGCCGTCGCCATCGTCGGTATAGGCCTGCCGCGTGTAGCTGCGCGCGCTCTGGAGCACGCCGTCGCGCTTGGTATAGTCGATGTAGAAGGTCGCATTGCCGCGGCCATCCTCGAAATTGCCGCCGATCAACAGGTTGGTGTTGAACGTGCCGCCATCGCCTTCCTGGTTGATGCGGTAATTGGCGTTCGCCTCGACCCCGGAGAAATCCTGTTTCATCACGAAGTTGATGACGCCCGCGATCGCGTCCGAGCCATAGACGGCGGATCGGCCGCCCGACACCACCTCGACATGATCGATCAGCCCTGCCGGCACGGTGTTCAGATCGACGATCTGGCTGCTGTCATAGGAAATATAGCGCCGGCCATTGACCAGCACCAGCGTCCGGTTGGCGCCGAGCCCGCGCAGGTCGGCGGTCGATACGCCGCCGCCCGGATTATTGGATGCCGCGGTCGTGCTGGGGATGAGTTGTGGCAGGTCGTTGATGATCGCCTCGACATTGACCTTGCCGCTCAGCTTGAGTTCCTGCGCGGAAATGATCGAGATCGGCGATGCCTGTTGCAGGTCCGGTCGCGCGATGCGCGATCCGGTCACGACGATGGTGTCCGCGCTGCTGTCGTCATCGGCGCTTTGGGCCAGGGCCGGCGTCGACAGGCCAAGCAGGAGCGTCGACGCCAGCAGGCGTCGTTGGAAAGAGGGGCGCATAGATGAAATTCTCCCTTTTGGAAGTCCGCCCGAAGGCGGCTTCCGCGACCATTTTATGATGAACGCACCGGTGCGATGAGGGAGGGGTGGGTCAGCGTCGCCGCGCCGTCAAATATTTTTCATGCGTATAACAGGCTTTTGTCACGCCTGTGTCATTTCAAGCACAACTATATCAAATCATTGCATTATTTTGCGAAATATTGCGCTACGCGGCGCAAGCTTCTGTCACGAGAGGCCATCTCTCTCGCCGTGCCCTGCGCCATGGCTCATAGCCATTTCAGTTTCTTGAATCGGGCATAGAGCAGGCCGCAGAGCAGCGCGATCACGCCCAGCACGACGGGATAGCCGTAGCGGGTCCGCAATTCGGGCATATGATCGAAATTCATGCCGTAAATTCCCGCGATCGCGGTCGGCACGGCCAGTATCGCGGCCCAGGCGGCGAGCTGGCGGGTAATGTCGCCGGTGCGCTGCTGTTCCAGCAGGTTCGACGATTCAAACACGCTGTTCAATATCTCGCGCAGATCCTCGACCATTACCTGTACGCGCCGCACATGATCGCGCACGTCGCTGAAATAGGGGCGGGCATCGGGGTCGATGCAGGGCAGGTCGATCTTCACGAACTTGGTCGCCACCTCCTGCATCGGCACGAGGATGCGCTGAAAGCGGATCAATTGGCGGCGCAGGCTGAAGATGCGGGTGATTTCGTCGCGACCCAGGAAATGGTCGATCATCTGCTGTTCCATGACCAGCACTTCGTCTTCGATCCCCTCGATGATCGGCAGATAGCCGTCGACGATGAAATCCAGGATCGCGTGCAGCACATAGTCGGTGCCTTGCGCCAGCCGCTGCGGCACCGCTTCCAATTCCCGTCGCAGCGTCACATGCCCGCGCGCCGATCCGTGTCGCACGCTGATGATATGATCCCGGCCGACGAACAGTGCGG
Source organism: Sphingobium sp. C100 (assembly GCF_000508185.1). Classification (GTDB taxonomy): domain Bacteria; phylum Pseudomonadota; class Alphaproteobacteria; order Sphingomonadales; family Sphingomonadaceae; genus Sphingobium. The sequence goes on along the minus strand of NZ_AYOY01000057.1, from coordinate 13,167 downwards.
TCTCGCCATAGCAGATCGCGTCGTCCTCCAGATGGGCCGTGCGCGCGACGACGAACAGCTGGTCGCCATAAAGATCGACCTTGGGCAACTGATTCGCCTTGATCGCGTCCTCCACCGCCAGCGGATGCAGGCCATAGGTGCGCGCCAGCGTCTGCATTTCATCTTCGGTCGGCTCGGCCACGCCGATCCAGATGAATTCCGACTTGTCCGCAGCGCAGGCGACTCGTTCGTCGATTTCCACGCTGCGCACCCGCTGTCCGTTGCGATAAAGATAGGCGGCAATGACGGTCATGATCGTCTGTTTCCCCGTTGTTTCCGGGGATTAGCAGAAAGCGGCGACAGCGTCCCGCGCCTCGTGCAACTCACCGCGCGGTCATGTCGATTCACGTCGATTTTGCGATCGAAGGCTGGCGGATGACTTCGGCCTGACATAGTTGGGGCCGAAAGGGGCGCATCGATACACGCGGCACATGCCTGGGAGGAGCGGGCCGCGTGCAGGAACGGAGCTGTGCCTTGACCATCATGACGATCGATTTCGAGGCGTCCTGTCTGCCCCGCCATGGGCGCTCCTTCCCGATCGAAGTGGGCATCGCCGGCATGGGCCTGTCCCGCAGCTGGTTGATCCGTCCGCATGAGAGCTGGTCCGATTGGGACTGGACGGCCGAAGCCCAGGCCCTGCATGGGCTTACCCACATGCGGGTGTTGCAGGAGGGGCAGCCGGCTGACCAGATATTGGCGGAACTGACGATCGCCGTGCAGGGACGGCGCGTCGTCGCCGACAGTCCGCTGGACCAATATTGGCTCGATACGCTGGCCGCCGCCGCCGGCGCGCCGGCGCCCTTCCGGATCGACCATATCGCCGCGCTGTTCGATGAACAGCAGGCGGACGAGGCGCGCATCGCCGCCGCCGTCTCCTGCGCCGACGCGCGGGGAATAGTGCGCCATCGGGCGGCGGGCGACGCGCTATGGCTGGCGGCAGTGGTCGAACATCTCGCCACGCCGACCCGACCCACGCCGGTGCTGATCGCCGCCCAGTAGGGGCCTTTTGCGGCGCAGCAATAATTTGTAACATGCGGCCAATTACGCAGACATTCATCGGACCTACACCCGACGCAATCGCCCGGCCGTGCCGGCCGGGTCCAACGGGAGTAGCCCCATGTTCCTCATCGTCGCTTCAGCCGCGGTGCTTGCCGCCGCCACGCCCGTCCATAATGCCGAAATCAGCCATGGCGCCCGCGCCTACACCGCCAGCTACGATGCGCAACCGAGCCTGACGCTGCGTCAGGTGGAGCCGCGCTTCGCCAATCGCGCCGCCGTGCCCGCTTGTCGCTGGCAGGCCGATCTGACGGTCAATCGCGCCGTTGCGACCGATGGTCGCACCGTTTCTGCCTTTGGCAAGGCGATCCACCGCTTCGCACCGCTCTCGGGCAGCTATGCCGGCAGCTGCGCCACGGCGCGCAGCCAGATCGACGCACAGGTCGCCCGTCACATGCAGGCCATGGCGGCGGAAGCGTCGGCGATTGCCCGGCAGGACCGTGCGACACTCGTCCGCGAACTGGATGGCGCGCGCGAACTGACCGTGCAGGGCGGATGAGTCCACCGCTGATCCTGATCGCCGAAACCCAGCAGGACTTGCGGAACAACATCCGCGAATATCTCGAACAAAGCGGTTTCCGCGTCCTGCCGGCCGTTTCGGCGAACGACATATTCAATGCTCTGGGCAGCGCGCCGCTCGGGGCCGTGGTGCTGGATTCGGCCTTGCGCGGCGCGGACGGGCTCGATCTGTGCCGCGATGTGCGTCAACGCAGCGGGGTGCCGATCATCCTGGTCGGCGCCAATAGTTCGGAGGTCGACCGCGTGGTCGGGCTGGAACTGGGCGCCGACGACTATATGGCAAAGCCTTATTCGGCGCGGGAACTGGCCGCCCGCCTGCGTGCCGTATTGCGGCGCGGAGGCGAGCGCACGCTGGGCCTGCGCCGCCAGACGCAGGCAGTGTTCGATGGCTGGGTCGTCGATTTCGCCCGGCGCGAGGTTGCCGACCCGCACGGGCAGGCGATCGATCTGACGGCGGCGGAATTCGCGTTGCTGGCCATATTCCTCGACCATCCCCAGGCGGTGATCGCGCGGGTGCGGTTGATGGAGCTGGCCGGCGTGCGCGACGGCGGTTCGTCCGACCGCAGCATCGACGTGCTGGTCAGCCGCCTGCGGCGAAAGCTCGGGGCGGGAGGGCGGCCGGCGCCGCTCGTCACCGTGCGGGGGGTCGGTTATATGTTCAGCGCCGTGGTCGATCGGCGCTGAACATATTGTGTTGGCTCAAGGCCGCTCTCGGACGGCTCAGCGCGAGCGGCGGCACGCTTCAATAGCCAGACATATTATTTAACAAAGCCGCTGCGCCGCAGCAAAACCAGATCCCTATCCTTCAAACTATACCGGTCCGCCCCCGACCGGATACGCCATGAACAGAGGATAGAGCCCATGAACGAGCTTATCGGTCGCGTTTTCAGCTTCGAGACGAAAGTCTTTCCGAATGAAAGCGCACTCTACAACCAACTGGCGAGCCATGGCCAGAGCCCCAAGGCGCTGATGATCTCCTGCGCAGATTCGCGCATCGTGCCCGAACATATCATGCAGGCCGCGCCCGGCGACCTGTTCGTCTGCCGCAACGCCGGCAATATCGTGCCGCCCCATGCCAGCCAGCTTGGCGGCGTCACCGCGACGGTCGAATATGCCGTCATGGTCCTGGGCGTGCGCGACATCATCGTATGCGGCCATAGCGACTGCGGCGCCATGAAGGCGCTTGCGACAGAGGCCGACCTGACGTCGATGCCCAATGTCGCCGCCTGGCTTCGTCATAGCCATGCCGCACAGAAGGTCTGCCGGGAAAATTATCCCGAAGACCTCACCGACGCCGAAAAGCTGCGGAACATGGCGCTGGAAAATGTCGTGGTGCAACTCGCGCATCTGCGCACGCATCCGTCGGTAGCCTCTGGCGTGGCCCGCGGCGACATCGCGCTGCACGGCTGGTATGTCGATATTCATGCCGGGCAGGTGCTGGGCCTTGATGGCGAGACCGGCCGCTTCTCCCCGTTGCGCGAAGGGCAGCCACTGCCGGTTGCGCAGTCCCACGGCCGTCGCCTCGCAGGCGATGTGGCCTATGCCCAGGCGGCGGAGTAAATCATGTTGAAAGCCTTTTCCGGCGGCAATTTCAGCCGTGATTTCACTGCGTCGATCGTCGTCTTCCTGGTGGCGATGCCGCTTTGCATGGGCATCGCCATTGCTTCCGGCGTGCCGCCGGAAAAAGGCCTGATCACCGGCATCATCGGCGGCATGGTCGTCGGCCTGTTTGCGGGATCGCCGTTGCAGGTCAGCGGCCCCGCCGCCGGCCTGGCCGTCATCGTCTTCGAAATCGTGCGAGAACAGGGATTGTCGGCGCTGGGTCCGATCCTGATCCTTGCCGGCGCGATTCAGGTCGTCGCCGGCCTTGCCCGCGTCGGCGGATGGTTCCGCGCCATCTCGCCGGCCGTCGTCCACGGGATGCTCGCGGGTATCGGCGTGCTGATAGTGGTGGGGCAGTTCCATGTGCTCTTCGACGACAAGCCGCTGTCGAGCGGCCTAGCCAACCTCGTCGCCATGCCGGGCCAGCTCTTCGGCCTCAGCAATCAGGATGCCGCGACCGCCTTTGCTGTTGGTATCGTCACGATCCTGGGCATGTTGGGCTGGGAAAAGTTCCGCCCCGCGTCGCTGAAACTGGTGCCGGGCGCGCTGGTCGGCGTGGTGCTTGCGACGTTGGTGGCGTTCGCGCTGGGCCTGCCGGTGGCGCGCGTGGTCGTCCCGGAATCGATCATTGCCGCGATCACGCCGCCGGAAGCCGGGCTGATGGCGCAGCTGCTCAATCCCACGGTCATCACCACCGCCATCGCCATCGCCTTCATCGCCAGCGCGGAAACCCTGCTGTCGGCGGCGGCGGTCGATCGGATGCATGATGGGGTGCGGACCAACTATAACAAGGAATTGAGCGCGCAGGGCGTCGGCAACCTGCTTTGCGGCTTCGCCGGCGCGCTGCCGATGACGGGCGTCATCGTCCGCAGTTCGGCCAACGTCCAGGCAGGCGCCAAGACGCGCCTGTCGACCATTTTGCACGGTATCTGGATTCTGGGCTTCGTCGCCCTGCTGCCCTGGCTGTTGCGGGAAATCCCGATGGCGGCGCTCGCGGGCATTCTGGTCATCACGGGCGTCCGCCTGGTCAGCCTCGCCCATGTGAAGCACCTCTTCCATCTTTATGGTCCGCTGCCTGCGGTCGTCTGGGCGGCGACGCTGATCTGCGTGGTGGCGACCGACCTGCTGACCGGCGTGCTGGTGGGCATCGGCCTCTCGCTGCTCGAACTGCTGCCGCACGCCAAGCGCCTGGGCCTCAATGTCCAGGAGGAAAGTCGCGGCGACGCGCATGAAGTGGCGTTGCGGGGCACCGCGACCTTCCTCAGCCTGCCCAAGCTGTCCGCCAAGCTCGAATCGCTCCCCGCTGCCGGCCTCGTCATCCTCAATGTCGAGCGTCTGGGCCATATCGATCATACCTGCGCGGAAATGCTGCGCGAATGGGTCGATCGGCGCCGCGGTGCGGGTGGGCCGGTGGAATTGTTCGGCGCCACCGGACGGATGCGTCAGTTCGTCGCCTGATTACCCCCCCTTTCCAGGCGACAATTTGCCGCCGTGTCCCAGTTGGGGCACGGCGGTTTTTCTTTGTCCGGTTTCAATATAGAAACATATTGGCAATGCTGATTATCAAATAGGCAAGAAACCGTGCCTGCCATGTCACAGGATGGCCAGTCCTTTCGCAACTGCGGCAAAAGCGGTTTTCCTGACTGACGCTAGGGCATAGGTGATGGTCATTCGCCGGCATCGGAGACGATGATCCAAAAGATCTTCGGGCCGCAGCGAATGCAGGACGGAACATTCTTTCGTTAAGGGGAATGTTCATGAAGTATCAAATCGCCTGTGCCGCCCTCGCGCTCATGTCCAGCGCGCCGGCTTTCGCCCAGGAAGCACCCACCAGCCCCGTCACCATATCCGGCAGCGTCGCGCTGGTTTCCGATTATCGTTTTCGCGGCGTGTCGATGACCGACAAGGGCATGGCCGTGCAGGGCGGCATCACCGCGACCCATGAAACCGGCGCCTATGCCGGCACCTGGGCTTCGAACCTTTCGGGCTGGGGCACTTTCGGCGGCCCGAACCTGGAGCTCGACCTGTTCGCCGGTTACGCCATTCCGCTAGGTGAAAACGTCACGCTGGACGTCGGCCTGACCTGGTATATGTTCCCGTCGGGCGCGGACACCACCGACTTTGCCGAACCCTATGTCAAGCTGTCCACCCAGGTCGGGCCGGTCAGCGGCCTGGTCGGCGTCGCCTATGCTCCCAAGCAGGAAGCGCTCGGCAAATTCTACAATACGGCCGCCAGCTATGCGACCGGCATCCCCGACAATCCGGGCGACAAGGAAGATAATCTCTACATCTGGGGCGACGTCAGCGGCTCGATCCCCAACACGCCGGTAACGCTCAAGGCGCATGTCGGCTGGTCCAACGGCAATAGCGGCCTTGGCCCCAACGGCACGTCGCCGGCGCCGACCGGCAAATATCTCGACTGGATGGTGGGCGCCGACGTCGCCATTCCCGGCACGCCGCTGACCCTGGGCGTTGCCTATGTCGACACCGACATCGCCCGCGTCGAGGAAAATTATCTGCGTCCGAACCTGTCGGATGCCGATGGTTCCTCGATCGTGCGCAGCCAGGTCGTCTTCTCGCTCTCGGCGTCCTTCTGACCGGGCGGAAGCCGGACCCGGTTCGCCGGGTCCGGCTTCCCGCTTTTCCCTGTCGTGACAAATTGTTGCTGTTGCCGCCATCGGTTGTTTCCTCCCCATGGTGTGGTTGACCGCCGATCCGCCGCACCGTATCCCGCAGCCATGCTATTGCCCGCGCTGCCACTCCGATGACCGCTCCGTCGATCATTCTGGTCGAAGATGATCCGCCGCTGCGCACGTTGACGGCCCGCGCGCTTCAGGAACATGGCTATCAGGTTCGTCCCGCTTCTTCGGGGCCGGAAATGTGGGTGGCGTTCGATGCCGGGCCGGTCGACCTGGTCGTGCTGGACGTGATGTTGCCGGGCACCAACGGCATTGACCTGTGCCGCCAGATCCGTCGCAAGAGCGATGTGCCCATCATCTTCATCAGCGCAAAGGGCAGCGAGACCGACCGCATCGTCGGCCTTGAACTGGGCGCCGACGATTATCTGCCCAAGCCCTTCGGCACCCGCGAACTCATCGCTCGCATCCGCGCCATCCTGCGCCGTGTGGGCGTCGAGCGCGGGCCTGACGACCATCGTGAGAGCGAGGCGCGGTTCGACGGCTGGACCGTCAACTTCCCCCGTCGCGAACTGCGCTCCCCCACCGGCGCGATCGTCGATCTGACCGGCGCGGAATTCGACCTGCTGGGCAGCTTCCTCAGTCATCCGCAGCGGGTCATCGCCCGCGAACGGCTGATCGAATTGTCGCGCACGCGCATGGGCGACAGCTCCGATCGCAGCATCGACGTGCTGGTCAGCCGCCTGCGCCGCAAGCTCAGCACGCAGGAGAAAGGCGCGCCGATCACCACGGTCCGGGGCGTGGGCTATATGTTCAATGCAGAGGTCAGCCGCGCTTGAAGCGGCATGTCAGATGGTCGCTGGGGCTGGTCGGACGGCTCTTCGCGATCCTGCTGCTGACGGTGATGCTGGAATTCGCGGTCGGCACGCTCATCTACGAACGGACCAGCCAGCTCTATCTTCAGGATGACGAGGCGCGGCGCCTGGCCGAACATCTGGTCATCGCGCGCAAGCTGCTGGCCGAACAACCGGTGGAGGATCGTCGCTCGCTGGGCATTCGCCTCACGACCGATCGCTATGACGTCCACTGGGCGCCCGCCGCGCCGCCGCCGCCGCCGCTTTCGCCGGAACTGGAGCGGATGCGGCGACAGATTATCGCCTGGGAACCGAGCCTGGAAAAATCGGGCCTGTGGCTGCGGCTGACGCCGGGGCGCCATTCCGAAGTCAACGGCGGTCTGCGACTGTCCGATGGCAGCTGGCTCTATTTCGGGATGCATCATAGCGGCGGGAAATGGGCCTTCACCATTGGTCGCATGGGGTTGGCGCTTATCCCCGTGCTGGCGCTGCTGCTGGCCGGCTGGGTGCTTATCCGCCGCACGCTCGCGCCCCTGCGCGATCTTACCCATGCGACCCACAAGATCGGGCTGGGGTCGGAAGTGATCGTGCCGGAAGCGGGCACCAATGACGTACGCAATCTGATCAGCGCGTTCAACATGATGCAGACCCGCATCCACCGCCTGATCGACGAACGCACCGAAATGCTGGCGGCGGTTGGCCATGATCTGCGCACCCCGCTGTCGCGGCTGCAATTGCGGCTGGAAGAGGTGAAGGACGGCGAGATTCGCGGGGCGATGGGCGGCGACCTGGAGGAAATGGGTGCGATGCTGGAATCGCTGCTCGCTTTCCTGGGCGGAGAACGGGACCCTGAACGGGTGGTCCGCACCGATATTGCCGTCAGCATCGCCACGGTCGTCGATGCCTTTCAGGATCATGACCATGATGTGCGCTATGACGGGCCGGACCATCTGGAAATGGATCTGCGCGGCCTGTCGCTGCGCCGCGCGGTCCGCAACCTGATCGAAAACGCGCTCCATTATGGCCAGCGCGCCCGTGTCTCGCTGGAGCGTAAGGGGGACGAGGTGCTGATCCGGGTTGATGATGACGGCCCCGGCATTCCGCGCGATCGGCTGGAGGAAGTGCTGCGGCCCTTTGCGCGGCTGGACGATGCGCGCCAGCGCAATACGCGCGGGCTGGGGCTGGGGCTGGCTATCGTGCAAAAGGCGGTGGCGGCCGAAGGAGGGCGGCTCACCCTCGCCAATCGGCCCGAGGGCGGGCTGCGCGCGGAAATCTGCCTCTATCTGCCGCGCTCGGTGGCAAAGGGCTGATCCGGCCCGGAACGCGGCGCGCTCCGGGCGGACCGGCTTAACGTCCGGCGCAGCTATCGCTTTCGCCCGCGATCAGGTCCAGGCAGCGGCCGTCAATCTCGTCCCTGGGCACCGGCAGGCCGATCAGCGCGGCCAGGCTGGGCATGATGTCCACCGTCTCGACGCCCAGCGGCTGTTCGAAATGCTGCATCCCCTTGCGCCAGAACAGGATCGGTACGCGGCGGTCATAGTCCCAGGGGCTGCCATGCGTCGCGACATAGCCCTTGGTCGGATCGGGGATCGGGGTGATCCGCGGCTTGAGCATCAGCAGCAGGTCGCCCGAACGCTGCGCATCGAAACTGGCGCGCGCTTCCTGGATCAGGCTCCAGCTTTCCGGCGCACCGGTGGGCGTCGGGGTGGCGGCGATGTCCGCCTTCGTGAACACGGTCTGCACCTGCGGGTGGGCGCGCAGTAATTTCAACGTTTCGGTTTCCACCCTGGCGCGCTGGGCGGGGGTCAGCCCCTTGTCGAAATACAGGTCGCCCGCCGGTCCGTCACCCCAAATGAGCTTGCGTCCGGCCAGACCCGTCTTCGCGCCGATCGCCGCGCTCAGCGCCTTGGGCGACAGGGCAGGGTCGACCCGCGCCTCCATCGGCATGGCGTTTTCACGGTGCCGCTCGGGCAGGTCATGGCCGCCATGGTCAGCGGTCAGCACCACCATATAGTCGATGCCGTCCTTGTCGAGCCGATCGAAAAAGGCGCCCAGTTCCTGGTCGAGCCGGTCGATCTGGATGCAGCTTTCGGTGCCTTCGGTGCCATAGGTGTGACCGACATAGTCGGTCGCGGACAGGCCGATCGAGATGATGTCGGTCTGCGCCTGCTTGCCCAGGTCCATGCTCTCGATCGCGCCGGCCGCCAGCACCAGGGTGTAGGCGTCCTGTTCGGGCGAGGCGCGGAATGCCTTATAGTCGCCAGCCTCGCGCGCGAAGCGGCCGGCGCCCACAGTCTTGCCCGCGCCGATGGCGACGGGGAAATCCTTGGCCACGCACTGGGCGGGCAGTTCATAGCCGGCATTGGGCTTGGCCAGTTGCGCGGCGAGCGCGGCGTTGACCTTCGCCACCAGCGGGGGCGTGGCGATGCCCTTGTAGCTGACATAGCCCTCGGGGCCGGCCAGCCACCAGATCTGGTCGGTCACCGGCCCGCCCATCATGACGGCGGCGCGGTCCTTGCCCGCGACCGACACGACGCGCGTCGCGGGATTGGCCGCCTTCATGCGGCCGCCAAGGGTCGGGACTTTCAGATGCATGGGCGACACGACATAATTGCCGCTGCTGCTGCCCGGCTGGCTTTCATTCTCGGCGCAATAGACCGCCTTGTCATCGCGCGCGGTCGACAGGTCGAACCAGGTGTTGGCGATGATGCCGGTGCGCGACGGGCGGCTGCCGGTCAGGATGGTCGAATGGCCGGGGCAGGTTTCGGTCGCGGCATGGCTTTGATAGCCGCGCGGGAAGACGGCGCCCTGGGTCAGGCGCTTGAGGCCGCCGGTATAATATTGACGATATTCGCTGAACAGGTCCGCGGAAAACTGGTCGACGCTGATCGCGACGATCAGCTTGGGCGGGGTCGTCGGCGATGCGGAAGCCGGTGCGGGAGAAGGCGCCTGCGCCAAGGCCGGAACGGCGGTAGCGAGCAACAGGGCGGCGGCGACTTTCTTCAACATATGGCGATACCTTCTCTTGCCTTGACGGCGGATGGGGAGCGACCTAGCCCGCTTGCACCCAAGCGACCAGAGGCCCGATGCGGATTTTTCAAGTCATAATGATGACGCTTGCCCTGCTGGCGGGGCTGCCTGCCGCGCAGGCGCAGGGGGCGTTCGGCGGCGGCCCGGCGCAGATCGCGGCCCAGTTGGACAGCGAAAGCGACAGCCCCGCGCCCGGTGGCGGAACGACCATCGCCTTCGCCATGACGCCGGCGGCGGGCTGGCATGGCTATTGGGAAAATCCCGGCGACGCTGGCCTGGGCATGACCGTCGACTGGACCTTGCCCAAGGGCGTGACGGTCGGACCGCTGCGTTATCCGGTGCCTGAAACGCTGCTGATCTCCGGCCTGATGAACCATGTCTATGAAGGGCCTTATGCGGTGCTGGCCGACCTGAAGGTCGCGGCCGACATTGCGCCGGGCACACGCCTGCCGGTGCGGGCGAAGGCGCAATGGCTGGCCTGCACCGACAAGGTGTGCGTCCCCGAAAGCGGCGACCTGGCGCTCGATCTGGTGGCGGGGGACGGCATGGTCGCGGCGGCGGCGCGCGCCCGGTTCGACGGCTGGCGGATGCATCTGCCCCGGCCGCTGGGATCGCAGGCGACCTATGCGATCAAGGACGGGCGCCTGCGTCTGTCGGTGCCGTTCCCGGCCGACGCCCAGGCAAGCGAGGTCCATCTCTTCCCGCTGGTGGAAGGCTTGGCGCGCTATGCCGCGCCGCAGACGGTGACGCGCAAGGATAACCAGATGGTTATCGAAACGGACGCGGGCGAAGGGGTCAAGGGCGGTGCGGTTCAGGCGGTGTTGCGGACCGGCGATCATGTCGGCTTCCTGCTCACGGCCCGGCCCGGCGCGGTGGCGCAAGCGCCGAGCGGTGGACAGGCGTGGGCGATCCTGGCCGCGCTGGGTGGCGCGCTGCTGGGCGGCCTGCTGCTCAACATCATGCCCTGCGTCTTCCCGATCCTGGGATTGAAGGCGATGAAGCTGGCCAAGGCGGGCGGCGACGAACGCGTCGTGCGGCGCGAGGCGCTGGCCTATGCGGCCGGGGTCATCCTGACCTGCCTGGCGCTGGGCGGGCTGTTGCTGGCCTTGCGTGCGGCGGGCGGGGCGGTCGGCTGGGCCTTCCAGTTGCAAGACCCGCGCATCATCCTGGCGCTGCTGCTGCTGGTGACGGCGATCGCCTTCAACCTTGCCGGCCTGTTCGAATTGCGCGCGCTGGGCGGGGGCGACGGGCTGGCGGGCAAGGCTGGCCTTTCCGGCGCGTTCTGGACCGGCGCGCTGGTCGCTTTCGTCGCGACGCCGTGCACCGGGCCGTTCATGGCGGCGGCGATGGGGGCGGCGCTGCTGCTGCCGCTGGCGGCCGCGCTCGCGATCTTCGCGGGCCTGGGCCTTGGCCTCGCCTTGCCGTTCCTGCTGCTCGCCTATGTGCCCGCGCTGCGCCAGCGCCTGCCCCGGCCCGGCGCGTGGATGGGCCGGTTTCAGCAGATATTGGCCATCCCCATGTTCCTGACCGCGCTCGGCCTCGCCTGGCTGCTGGGGCAGCAGCGCGGCGTGCCGGGCATGACCATCGGCTTGGGCGCGGCGCTGTTGCTGGCGCTGCTGCTCTGGTGGCTGGGGGCGCGTCAGCATGGCGGAAAGGGTGGGGGACTGGTCGCCGCCATCGCCGCGCTGGCGCTGCTGGCGGGGGCCGGCGCCGCCTTGCCCGCGTCCGCCCCGGCCCGGCAGGAGAGCGTCGGAGCTGTCGCTTTCGATGTCGCGAAACTGGACGGGTTGCGCGCGGCGAACAAGCCTGTCTTCCTCTATTTCACCGCCGACTGGTGCCTGACCTGCAAGGCGAATGAGGCGGCCGCGATCGACCGCGCCGAAACCCGCGCCGCCTTCGATCGCGCGGGCGTCACGGTGATGGTCGGCGACTGGACCAGCGCCGACCCCGCCATCACCCGTTTCCTGGAAAGCCAGGGGCGATCGGGCGTGCCGCTCTATCTCTGGTATGCGCCGGGCAAGGAGGCGCGGACATTGCCGCAATTGCTGACGCCGGCGACGCTCACCGGGCTGGTGCGCTGATGGCGAAATTGCGCGCGGACCAATTGCTGGTCGACAGCGGCCTTGCCGAAAGCAAGGCGCGGGCGCAGGCGCTCATCCTCGCGGGCCTCGTCTATCTGGGCGACCGAAAGATCGAGAAGGCGGGGCAGCAGGTGGCCGCCGACGCCGAACTCGACGTGCGCGGCCGCGACCATCCCTGGGTCTCGCGCGGGGGCATCAAGCTCGCCCATGCGCTGGAGGAATTCGCGATCGACGTGACCGGCATGGTGGCGATCGATGTGGGTTCCTCGACCGGCGGCTTTACCGACGTGTTGCTGACCAAGGGCGCGGCGCGGGTCTATGCGGTCGACAGCGGCACCAACCAGCTCGCCTGGAAATTGCGCAGCGACGACCGCGTCATCGTTCATGAACAGACCAGCGCCCGCATCCTGACCGACGCCCATATCCCCGAAGCCGTCGACATCATCGTGTGCGACGCCAGCTTCATCAGCCTGGCCAAGGTGCTGGAGCGGCCGATCGGCTTCGCCAGGCCGGGCGCGCATCTCGTCGCGCTCATCAAGCCGCAGTTCGAGGCGCGGCGCGAGGAAGTGGGCAAGAATGGCGTGGTGCGCGACGCGGCCGTGCATGACCGGGTCTGCGCGCACGTGCAGGACTGGGTGCGCGAACAGGGCTGGACCGTTGCGGGGCTGACACAAAGCCCGATTACCGGGCCGCAGGGCAATGTCGAATTTCTTCTCCATGCGCTTGGCGGATAATCGGCGCAGCTTCGTTTTCTGCCCTCGATACATAATGATACATAACGCGACGAAGGGTCAGCTTGTGTCGCGCTGAAAGGCCCGATAGCCCCAACCCATGCGACCGTTCCTGCCCCTCCTTCTCAGCGCCCTTTGTCTTGCCGGTTGCAATGGCGAGCCGGAAAAGAAAGCGCGCCCCGCGCCGCTCGTCACCGCGCAGCCGATCGGCAAGGCGCGCTTCGTCGACAATGTGGAGGCGGTCGGCACCGCCCTTGCCAATGAACAGGTGGTTCTGTCCGCGCCGGTGACGGAACGGATAGACTCCCTGAATTTCGCCGATGGCGGCTTCGTAAAGCAGGGGCAGGTGATCGCCACCATGGCGGTGGCCCAGGAACAGGCCGAACTCGCCGCCGCCCAGGCCCAGGCGCGGCAGGCGCAGCAGCAACTCGACCGTATCCAGGCGCTCAAGGCGCGGGGCTTCGCCACCGCCGCTTCGCTCGACCAGCAGGTCGCGCTCGCCAATGCGGCGAAGGCCGCAGCCGACCAGTCGCGCGCCGCCATCGGCGACCGGGTGATCCGTGCGCCGTTCGCCGGCTGGGTCAGCCTGCGCACCATTTCGGCGGGCGCGATCATTCCC
>NZ_AYOY01000056.1 GCF_000508185.1 Sphingobium sp. C100 | reverse complement strand
CCGGTTGGGTATCGCCTGGGCGGACCAGCAGCCACGCGCTCGCCTGCCAGCGATTTCCACGCATCGGGAGGCCGGTCGCCGACGGGGGCCGGAGCGGGATGGATGAAAAGGGAATGGGCGAAGCGGTCGCGCTCATTTCGTTGCTCGCGACATGGCCGTCGGAGAAGGCGAGGGCGGCACGGGCGAAATCGAGAAAATCACCGGATTCGGCGGAAATGGCGGAGGGGCGCGCTGCGATGGCGCCGCGTCGCAAGGACTTGCGGGTCAGGGGCGCCTGTGCAACCGGCGGCGTCGCCATCTTGCGAAACGGAGGCCGGACCGATGGCGATGCCTGTGGGAAAGGCCGGTAGGCGCCGACCGGGGCGGTCCAGCCGGCAGATATTAGCGAAACCGGCAACGTCGGTGAAAATTCCGCCTGCGCGGCCAGGCGGACACCGACCCAGCCGAGCATCAGCAGCACGAAGAAGCGCAGCGGCCGGCCGCTCGTCCCTGCCTTCATGAGCGGGGTTGAAGATCAGGAAAATGATGTTGGGTCTTGTCCCATGCCAATGGCTCGCCAAACAAGGAGCGAATGTAGAGAAAGACGGCCCTGCGGGCAGCGAGAATGGCGATATAGTTGGCGATCAGGGTGCGCGGCACGGCGCCCAGTCCCGCCCTCAAGCCATAGGCCCGCGTCACGAACAGCACGCGCATCCCGGCGCGCCAGAGCATCAGCAAAAGATTGAGCCAGAGCAGCAATATGATCGTCGATGACAGCGGGCGAGCGGGCATCGGCACGAACAGGCCCATCAGGGCGAGCGCGCACCCTAGCAGCAGCGATATATAAGCGGCGAACAGGACCAGCGCCGCGATCGCCGCCCGGCGGTCGCGCAATCGCATCCACCATTCGGCGGGTCCGCCACGCCAGCCCAGCCGGTCCCAGCCGGCCAGCGAGATGCCGACCATCCAGCGCGCTTTTTGTTTGACCGCCGCATGAATGCAGTCGGGGAAATATTCGCGCGTCGCAACCACTTCGCCGTCGGCATCGCGCATCCGCACGAAAACGCCGCGTCCACCCATGTCGCGAATGCGCAGTCCCGCCTCATAATCCTCGGTCAGCGACGTCGGGTCGAACGGGCAACTCGCGGGATCGGGCGCGAGCGCGGCAAGCGTGTTACGCTCGAACGCGCAGGCGACGCCAGCGGAAGGGACCGACGCGCCCAGGGCTTCGCGCACGGTCAGGAATTTACCATGGCTCTCCGCAAACTCGTCGCCATAATGGTTGGCGATGGCGCGGGCCAGCCAGCCGCCGCGCCCCGGCAGCGGCAGCACCGGCAATTGCACCATTTCGAACCGGTCAATCATGAAGTCAAACAAGCGGATTTCATCGGCGTGGACGACATCTTCCGCATCATGCAGGAGAACCGCCTTGTAGCGGAAGCCGCCGGCCGCCTCGTCCGCCAGCATCGCCCGCCAGAGCAGGTTGAGGCAGTCCGCCTTCGTGGTGGGGCCAGGTCGATCGTTGATGCCAAGCATCAGCCGCGGTTCGCCTTTAGCAAGCTCAGCAACCGCGCCGATGGTGTCTAAGTCATTGGGATAGGTGCCGACGAAAATACGGTAAGGACCATCGCCCCAGCGGTCCAGGGCATTGCGCAACATGGGTCCGATGACGTTCGCTTCCTGCCAGGCTGGGACAAATATTGCGATCTTGCCCGGTCGCGCCGACGCCGGCAGCAGGGGAGTCGTCATTCTTTCATGACGGCCATAGATGGTGATGTCCCGCCAGGCCTTCCGCGCGAAGAACAGGAGATCGACCAGTAAATCGTCAAGACCGCCAATAGCGAGCCCGACGGCTGCGAAGAGCAGGACTTCATGATGCAGCGCGACAAGAAGCGCGACTGTCCACTCCCCCAAAGGCTTGACCCCCATGCCTAATCAGGGGAGAGGATGCCATCAGCACTGATGGCTTCCAACCCCCTTTTGGCCACATATCGTTATCAATAGAGGATTTTTCGCGCATGAAGCATCGTCCTTCTTCAGCTCTCAGGGATTTTCTGGCGAGTGAGGCTGGCGGCGCGATATTGCTGATCCTTGCCGCAGGCCTGGCCATGCTGCTCGCGAACCTGCCGGCGGCCGGACATTTTTATCATGATCTGATCGATGCCGAAGTGGGGCCGACATTGTCGGACAAGCTCGGACCGATGACGGTTCATCTGTGGGTCAATGACGGATTGATGGCGATTTTCTTTCTGGTGGTGGGGCTGGAAATCAAGCGCGAGTTTCTGGACGGCGGCTTGTCGACCTGGGAAAGGCGACGGCTGCCTGTTCTGGCGGCGGTGGCTGGGATGGTCTTTCCCGCCATCGTCTATCTTGCGGTGACGGCGGGACAGAGCAATTTGACGAATGGCTGGGCCATTCCCGCTGCGACCGACATCGCTTTCGCCATCGGCGTGCTGGCCCTGCTCGGCGACCGAGCGCCGGCGTCGCTCAAACTGTTCCTGACGGCCGTGGCCATCGTCGATGACATGGGAGCGGTGGCCATCATCGCGCTATTCTACACGCAGGGGATGAACCTCGCCGCATTGGCGGGCGGTGCGGCCGTGCTTGCGTTGCTCTACGGCTTGAACCGCATGGGGGTGAAGACGCTCATCCCCTATATGATCGGCTTCGCGCTGCTCTGGTATCTGACATTATTGTCGGGCGTCCATGCAACCGTCGCCGGCGTACTTGCCGCGATGACCATCCCGATCCGCTGCACACCGGGTGCGCCCGACGCGGTGGACAGTCCGTTGCATCGGCTGGAACATGCGGTGCACCCGTGGAGCGCCTATGCGATCATTCCATTGTTCGGCTTCGTCAACGCAGGGCTGGCGCTCAACGCAAAAATGTTCGGCGCGCTCCTGGCCCCGCTGTCGCTGGGCGTGGCGATGGGGCTGTTCATTGGCAAACAACTTGGCATCTTCGGCGCGATCTGGGCGGCGGTGCGGTTGAACATCGCCGAGCGGCCGTCGGGTGCAAGCTGGACCCAGATCTATGGCATGTCGCTACTCTGCGGCATCGGCTTTACCATGAGCCTGTTCATCGGCGCATTGGCCTTTCCGGGGCAGGCGCTGCTGATTGAGGAAGCAAAGGGCGGAATTCTGATGGGATCGTTCCTGTCGGCGCTGGCGGGCTTTGCGCTGTTGCGCTGGGCCGCGCCAGACAAACGGCGCGCGGAGTTGGATAGCTAACAAGCCGGTTCGCGCAGCCGCCCGACTATGATATGATTTCACGTCGAACCGCTTGTGACTCGCGGTTCGACCTTTCAGCCAAACTCACGAGAAGGAGGAGGGCAATGATGGTCAGGGAGACGGACGTCAACTATCTGTTGCTGCGCCAGCAGATGTCGCTGATCCGGGCGCAGTCGAGTCCATCTCGAGAAGCGCGGACGGCTTATGAAAATCTCGCACGCAGCTATAGTGATCGCATCCACGCCTATCGTCAGGCAAATGAACGGATGATCTTTCGCGCGCATTGACCCTGGACGGTCAGCGGCGATCAATCAGACGTTCGATGGCCAGTCGGTGGGCTGTGTCGTCGCCGCATTCCCGTTCAAGAATGACTTTGATGCGCTCCAGATCCGCTTCGGTCAGATGTTCGATGCCGATGAAATCGTTGCGCGCGCCTTCCATCGCGCGGATCAACTCATCCAGTTTCGCCTGGATGGCGGAGCCGTCGCGATTTTGCGCATTTTGGATCAGGAACACCATCAAAAAGGTGACGATGGTGGTGCCGGTATTGATGATCAGTTGCCAGGTGTCCGAATAGTGGAAGAGCGGCCCTGTCGTCAGCCAGAGCAGGATCACCATTGCCGCGAGGATGAACGCCAGGGGCTGGCCTGCCCAACTGGCGATGCGATGTGAAAGGGCGGCGAAAATCCTGTCCATGCCAAAGGCTCCTGCGCGTCGTTTGTTTATCCGACGTTCAGGCGCCTGTTGCCATGGCGCTCGCATGATCGCCACTCTTATCCGTTCGCTTGGCCTGTTGTCCATCGCCGGTCCGCTTCTGGCTTCGTGCGCCAGCCTTTCCCCCGAATCGCAATTGCGCGCCGGGCTTGTTGACGCGGGTCTGTCCCCGCGGATGGCGGGTTGCATGGCGGAGCATATGGTGGATCGGCTCAGCCTGACCCAGTTGAGAAAGCTCCAGTCTTTAAAAGCGATCCGCAAATCTCACAGCGGGGAGATGACGGTCAGTCATTTGCTCCACGAACTCCGCGCCTTGCGGGATCCGGAGATTGTCGCGGTGACCAGCAAGGCCGCCTTCACCTGCGCCTTCTAGCCGAAAATTTGCAATAAATACGCGTCGGACCGCGCCCTGGTTTTGCAATTTTGCAAAGTGAATTTGCGAAATTTGCTGGCCTCATTCCGCCGCCTGTGCTTAGCCGCTGGACATCAGGTTCAACGCAAAAGGACGGGCGAGCCCATGAATATCCACGAATATCAGGCCAAGGAATTGCTCGCGAAATATGGCGCGCCGATCGCCGCCGGCTATCCCGCCTTCTCGGTCGAGGAGGCCGTCGAGGCCGCCAAGAAGTTGCCCGGGCCGCTCTATGTCGTGAAGTCGCAGATCCACGCCGGCGGCCGCGGCAAGGGCAAGTTCAAGGAACTGGCTCCCGAAGCGAAGGGCGGCGTTCGTCTGGCCTTCACCCTGGATGAAGTCGAAGCCCATGCGACCGACATGCTGGGCAACACGCTGGTCACCATCCAGACCGGCGACGCGGGCAAGCAGGTCAACCGCCTCTATGTGACCGACGGCGCTGACATCGCCAAGGAATTTTACCTCGCCTTGCTGGTCGATCGCGCCTCCAGCCGTATCGCTTTCGTCGTATCGACCGAAGGCGGCATGGACATTGAGGAAGTCGCCCACTCGACGCCCGAGAAGATCCACAGCTTCGCGGTTGATCCCGCCACCGGCTTCATGCCCCACCACGGCCGTTCGATCGCCGCAGCGCTGGGCTTGACCGGCGATCAGGCGAAGCAGGCCGCCAAGGTCGCCTCCTCGCTCTACGCTGCGTTCCTCGACACTGACGCCGAGCAGATCGAAGTCAATCCGTTGGCTCTGACCGAGCAGGGCAATCTCCTCGTCCTCGACGCCAAGGTGGGCTTCGACGGCAACGCCATGTTCCGTCACAAGGACATCGCCGAATTGCGCGACCTGACCGAGGAAGATGCGGCCGAGGTCGAGGCTTCGGAATATGACCTCGCCTATATCAAGCTGGACGGCAATATCGGCTGCATGGTGAACGGTGCAGGCCTTGCCATGGCGACGATGGACATCATCAAGCTGAACGGCGAATTCCCCGCCAACTTCCTGGACGTCGGTGGCGGCGCTTCCAAGGAGAAGGTCACCGCGGCGTTCAAGATCATTCTGAAGGACCCGGCGGTGAAGGGCATCCTCGTGAACATCTTCGGCGGTATCATGAAGTGCGACATCATCGCCGATGGCATCGTCGCTGCTGCCAAGGAAGTCGATCTGTCGGTGCCGCTGGTGGTGCGTCTGGAAGGCACCAACGTCCAGCAGGGCAAGGACATTCTCGCCGCTTCGGGCTTGGCGATCGTTCCGGCGGACGATCTGGGCGATGCGGCCAAGAAGATCGTGGCGGAAGTGAGGAAGGCGGCCTGACGCAGCTTTTCGCCTGAACCAAGACACCAAAGGGTGCGGGTGGTCCGGAAACGGACTGCCCGCGCCCGTGTCCGCATTTGCGGGCTTGGCGTAAACAAAGGAAGGATGTTGGACATGAAGATCCTTGTGCCCGTG
>NZ_AYOY01000055.1:2500-5957 GCF_000508185.1 Sphingobium sp. C100 | reverse complement strand
GTGTGTGTGTGTTGATGTGGTTGCGGGGACAGGATTTGAACCTGTGACCTTCAGGTTATGAGCCTGACGAGCTACCGGACTGCTCCACCCCGCGGCGGCAGCGTTTTGGGGGAGCTTTTGGGCTCGGCCCTTTTGCTGCGGATTGTGAATGGGTTTTATGTATGTTCAAAGCGCGAGCTTCAATGCCTGGCGACGCCCTACTCTTCCGGGGCTTGAGCCACAGTACCATCGGCGCAGTCAGGTTTCACGTCCGAGTTCGGGATGGGATCGGGTGGGTCACTGACGCTATGGTCACCAAGCAATGAAGCTGGCGCTTTGGGTTATGATCGATGCCGTGCACGGCGTGTTTGCGATTATATCTGGGCTGGCTCAATAGCCGCCGCCATGTTGGGACAGATTTTCAAGGCTGTCGTTGATGGTGGGACTCTGCGGTTCCTTGTGAGAACCGTTTAAGCGCGAACAGAGCAATTAGGACCGGTTAGCTTCACGCGTTACCGCGCTTCCACATCCGGCCTATCAACGTAGTGGTCTACTACGGCTCGATGAAATCTTATCTTGAGGGAGGCTTCCCGCTTAGATGCTTTCAGCGGTTATCCCGTCCATACATAGCTACCCAGCTGCGCTCCTGGCGGAACGACTGGTACACCAGAGGTATGTTCAACCCGGTCCTCTCGTACTAGGGTCAACTCCTCTCAAATTTCGACGCCCACGGCAGATAGGGACCAAACTGTCTCGCGACGTTCTGAACCCAGCTCACGTACCACTTTAATTGGCGAACAGCCAAACCCTTGGGACCTGCTCCAGCCCCAGGATGTGATGAGCCGACATCGAGGTGCCAAACGATTCCGTCGATATGAGCTCTTGGGAATCATCAGCCTGTTATCCCCGGCGTACCTTTTATCCGTTGAGCGATGGCCCTTCCACGAGGGACCACCGGATCACTATGACCGACTTTCGTCTCTGCTCGACTTGTCAGTCTCGCAGTCAGGCGGGCTTATGCCATTGCACTCTAACAGACGGTTTCCAACCGTCCTGAGCCCACCATCGCGCGCCTCCGTTACTCTTTAGGAGGCGACCGCCCCAGTCAAACTACCCGCCACAGAGGGTCCCTGCACCGGATAACGGTGCGAGGTTAGACATCAGAAAACAACAGGGTGGTATTTCTCCTATGGCTCCACGACAACTGGCGTCATCGCTTCAAAGCCTCCCACCTATGCTACACAGTTCTTTCCTAATGCCACTCTGAAGCTGCAGTAAAGGTGCACGGGGTCTTTCCGTCTAACCGCGGGTACTCCGCATCTTCACGGAGAATTCAATTTCGCTGAGCATATCCTGGAGACAGTGGGGAAGTCGTTACGCCATTCGTGCAGGTCGGAACTTACCCGACAAGGAATTTCGCTACCTTAGGACCGTTATAGTTACGGCCGCCGTTTACCTGGGCTTCAATTCAGAGCTTGCACTCCTCCTCTTAACCTTCAGGCACCGGGCAGGCGTCAGGCCCTATACGTCGTCTTGAAGCCGACTTAGCAGAGCCCTGTGTTTTTGCTAAACAGTCGCTACCCCCTGGCCTGTGCCCCCCACAAAAAGTTGCCTTAATGTGGGGCCTCCTTCTTCCGAAGGTACGGAGGCAATTTGCCGAGTTCCTTCAGGATACTTCTCTCAAACGCCTTGGTATACTCTACCATTCCACCTGTGTCGGTTTAGGGTACGGTCTATACGGTGGGGCTATTTCCTGGGACAACTTCCCTGCCCGGACCAATCCAATCAGGCCGAACAAGTTACGCCATCCGTCACACACCACCAGGCCCACGAATATTAACGTGGTTCCCATCGACTACCCCCTTCGGGCTCGTCTTAGGGGCCGGCTTACCCTGCTCAGATTAGCTTTAAGCAGGAACCCTTGGAATTTCGGCGACAGTGCATCTCACACTGTTAATCGCTACTCATGTCTGCATTCGCACTTCCGATACCTCCACGGTCGGTTACCCTCCCGCTTCAACGGCCTACGGAACGCTCCGCTACCGCTCAGATCAAAGATCTGAACCCTAAGCTTCGGTGCATCACTTTAGCCCCGTTACATCTTCGCCGCAGGATCTCTTATTTAGACCAGTGAGCTGTTACGCTTTCTTTAAAGGATGGCTGCTTCTAAGCCAACCTCCTGGTTGTTTTGGAAATCCCACATGCTTTCCCACTTAGTGATGACTTGGGGACCTTAGCTGTAGGTTAGGGCTGTTTCCCTTTTGACGACGGACCTTAGCACCCGCCGTCTGTCTGCCGGACTAGACTCGTTGGTATTCGGAGTTTGGTTAGAATTGGTAGATCTCGCGACCCCCGCATCCATCCAGTGCTCTACCCCCAACGGCAATCATCCGACGCTCTACCTCAATAGATTTCGCGGAGAACCAGCTATTTCCCGGCTTGATTGGCCTTTCACCCCTAAGCACAACTCATCCGATAATTTTTCAACATTAAACGGTTCGGCCCTCCAGTGCGTGTTACCGCACCTTCAGCCTGGTCATGCATAGATCGCCGGGTTTCGGGTCTAATGCATCAAACTCAGTCGCCCTATTCAGACTCGCTTTCGCTGCGCCTACACCTAACGGCTTAAGCTTGCTTGATACACTAAGTCACAGACCCATTATGCAAGAGGTACGCGGTCAGGTCTCAAGGACCCTCCCACTGCTTGTAGGCATCCGGTTTCAGGTACTGTTTCACTCCCCTCATCGGGGTGCTATTCACCTTTCCCTCACGGTACGGGTTCGCTATCGGTCATGTACGAGTATTTAGGCTTGGAGGGGGGTCCCCCCATGCTCAGACAGAGTTTCACGTGCTCCGCCCTACTCAAGTCCTGATGTTTCGCTTTCACATACGGGGCTGTCACCCGCTATGGCCACACTTTCCAGAGTGTTCTGTTAACTAAACATCAGGCGCTGGCCTGGTCCGCGTTCGCTCGCCACTACTAACGGAATCTCGGTTGATGTCTTTTCCTCCGGGTACTGAGATGTTTCAGTTCTCCGGGTTCGCCTCACCAAAGCCTATTTTATTCAGCTTAGTGATACCTCTCCCATTTAACACGGATCCTGCTTACACAGGACCAGTCTTAAATGGTGAAGGTGGGTTGTCCCATTCGGAAATCGCGGGATCAAAGCTTGCTCACAGCTCCCCCACGCTTATCGCAGCGTGCCACGTCCTTCATCGCCTGTACATGCCAAGGCATTCACCAGATGCCCTTACCTCACGCTTGAGAGTCCACACCACCAACGACACCCCTGAAGCCGTCATCAGCCGTGCGGTTATTAAACTCAGCCAGATATTTAAGTGTCGACAAACACTTTGATCCGCCACCGCTTCCCTCACGGAAAACGCCGCCAGATCAAAGCCATGTCGCCACGGCATCGATTAAAAAAACCCATTCACAATGTCAAAGAGGCACGCCATGCGCGCCATATCACCGGAC
>NZ_AYOY01000054.1 GCF_000508185.1 Sphingobium sp. C100 | reverse complement strand
GTCGTGGCGGCCATGCCGTCAGCCGCTCCGGTGGCCCCCGCGCCGTCCTTCGCCCCGCCCGCGCCATCATCGGTGGTGCAGGCGGGCGACCTCGGAACGCAGATGGTCGCCGGAAAACCGCCGCGTTATCCGATCGAAAGCCGGCGCAAGCGCGAGCAGGGGACGGTGGTCCTCACCCTGACGCTCGGGGTCGATGGTGCGGTCGAAAGCATCGCCGTCAGCGGGAGCAGCGGTTTTGCGCGGCTGGATGATGCCGCCAGGGACGCTGTGAAGAAATGGCGTTGGAAGCCGGCCATCCGCGGCGGACAGCCCATGCGGGTGCGCGGCGTGGTCGAAATCCCTTTCGTCCTGCGCGCCGGCGCTGACTGACGACGCTGTGTCCTCCCCTGCCGGGGGCCAAAGCCATCTTTTGTCCGTGCAATAGGGAAGCTCATGATGGTGGCCGCCGCCAACCCGCTCTTTTCTCGGGAAGTTCACACTGTGGCGCGCGCGTGCCCGCGCGCGTAGGCGCGGGTGCATTGTTTCGGACGATTCAAAGGACAGTCCGGGATAGTCCGGCCAGCGCGCAATAGGACAGCGCGATAGGACGCTGCGATGCGAAATAGGATGTTTTCCTCCGCACCTGTGGCCATGCGGTTACGGATGAGAGGTGGAGACGGGCGCGCCAAAGCAGAGGCATGGATGCTGAAACAGATTAGGCATGGCGCGTGAAGCGGCTGCAGAAGACCATGTTCCGTCATCCCAGCGAAAGCTGCAATCTCAGGCAAATGACGCGCCGGACCCACTGAGCCCCCAACCTTCGCTGGGGTGACGATCAAGGGTCAAGAAAAGCCGCCAATCAGTTCCCCACCGGACACAGTTCCTCCCGCATCCATTCTCGCGCCGGCGGTCAGATATCCTGCGCTATGCGGGTGTAGAGTTCGGGTCGGCGGTCGCGGAAGAAGCCCATGCCGGCGCGGTGGATGCGCGCGCGCTCCAGGTCCAGGGTCGCCACCAGTGCGCCATGGTCCTTCGCGTCGGCCTCCGCGACGAAATCGCCCCATTCGTCGCTGATGAAGCTGTGGCCGTAAAAGGCCTGCCCCTCTTCGTCGCCGATGCGATTGGCCGCGATCACGGGCATACAATTGCTGACCGCATGGCCGAGCATCGCGCGACGCCACATGCGGCTGGTGTCGAGGTCGGCATCATAGGGTTCGGAGCCGATGGCGGTGGGGTAGAACAGCATTTCCGCTCCCATCAACGCCATGCAGCGGGCGGTTTCGGGATACCATTGGTCCCAGCAGATGCCGACGCCGATGGTGCCATAGCGTGTGTCCCACACCTTGAAGCCCGTGTTGCCGGGGCGGAAATAATATTTTTCCTCATAGCCCGGCCCATCGGGAATATGGCTCTTGCGATAGACGCCCATAATCTCGCCCTGATCGTCGATCATGGCGAGCGAGTTGTAATAATGCTGGCCGTCGCGCTCGAAAAAGCTGGTCGGGATGTAAACGCCCAGTTCCTTCGCCAGCTTGCGCATGTCCTGCACCGCGGGATGGCTGTCGGTCGGCTGGGCCGTGGCGAACAGCGCCTCGTCCTCTTCCTTGCAGAAATAGGGGCCTTCGAACAGTTCGGGCGGCAGGATGATCTTTGCCCCGCGCGTGGCGGCCTTCGTCACATGGCTGGCGACCAGGGCGATATTATCGGCCATGTCGTCCGAAAAGGCGAGCTGGAGCGCGGCTACGGTGACTTTGGTCATTCTTCTTTCCGACTGATTAGAGCGAGGGCATTTGCTGGCTGCAACAATGGAAGCTGCCGCCGCCCGATAATATGGCGTCGCTGCGCAAGCCTACAATGTCCCGTCCCGGAAAGAAGGGGCGCAGGGCGTCGAGCGCGGCCTGATCGTTGGGCTGGCCATAGATGGGGACGATGACGGCCGCATTGCCGACATAGAAGTTCATGTAGCTGGCCGGGATCGGATCGCCATCCACCAGCACCAGACCGGGCGAGGGGATGTCCGCCACCTCCACGCCATGCGCCCTGGCGCGGGCGCGCGCATCGGCATAGACGGCCGCATTGGGATCGTCCGGCGTGGTCGCGATCGGCAGCGCCAATATGCCGGGGGCGACGAAGCGGGCGAGATTGTCGACATGGCCGTCGGTATGATCGTTGAGCAGTCCGTCGCCCAGCCAGAGCATGTCGGAGAGGCCAAGGCTGCCGGCAAGCAGGGTTTCGATCTTGCCGCGATCAAGGTCGGGGTTGCGGTTGGGGTTGAGCAGGCATTGTTCGGTCGTGACGAACAGGCCGGTGCCGTCGGTGTCGGTCGCACCGCCCTCAAACACCCAATGCTGGGTCGCGGTGGGCAGGCCCGTGGTCGCGGCGAGGCGCGCGCCGACATCCTCATCGCCGGCCATCTGATATTTGCCGCCCCAGCCATTGAAGCCGAAATCAACGAGGGCGCGGCCGCCCGCGCCATTCAGCACCGCGATCGGCGCCGTGTCGCGCAGCCAGACATCGCCCAGTTTCTCGACAACGAACATGACAGCTGCATCGACCAGCGCGCGGGCCGCTTGGGCGTCGGTATCATTGGCGACGACCAGCCGCACCTCTTCACCCCGGCCATCGGCATGGAGCGCGCTGGCAAAGGCGGCGATCTGGCGCCGGGCATCCTCGAACGCGCCGGGCCATTCGGCCGGGTTGGTGGGAAAGCCGATCCAGGTCCAGTCGTGCGGCGCCCATTCGGCGGGCATACGGAAAGTCATGAGCAATGTCCTTGCCCGGCCTGCCGGGCCGAACCATGATAGCGGGGATGATGCGCGCTCCATAACGCGAGAAAACGGGTCTGGACAGGGGTGTGAGGCGATGAAGGCAAGAGTTTCGGTGATCGCGGCGGCTGTGCTGCTGTCGCTTTCGCTGTCGGTGAAAGCCCATGCGGGCGATCTGCCGGACTGGCTGACTGGCGAGTGGCGGCAGGACCGGGGTGATCGTTGGGACGAGGAGGTCTGGACGCTGCCGCGCGGAGGCATGATGATCGGCGTCGGCCGCGCGGGACGAGGCGACAGCCTGCGATCCTGGGAAGTGATGCGCATCGTGCGCGCCGCCGACGGCACGCTGACCTTTCATGGCGCGCCGGAGGGCGGACCGGCGACGGTCTTCCCGCTCGTGGGACAGGGGGTGCGAGAGATCAGCTTCGCCAACCCGGACCATGATTATCCGCAGCGCATCCGCTATTGGCGGGAAGGGCGCCTGCTGATGGCGGAAACGTCGAAAATGGATGGCAGCGCGGCGCAGAGCTGGACCTACTCCCCGGCCGGGGAATAGGTCCAGCGCTCCCTTTATTTGCCCGCTCGGTCCTGATCGCGGATGGCGCGGAATTCGTCGCCTTCCATCCAGTTGGGCCAGTCGGTCGTGTCGGCCAGCGCGCGGCCCACGTCATAATAGAGCTTCAGGTCGGCGGCGACGCCGGTCCAGTCCCAGTTGGGATCATATTCGTCCTTGGGGCCGTGATAGCGGTTCCGGGTATAATCCTCCGCCGCAGCCAGACCCGCCGCCGTGCCGCCATTCACCAGATCCTCGCCGCCCTCGAAATAGAGCATCGGCAGGCCGTGCTTGGCGAAGCTGAAATGGTCGGAGCGATAATAAAAGCCCTTTTCCGGGGTCGGCTCATTGGTCGCCACGCGGCCCTGGGCGCCAAGCGCACGGTCGAGATAGGCGTCGAGCTGAGACTTGCCCTTGCCGATCACCACGACATTCTTCGCCAGGCCCGCGAGGCTGAGCGCGTCCATGTTCACGCCGCCCACGGTTTTGGCGAAGGGGAAAACCGGGTTGTCGCCATAATAGGCCGATCCCAGCAAGCCCGATTCCTCGGCCGTGATGGCAAGGAAGACCTGGCTGCGGTCGGTGGGACCGGCCTTCACATTGGCCTCTGCCAGCGCGACGAGCGCGGCGGTGCCGGTGGCGTTGTCCACCGCGCCATTGCAGATGTCGTCGCCGTCGGGCGCGGCCTGACAATGGCCCAGATGGTCCCAATGGGCGCTGTAGAGGACATATTCGTCCGGGCGCGTCTTGCCGGGTAGCAGGGCGACGACATTTTTCGAGCTATGCTTGCGCAGTTCATTGTCGAAGGAGACATCGGCCTTTACCCCGGTCAGCGGCACCGCCTTGAAACCGGGCTGTTTGGCCGCCCGCATCTGCGCGTCGAGGTCCAGCCCGGCGCTGGCGAACAGCGCCTGCGCCTTGTCCTTCTGAATCCAGCCGATCGCGGCCGACTGGTCGGCATTGCCATTGGCGCTGTCGGCGACATGCTGCGCGCCGGTCCAGCTCGACTGGACGACGTTCCAGCCATAGGCGGCGGGCACGGTGTCGTGGACGATGATCGCGGCGGCCGCGCCCTGACGCGCGGCTTCCTCATATTTATAGGTCCAGCGGCCATAATAGGTCATGGCGCGGCCGTTGAACGTGCCGGCCAGGCCCGGCGTTTCATAGTCGGGATCATTGACCAGGATGATGACCGTCTTGCCCTTGACGTCCAGCCCGGCATAATCGTTCCAGCCCTTTTCCGGGGCGTTGATGCCATAGCCGACGAAGACGACCGGGCTGTCCTTTACCGCGATATGCGGCTGGGTCGTGCGATAGGTGCCGATCACCATTTCCGGGCCATAGGCGGCGGTGACGGGCGCCTTGCCGCCGGTGAAGCTGAGCGCTGAGACGTTCTTCGCGGTGATTTCCACCAGCGGCACGTCCTGGAACCAACTGCCTTCATTGCCGGGCTTGAGGCCGAGCCGGGAAAATTCGGATACGAGGAGTGCAAGCGTCTTTTCCTCGCCCGCCGATCCGGGCGCGCGGCCTTCAAAGGCGTCGGACGATAATTGCGCCGTCAACCGCTTCATGGTGTCGATCGATGGTGTGACGGACGAAGGCGCCGGCTGGGCGGAGGCGCCGGGCGGCGTGTCGGACATGGTGGTGCAGGCCGGCAGGGCAAGGACGGCGGCGATCGCCAAAATGGAACTGCGCATGGAATACCCCTTATTTTCTAGGATGCTCCGGTGATGCCACCGCCGGATCAAGAGGGCAAGCAAGGCCGTTGCCCTGACCGGCGCTAGTCCAGCATCGCGGCGAGGGCGGGGGTCATATATTCGCGTGCGCCCTCTTCGGCGCGCAGGATCAGGCGGGCGGCGAGATTGTGGCGGGTGGCGAGGGTCATGCCGCGATCGGGGCCTGATATGGTGATCGCCGTGGCCCAGGCGTCCGCCAGCATGGCGCTGTCATGAAGCACCGTGACGGATGCGACGCCCGACGCGATCGGGGCGCCGGTCGCGGGATCGATGCTGTGCGAGAGGCGGCGGTCGCCGTCCATGCGATAGCGGCGATAATCGCCCGACGTCGCCACGGCGAGATCGCTGAGCGCGACGCGAAGCGTTGGCGCGGCGAGTCCCGGTGGCGCTTCGACATCGACCCACCAGGGCTGGATATCGGGCTTTACCCCTTCGCCCCGCAGTTCACCGCCGATTTCGACCAGGAAATTGGCCGCGCCCAGCGCGCGTAGCGCCGCCGCGACGGCATCGACCGCAAAGCCCTTGGCAATGCCCGAAAAATCGAGCGCCACATTGGCGAGGCGACAGGCCCGGTCGTCCTCCACCGCGATGCATGTCCATGGGGATGGAGGGGAGGGAACTGCGGCGCGGGGCGCGGGGCCGAAGCCCCATTGATCGACCAGATGGCCGATCGCAGGATCGAAGGCGCCGTTCGAGACGCGGGCGACTTCCAGCCCCGCCCTCAGCACCGTCAGCATGTCGGGGGGGAGCGCCATCCATTCGCCGATCGGCGCGCGGTTGAAGCGGCTGACGGCGGAGCCCGCTTCCCAATTGCTCATCTGGTCGATGATGCGCGCCAGCACGACTTCGATAGCGGCCACGCTGCCTTCGGGCGGATCGACGATCCGCGCCGACCAGCGCGTGCCCATGGTCGGCCCGCCGGCAACGACGATAGCGCCCGTGCGTTGCCGCCCGAGAAATTGTTCGGGCGACAGGCCGGGCGCTATCGCGATACGGATGCCGTTAGGGCCGGGCTGGTTCAGGGCGCCAGCACTTCCAGCGTGCTGATGTAGGAGGCACGGCGCGGCGACGGGCCGCCCGAGGCATCCGCATCGGCACCCGGCCCGCCTTCGCGGCGGCCGCC
>NZ_AYOY01000053.1 GCF_000508185.1 Sphingobium sp. C100 | reverse complement strand
GGCAACCACAGAAGCCTCGTATGAGCAGTCGCGGGGACGGCGGAGTGCTTGTACAGGTGGAGCGGCGTCGGAACTGGAGCGACGAGGAGAAGCTGGCGATCCTAAAGGAGACGACGGTGCCGGGCGTTGTCATATCGGCCGTAGCGCGGCGGCATGGGATAGGCACGGGTCAGCTCTACACCTGGCGCAAGCAACTGCTCCGGGGAGCGATGGCAGGCTTCGTACCTGTCGAACTGGCAGCATCATCGCCGTCGGCCAAAGCCCGAGAAGCTGGACGGATCGAGGTTCGCGGACGGTGCGGCCTGACGGTGTCGGTGGATGGCGAAGTTGATCGGGCCGCCCTGAAACAGGTGCTCGATGTCCTGCGGGAGCTGGATCATTGAGCCTGGCGTTCCCGCCTTCGACGAAGGTCTACCTGTCGCTGGCGCCGTGCGACATGCGCAAGGGCTTTGACGGGCTCTCGGCGCAGGTGCGCAATATCCTTCAGCTGGATCCATTCTCGGGGGCGGTGTTCCTGTTCCGCGGGAGGAGGGGCGACAGGCTGAAGGCCTTGGTCTGGGACGGCTCAGGGCTATGCCTGTATGCGAAGCGTCTTGAGCGCGGAAAGTTTGTTTGGCCACGTGCCCATGAGGGTGCGCTGCGGCTGTCGGCAGCCCAGCTTGCGATGTTGCTCGAAGGCCTGAACTGGAAGCAGGCGATCGTCCACGACGAGGTCATCACGCCGAGCCTCGCATAGCCAAAAAGATCAGGAAAACCGCTATTTTATGTAGGCTTTGCCGTCGGCTTCCGCTATTATCTGCGGCATGCGGTTCGCCCTTGATCGCCTTCCCACAGACCCGGTTCTCCTGCAGAAAATGCTGCTGGAGATGGCCGATGTCATGGAGCAGGAACGGGCCGAACTGACGGCGGCGCAAGCCACGGTCAAAGCCCAGACCTTGCGGATCGAAAAGCTCGAACATCGTGTCGCGCGGCTGCTGCGCGTCCAGTTCGGCCGCAGCTCCGAGAAAATGGATATCGCCCAGTTGCGGCTGATGTTCGAGGAGGTCGAGGCACCGGAACCCGCCAACGATGAGGTGCCGGCGCCGCCTGTGGCGAAATCGGCTCGCAAACCCGGCGGCCGCGTTCCGCTTCCTGCGCACTTCCCGCGTCAGACAATCGATCATCAGCCCAGCCCGTGCAGTGGCGGTTGTAACGGACCCTCAGTCCAGATCGACGAGGCCGTCACTGAGGTTCTCGATTATGTCCCGGCGCGCTTCCGCGTCATCCGCCATGTCCGGCCCAGGCTGGTGTGCCGGTCCTGCGAGCAAATCCGCCAGGCGCCCGCTGTCGATCTGCCCCTGCCCAAGGTGATGGCGAGCAGCGCCTTGCTGGCTCACCTTATCGTCAATCGCTTTGTCGATCATCAGCCCTGGCACCGGCAGTCGGTGATCTTCCGACGGGTGGGGCTTCATATCGATCGGGATGTGATGAGCCGTTGGGCACGGAAACTGGCATGGCTGCTCGCGCCACTGGGCGAGCGACTGTTCGCCTATATCCGGGAAGCCGCCAAGATCCACGGTGACGACACGCCGGTCACCTTGCTGGGCAATGGCGACGGCAGTCGGACCGGGCACTTCTGGGTATATCTGCGTGATGACCGCTCAAGCGGCGACATGAGCCCGCCTGCCGTGGTCTTCCGCTTCAGCGCCGATCGTGGCGGAGCGCATCCGGCAGAACATCTCGCCGACTATCGGGGGTATCTACAGGCAGACGGCTTTGCCGGGTACAACGCGCTTTACCGCGACCCCAGGACCAAGGCGCCCAAGGATATCGTCGAAGTGGGATGCTGGAGCCACGCACGCCGGAAATTTACCGACATCCTGGAGAAAAGTCCGTCACCGATTGCGGCAGAGGCGGTCGTGCGGATCGCCGAGCTCTTCGCCATCGAGCGCGATATCAAGGGTGCGCCACCCGATGAGCGAAGACGCATCCGCCAGATCAAGGCGGTGCCGAAGCTGGAGGCATTGCGCGTCTGGCTCGAAACCCAGAACCGAGGCCTGTCATCTGACAGCAATCTGGCGCGTGCGTGTCGCTATCCGCTCAATCGCTGGCAGGCTATGGTCCGCTACTGTGATGACGGTCGGCTCGAGATCAGCAACAATCTGGTGGAGAACGCCCTGCGCGGTGTCGCGCTCGGGCGCCGGAACTGGATGTTCGTCGGCTCCATGAAGGGGGGAGAAGCCGCCGCGCTCTTCTACGCCCTGGCCGGTACATGTCGGCTCAACGGCGTCGAGCCCGAGGCATGGTTCACCGACGTCATCGAACGCATCGGTGATCACCCGATCAATCGGATCGATGACTTTTTGCCGTGGAAATGGCAGGCATCAAGGCTGACCAACGATCTGGAGAAGGCTGCGTGAGCAACGGCACTGTCGTGCGGATGAAGATTACGCTGGACGATGTCACGCCGGCCGTCAGCCGAACGCTGGAGGTGCCCCTCAATATCCGGCTCGACCGTCTGCACACCGTCATCCAGACCGCCTTCTCGTGGACGGACTCTCACCTGTGGGAAATGAGCTTCGGGCAGACCGGCTTTGGCATCCCTGATCCCGAATATGGCTTCGACGGACCTCTTGACGCCCGTAAGGCCACTCTCGCCCAGGTCCTGGCGGATACGAGGCGCAAGACCTTCCGATATCTCTACGACTTTGGCGATGCCTGGGAGCATAGCGTCAAAATCGAGCGCATCAGCACGGCCAGCCCGCACCTGACATATCCGCTCATCCTCGATGCAGTAGGTATGCGGCCGCCGGAGGACTGTGGCGGCCCATGGGGTTACGTCGAAAAGCTCGAAGCGCTCGGCGACCCCCAGCATGAATATCATGAAGAGGCGCTGGAGACCCTCGGCGACGACCATGATCCCAACGCCCAGCCCGATATCCCCCTGATAGAGGCAAGGCTGGAAGCGCTCGCGAAAAAATGGGCGCCACGGACACGCCGGAAAGCCTGAAAGGCCGCGTCAACGCCGCCTTCCGTCGGCGCTTACGTAAAACCAGCCAAGCTTACGACCTCACAACCATAGATCGACGAAGATCGAAATTGCCTTGACCGGGATGCGATTAAACAACCCACAAGTGCATCATTGGCGAGCATCGTGCCGAATTGGATACTCATGAGGCGAGACCAACCCCACCACATGATCAGGCTGCCGGGTGCCGAACACGCGCTTCGGCGATATCAATCGACGGGTTGGAGAACGGCGCCCGTCAAATCAGTTGATCGAGCAGCGGATCGTTCAATTCCCGCCACCATGGCGTCAGTTGCGGCGTGGAGGGGCACCGGGACCTGATCCGTCAGCACAAAGGATACCTATCGAGGCGGGGCTGCTCCTCTGTAATTCGGCCCCATCAAACATCCGCGGAGCGTACGCCTCGCGAAGGCTCGGTCATCATGGCCCCGCCATGGCTCCTCCCCAGCCGCCGCCGAGCGCAAGGAACAGCCGAACGCGATCCGAGGCGATGGACGCATCCGAGGCCGCCAGCGCTGCTTCGGCCGTGGCAAGGCTTCGCTGCGCGTCGAGCAGTTCAAGGCCTGTTCCAAGACCGCCCCCGGTTATCCGGGCCTGGAGCCCGGAAGCCCTCCGGCTCTCATCGCGCGCGCGCCTGAGCTTTGCATTCTGGTCCAGATCACGGGCATAGGTGCTGAGGACCGTCTCGGTTTCGCGGAGAGCTGCGAGGACGCTTCCGTCAAATGCCGCCAGCGTCGCGCGCGCCGCTGCATCGCTTTCCGCGATCCGCGCCCTGGCGACGCGTCGGTTCGGGAAGGACCACGAGATGAGCGGGCCGAAGCTGAACCGCAACGCCGAATCGTCGACTAGCCCGCCCACGCTCCGCGAGGTCGTGCCGAGCGATGCGCCGAGGCTGACGCTCGGATAGAGGTCCGCCGTCGCCACTCCGATGCGCGCCGTCGCAGCCGCAAGCCGGCGTTCAGCTTCGCGGATGTCAGGCCGGCGCCGGATCAGCGCCATACCGTCGCCAATCGGCAGGGGGCGGTCGACGGAAGGGATGATCCGGCAGGTCGCGAGATTGGGCGGATAATCTTCGGGCGTCCGGCCGAGCAGCACGGCAAGACTGAATAGTGCAGCTTTGCGGCCTGCCTCGATCGGCGGCAGCGCTGCCTCGAGCTGAGCCAGAAGCGCGCGCGAGCGGGTAGCGTCGAGCGACGTGTAGAGGCCGGCGCGCACGCCTCTTTCGGTGAGGGCGAGGCTTTGCCGCTGCAGTTCGACCGAATGGCGGGCAACGGTCATCCGCGCGCCGGCCGCGCAGGCATCTCCATAGGCGCCGACCACTCCGGCCACGACCGTCGTGCGCGCAAGGTCATAGGCGGCGGCCTGCGCTTCCGCATCGGCCTGCGCGGCTTCGATCGTGCGCCGAATCCGGCCCACGACGTCGAGTTCATAGGATATGCCGACGCCGGCGTCGAATGTCGCATGGGTCCCGTTGGGCGAGCCGAGACCGAGATTGGACGGCTCGCCCACCGATACGCCGCCCGCCGTGGAAGTCTGGACGCCCGCGCCGGCCTCGACCTCCTGGACAATCGCGCGCGCGCGTTCGAGATTGGCCGCCGCGACCCTGAGGTCGGTGTTGGCCTCGATCGCTTCCTGGACGAGCGCATCGAACTGGGGAATAGCGTAGAGGCGCCACCAGCGCTGGGGCAAGGGTTCAGCCGAATAGGCGGGCGATTTTCCTTCGGCAAAGCTTGCGGGCCGATCCGAGATGCCTGCGGGCAAGGGCGGCGCCCGATAGCTGGGGCCGACCGTGCCACAGCCAGCGAGCATCAGCGCGCCCATCAGTCCGAGCAGCCTTTTCGTTCCGACGCGCCCCATCGTCATTCGCTCCGGCCGGGGCCGAGCGCATTTTCCGCGCCATTGAGCGTCACGGTGACCGTCCGGCCCGCGATCAGATCGATGCCGGGCGGCACCTTGTCGATGGCGATCCGCACGGGGATGCGCTGGGCAAGACGGACCCAGCTGAAGGTGGGATTGACATTCGCGAGTAGCGTTCCGGACGCGGTCGTCCGTTCGCGATCGTCAATGCCCGCCGATCGGCCTTCAACATGGCCAGAAAGCGGCCTATCCTCGCCCATTACCCGGATCGTGACGCGGACGCCGGGGCGGATGTGCGAAAGCTTCGTCTCCTCGAAATAGCCGGCAACATAGTAGCTGTCGGAATCGACCAGCGTCATCACGGGCTGCCCGGTGGCCGCATAGGCGCCGGGACGGAGCGAGAAATTGGTGACGATGCCGTTGACCGGCGCACGCACCTCGGCGCGCGCCAGATTGATGCGGGCGAGATCGCGATCAGCGATCGCCTGGGCATAGCGTGCGCGGGCCTCCTCGGCGGTGGAGCGGCGGTCGTCACGTTGCTGTCCCGAGACGATATCAGAGAGGGCCTGATAGCGGCGGTTCTCCCGTTCGGCGGCGTTCAACGTTGCCCGTGCCGTGGCGACAGCGGCCTCGGCCTGCTCAACGGCATTGCGCAGCCGAACATGGTCGATGGTAAACAGGATGTCGCCGCGCCTGACCACCTGGTTGTCGCGAACGTGGACCTGCTCGACCCGGCCCGACACGTCTGCCGCGAGCGGAACCACATCCGCCCTGATCTTCCCGTCGCGCGTCTGTGGCGCGTAGGTGTAGTAATTATAGAGGTGCCAGAAGACGAACACGCCCGCACCCACCACCAGCAGGGTGAGCAGGGGCTTGAGCAGGCGGAGGAGGGTATCGCGATCTAGGGTCATGGCGGGCACTTCAGGATGCGGTGACAAGGCGTAGAGCCAGAAAGGCGGTGCCGGTCAGGATGAGGAACAGGGCGGTGTCGAACAGCGGGCGCTGCCAGACGAGGCGGTAGAAGCTGATGGACTCGAGCACCCGCGACAGCAGCAGGCGCATCGCGAAGCCGAGGATCGCGCAGAGGAGCAGCGGCGAAACGAACACGCCCGCGATGTCGATTTCGCCGATCATGTCGCCGGTACCCAGGCCGGCGCGCGCTCGAACAGGGCGATGCGCAGACCCGCTAAGGCATGAATGGCGCGGTCGGGGCGAGCGCCGGGCGAACCATCTCCCGGCCAGAGCGCATCAAGTGCTTCGTCGATGAGCGCGAGCAGAGGGCATAGCGTGGATGGT
>NZ_AYOY01000052.1 GCF_000508185.1 Sphingobium sp. C100 | reverse complement strand
CCCCATCTGTCATGGCCATTCTGGAATCTGACAGTCCGGTTGGTGAATATAGCCGTATCGCCGACGAAGTTCTGCGGTGCATGCCGAATTCCCGGCGCTATCCAAAGCCGGCAGCGGAAGCCGTTCGTTCCTTTCTCATGATCCGCCTGGGGATCCATCTCGGGGTACGGCAGCGCAATATGCGCGAACTCCTCTTCTGCCCGCGAGACGAGGCCCCTATGTCTGAACGGCAGCTTGAAATGCGTCGATGTGGAGAATTGCGCTGGAGCAACAAGGATAAAGGCTGGGAGGTGTTGATTCCCGCCGCAGCCTTCAAAAATGCCACGTCATCCTTCTTTGGTAACAGGTCGTTTCGATACATGTTGCCGGACCTCGGCGACCTCTATCACTATATTGAAGCCCATATCCGCGTCCATAGAACGGTGCTGCTCGGCGAAGCCTGCGATCCTGGAACCTTCTTCGTCAAGACCGCGAAGTCGACGAGCCAGAATGCTGCCTATGGTCAATCGAGTTTTTATGAGGCCTGGCGCCTGACCATCCAGAGATATGGAATCTATAATCCTTACACGGGACGTGGCGCAATCCGGGGACTTTTGCCGCATGGTCCACACAACATCCGGGATGTCCTGGCCACGCATGTTCTCAAGGAGACGGGGTCCTACGAGCAGGCGGGCTACGCCATTCAGGACACTGCAGATGCTGTTGCCCAACATTACGGACGCTTCCTGCCGGAGAACAAGGTTGCGCTGGCTGCCAAAGTCATCAACCGGGTGTGGGAAGCGGCGTGAGGGCGATTTGTTGACTGCCTCTGGGACTTTCGCGACGGTCCGCTTCGAGACACGACCCTGACCTAAGCGGACATTGTATTGTCCCATGGGTGGTATGCCTCAGGGCTTATCAAGCCTTCGATCTCAATTTCTGCATTTTACAAAGGTTCAATTTCTTGTTCTAACTCATCTCGACCCGCGTCGACGAATGTCTTACAATTATCGTTTCTCCAAAGAATGCGGTCAAGTTGGGAGGAAAGGCGGGGGGCTTTTACGGGTATGATGTTGAGTACGAAGACGGATAGCACGCAGGCTTTTATACAATTTCAGAATCGATTTCGTGGCTTGATCTCACAATTCAGATCTCGCCGATTTGTCGAGAACCAGCGTGTTCTACCACATCGCGTGTTCCGTTCATCATTTCAGGATCTGCTGTTGGACGCGCGTGCTGCCATCAGCCCCAGTGAATATCGCCCTTACCTCGAATGGTTGGCAGAGCAAACTCAGGCGCAGCTTGGTGATCTTACAAGCATTCCGACCGGCTATGATGATCTCACAGGTATCTATTCCAAAGCTCCAGCCATATCGCTTGAGTATGAACTATTATGGCTCACCGAGCGATTTAGGACTGAAGCGCAGAAACTGAACTTGTTCAACAAAGCAGTGGCACTCGTTCAGCAAGCCGCCTTCGCTGGCGAATATGGATCTGCAATCGACGGGATTGACGCTATCCAAGAAGCGCTCGGCGTCTCCCTTTGGTCTGTCCAGCTACGCCTGGCGCTTGAACATCTGGCCGGTGGACTGGAACGGCAGAAACGCTATTCAGCGCAGTTACGTAATATTCATCGTGCTGGGCTGCTTAATTTCACCGTCTATCATACTAGCGTGCGAAATGAAGATCGCACAACCTTGTCCAAATTTCTTGATGATATCGACCAGCGCATAACAGGGCTGACGCAGCACAGCGAACCGACAAAAACTTATGACCGATATCGTCTCAAGAATGAATTCCCTAACACCGACGAGGGGCTCGCCGAGATTTTGCGCGTTGAGCAAAGTCACGGCATAACTGACATTTACGAGACATTTGTCGCTGTACTGCAAGAGCTTGTGCGGCGTCAGCCGGACCCGGAACGGGCAAAGCTCATCGTTGACTGCGTCGCCAGCATAGACGTCGATGATTTCAGACTATGGAAAATAACCGAAATTCTCGATTCAACACGTCAGTTCGCCCTGCCTGTCCGGATCACCGAAATTTCTGACGCTTTGTTCGAAGGGCGCTTGTACCGCGCGATGCGCCTCGCGTGTCGCATCACATCAGACGATCCTTGGGAGTATATATATGCAGGCCTGGCGCTGGCATCCGCCAGCCGCGAGCGTGATCCGGTCAGTGCAAGGCCGACAGAGGTCGCCGAGCTGATAGCACGGGTGCAACGCCGATCCAACGGATCGGAAGATGCCTGGGCTCAACTGACCAAGCTCGCTTTGAACCTTCGTGGGCTCCCCTTGGCTGCAGGCCTATTTGAATGCCTCATGCAATTACGCCGGATCAGACCTGACCAGCCATGGCAGCCTTGGTTGGTCGGGCTCAATAGCCCCTATCGAGGCATTGAGGACCGGTTATGGGGGTATGGATGCAGCCGTGATGACAGCGCGTGCAGTCCCACTGATAAGGCTTGGTACGAAGCTTCCTGCCCTGGAGCCGACACAGCAAAATCCTGTCGTTTGATCCGAGCTATCGGCCATATTGATCGCGGTGAATATGGGCTCGCTGGCGATGCGTTGGCAGACTTGAGTGACACATGGCCGCAATCTCTACGGAATTTAGGCGCGCTGGTGCAGCTTCACGTCTTTTGGGCTCAAGGCATGCGGCAGGAAGTGATTTCTCTCATTGCGAGTGAGGGAACACGCAGCCCCATGCACGCGCGGTTTCTGCCCGTCGTTAGCGCTTTGAAAAATTATCTATGGAAAGATTTCAAAGCTGTAGATCGTTCACTAGCAGCACCTAACGCGCTCCATCTTCTCTGGTCAGAGCAGGAGACAAGCGAAACTGCTTCAATGATGCGCTTTGCTACAGGCCATGCGTTGCGTCGGTTGGGCGTAGCGCGTCCCTCTGATCTGCAGTTCGGGTTGCTGAGTATCGATCGACATGAGCTCATCTACTTTTTTCGCAAGGTTTGTGTACCCGGTATTCTTGACCTTTCACGGCTGTTTTCAGGTACGCGAGCCATTCTTGAGGAAAGGCAGGCCATCTGTGGCTTGCTCTCTCGGTTCGACGGCAAAAATCTCGAAGTCTATCAAAGTGAAATCATTCTGATCGCCAACGATCTCGAGATGGACGATGGCCGTTGGATTGTAGACAGTACGCGTATCCATGTTGATAGCGACGGCCTCATGCGCTGGGCATTACGTGAGCTGGCGGAAGATTACGGGCGATATCGCGATCTGGTGGATATCGATGTATTGGGACCGCAGTCGTTCGACGACGTCCTTCAGGAGATTGAACGAAATTCTGCTAACAAAGCCGCTTTCGTCCCTGACAATGAAGCCGATGCCGTGCTTGTCAGCATATTGAGACGCCTTGGTGAAGAGTTTCTCACTAATGCGGCCTTCGGGCTCGACTTCTATCTGTCGAAACGTGTTCGCCATCAAAGTTTCATAGGGCTCATTCGCGGCCCTCTCGAATTTGCTGATCTGATTACAACGCGAGAGTCAGAGGCTGGTGAATATCATCGCAATAACGTCTGGCTCAATCGCTTTGATCATGCTGATGAAAGAGCGCAGCGTGAAATTGACAGTGCTTTGCGGAATTTCGCCATAAAGTTTGATGAGATACTAATGCAGGCAAAGGACGCTTACTTTCATCTTCGTAGCATTGAAAAACCCCAAGGGATGATACTTCTGACGCTTAATCGTAACATGATAAGTCTTGCTCGAGCTCTAATCAGGCTAGATTTAAATTTTTCCGAATTCATTCGTGTTGTTTTGCCCATATTATGGACTGGCATCGAAAGTTCCCTATCACAGATACGAACTTTCATCACCGACGACATGAAATCTCGCATAATTAACGAGTTCGATATCGTGCGAGCGCGAATTCGCGAGCTGGCTGAGCAGGACGGTGCATGGCTTGAGTTCGATGCTACCATGGGCGGCGCTTCCAGTGAGGTGCAAATCAAACTCGATGAGGTCGCGCAATGGTTCGTACATGCAGATACGCTAAGGCAGCATCGCCTGTTCTCCCTCGAGCAGATACTCAAAATCGGTGTGGACACTGCGTTGAAGTCACAAAGAGGCTTCTCCCCGCAAATTAGCCAGAACGCACAAGGCGATCTCGAGCTTCCTGCCTCCAATCTCGTGTTCGTCCATGACGTCGTGTTCGTCGGCTTGGGCAATGCACGCAAACATTCTGGAATGAAATCGCCAAAGGTGGATGTGACGGCACAATGGAATGAGGCGGATTCGACATTGTCACTTGTGGTCGTTAGTGACTGCCGCCCCTCCTTTCGCGCCGACAAGGAGCGGCAAGCCAATGTAATCCGCAAGATGATCGAGGAAGGATCACATGACCGCCGGACACGAACAGAAGGGGGAAGTGGCTTTGCCAAGCTGGCGGCGGTCGTTACGCAATCAGATCGCGGATCAATCAAGTTTGCGTTCACGGCCGAAGGGCGTTTCCGCCTTGATGTGACCTACGAGGTGCGTTTGTCATCGGGAGGTGCGAGTGACGACAATTGAAACAGCCATCCTGCTGGTTGAGGATGAGGCTCCCAAGCGACGGCATATCGAGAAGCTTCTTAGTGAGCTCACCCCGCGCGCGATTGTTTTGTCGGCACGGTCCGTCAACTCTGCGCTTGATGCGCTGGAAACTTCGGACATAAATCTATTAATTCTCGATATGTCCTTGCCCACCTTCGATGTGGGTGAGCGTGAACGCGGCGGTCGTCCTCAAGGCTTTGGTGGAACAGAGGTTCTCCGGCATATGGCAATGGCAGAGATAGTCTGCCCGACCGTAGTAATCACAGGCTATGAAGGCTTTGTCCGCGAAGGTGGGAGCACGGTTGATCTCGCGCAGTTAAGAGCCGAACTGATCGACGAATTTCCAGAGGTGTTGCGGGCGGTCCTACACTACAATTCGACCTTTGACGAATGGAAAACTGTCCTCGCTTCGACACTGGCCGAGGCTGGCATCACTAGGAACTCGCAGTGAGAATATTGATCGTCGATGACCGTCCGAAGCGTTATGACCGCTTGATTACGGCATTTTCCAAAATTGGCATTAATCGGAACGAGATTGACCTTGTTAGTTGTACTGTTTCTGCGCGCGAGAAGATAGAACAGCATAATTACGATCTTCTCATTCTGGATATTCTCATACCGTTGTGGCCGGAAAGTGAAGAGTCGATCCAGCATTCCGCCGACCTTCTTTTTGAGATTCGAGAGGGTGAAGTATCTAACCCACCGCGTCATATACTGGGGATAACAGCTGACCGGGAGGTCGGCGCATCGGTACTTCGGGATTTCGAGGCGTACACATGGACCGTTTTGGAATTTTCGGCGGATAATGACGACTGGGTCAATCGCGCTACCAACTGTGCACGATATTTGCTCGATCAACTACAAATCGCCAACGGTCCGAGCGAGAAGCCAACCGATATTGCGATTATCTGCGCTTTGGCGAAACCAGAAATGGAAGAAGTGCTAAAACTGCCATGGAACTGGTCAGCATCGCGCCCAATCGATGACATGGTTTTCGTGCATGGCGGATGGTTTGAATCGGGTGGCAGGACTCTCCAAGTCAGTGTGACATCCGCGCCGCGCATGGGAATGGTTTCTACGGCTTTGCGGACAGCGGCTATCGTCGAGAAACTCAAGCCCCAGCTTGTGGCCATGACCGGAATTTGTGCAGGGGTTCGTGGGAAGGTAAAGCTTGGAGATGTGCTCTTTGCAGACCCATCTTGGGATTTCCAGAGCGGAAAGCGTGCTCGAGACAAAGAAAATACTCAGTTCTCCATACGTCCCCATCAATTACCCGCATCGGCGCAGGTGCGCAGCCATATCGAACAGTTGCGCGGGGACAGAAATGCCCTTGGAATGATCGCCACGGAGTTTGAAGGAACGCCTTCCGGTGTACCTCAGATACACGTCGGCCCTGTGGCATCAGGATCCGCAGTGCTTGCCGACGGTGAAGTGATCAAAGAAATTCGCACGCAGCATCAAGAATTGATTGGCGTTGAAATGGAGATCTATGGCCTGTTTGCTGCCGCTCAAGCTGCATCCCGACCACATCCACAATGTTTCGCACTCAAAGGCGTATGTGATTTCGCAGATCCGGACAAGGAGGACGGACATCAACATTTTGCCGCTTATTCCAGCGCCCAAGTTCTACGTGTATTGCTGGAGCGCTATGGGCATAGACTGGTCGTCGAAAAGGCGTAGTCGTTTGCGGAATGTATGGCGGGCTTCCGCCAGAAGACATTATGCAGAGAGGCTCTCATTAAGCGGAAGGTCCGCTGTTAGGGATGCAAACTTGGCATCTGAATGACGACCAAGGGTCGAAAGCCGAGATGACCGCTACGCACTCCATTTGCTTAAAGAGATGCGCAGCGGCGGGCGCTGAAGGCGACCGGCTGCACGCGCATTATCGAGGAGCGCGCCAACGGACGTAAATCACGACCCACGCTGACGCGACTGCTGGGCCTCCTGCGTCCCGGCGACACGATCACCGTCATTCGCTTTGACCGGATCAGCCGTAGCCGTCCGGTTGGTT
>NZ_AYOY01000051.1 GCF_000508185.1 Sphingobium sp. C100 | reverse complement strand
GGCCAGCCAGTCGGGCCGATGGGCGATATAGGACCAGGTGCGCGCCGCCGCGATCCGGCCCGACAGCGTGTCGATGTCGCCCTGCACCGAATCGAGGCGCGCCACCTGCTGCGCGAACCAGTCGCGCGGGATGTGGCCCCCGGACCCCGGACTTGTTTCCGACAGGAACCGCCAGATGCGCGACACCATCCGGGCATGATGGTCCGCGCCCAGTTTCTGGAAATCGGGCAGTTCGCAGGCGGCCCAGAGCCGTTCGACCTGCCGCTGGCCCCTGGCGCGCTCGATGACCATCGGGTCGTCCGCCAGCCGCCGCAGCACCGCCAGATCCACCGCTTCGGGCGCGGCGCGCAGTTCCGGCCGCTCCGGCTTTTGCTCCAGGTCGAACAGCAGATGGTCCAGCCGGTCGGTGCGCGGCGTGCCGTTGCGCCAGAATAATTGTTCGACCGGCGGGAAGCGATGCGCCTCGATCGCTTCTATCTCCTCGGGCGTGAAGGCGGCGTCGCCATCCTCATGCCCCAGGCTGCCGAAGGTGCCATCCTTGTGATGCCGCCCCGCGCGCCCCGCAATCTGCGCCATCTCGCTGACGGTCAGGCGGCGGCTGCGGCGGCCGTCGAACTTGCGCAGCGAGGCGAAGGCGACATGCGCGACGTCGAGGTTGAGGCCCATGCCGATCGCGTCGGTAGCGACCAGATAATCGACTTCGCCATTCAGGAACATCTGCACCTGTGCGTTGCGGGTGCGCGGGGACAGGGCGCCCATCACCACCGCCGCGCCGCCCCGGAAACGGCGCAGCATTTCAGCGACGGCGTAAACCTCCTCAGCGGAAAAGGCGACGATGGCGGATCGCTTGGGCAGGCGCGACAGCTTCTTGGCGCCGGCATAGGACAGGGTGGAAAAGCGCGGCCGGCCGATGATCTCCACATCGGGGACCAGCGCCTTGACCATCCGGCTGATGGTGGCGGACCCCAGGATCATCGTTTCCTCCCGACCCCGCGCGCGCAGCATCCGGTCGGTGAAGATATGGCCGCGTTCCGGGTCGGCGCCCAGTTGCGCCTCGTCCAGTGCGACGAAGGCGAAATCCTGTTTCGGCCCATGTTCCCGCCCGCCGCTGATCGGCATGGATTCGGCGGTGCAGAGAAAATAGCGCGCGCCCGGCGGCACGATCTTTTCCTCGCCGGTGACGAGCGCGACCAGGCTGGCGCCCTTGATCGCCACCACCCGGTCATAGACTTCCCGCGCCAGCAACCGCAGCGGAAAGCCCATCATGCCGCTGGAATGGCCGCACATGCGTTCGACCGCGAGGTGGGTCTTGCCGGTATTGGTCGGGCCCAGGACGGCGGTGATGGGCGAGCGGGCGAAGGAAACCATGACGCGGCCTATGTCGGGCATGGGGCCGCCAGGGGCAAGGGCAAAGGGGTTCGGCCGTGGCGCTTTGGCGGGAAAGGGGGCCGGCGCTCGGCCGGCCCTGGGCGGCAAATGCGGCCCGGAGCTGAAACCTTTGCCGTTTCAAGCGTTGAATCCGCAGGCAAATCGAGGATCAGGCTCATGCAGACCGCATTCGGGACGGCACGTCCGTCATTCGCGAAGGGGTATAGCCCGCTTTATCATGTCGGAGAGACGAACCGTTGTCCCTCCTGCACCCGCCAGCACTGGATCGTCGGCCGGATGGTTGCCGAATGCGCCTTTTGCGGGATGGCGCTGCCGCTGGAGCAGTTCAGCACCTATGGCAGCAGCCCGCGCATCGAGCGGACCGGCCCGGTTTCCAACCAACTGCCCGAGGAATTGCGCGCCATTTCCTGAGGCGTCCGGTTTTCAGGCCCGAATCGAGAAAAGGCCCGGCGCGATGCCGGGCCTTTTTTCTGGTCATAGCGCCTCAGCGGTCGCGGTTGCCATAGGCGGTGCTGCTGCCGGCAAAGCCTTCGCTGCTCCAGCCGCCGTCCCGGCCCTCGGCCCGATCGCCGAACATGGCGCTTTGCTCGCGCTCGGTGCGCCACGCCTCATGCGCCTGGTCCGCTGTCTTCTCCAGCGTGACCTTGGTCGCATCGACCGACCTGATCCAGTTTGACGGAATGGAGTGATGGACGCCGCCGGCATCCTGGTCATTCTTGGTCAGGATGATGCGGTCGCCCCGGCATTTATCGACGGTGCCGACATGTTCGCCGTCGCTGCCGACCACGTCCATATGCTCCTTCACCTGGCCGATCGCCTGGCGCTGTTCGCCACGGCGGGTGCGCCAGCTGCCGAACTCATTGTTGAACCGCTCGCGATGTTCGCGCTGATATTCGGCATAGTCGCGGTCGAGTTCGTCGATCCGCTGCTGGCGCCATGCCTGATAGTTGCTGTCATGGTGTCGGCCGAAATCCTGCTGCGGGCCATAGCCGCGGATGCGATTGCCATGATCTTCATTGCCAAAGCCGCTGCGTTCATTGATGTAGGGCGCATAGCCGCGGTTCGGCAGATAGTCGCTGCGCGCGGCGGAGGCGTAGCCCATGCGGCTGGACTGGTCGCGCGGATCGCCATAGGGGCGATTATAATATTCATCATATTCGCGCCGGCGCTCGGCTTCGTCATCGCCGAACCAGCTTTTTA
Organism: Sphingobium sp. C100; assembly: GCF_000508185.1. Taxonomy (GTDB): domain Bacteria; phylum Pseudomonadota; class Alphaproteobacteria; order Sphingomonadales; family Sphingomonadaceae; genus Sphingobium. The sequence goes on along the minus strand of NZ_AYOY01000051.1, from coordinate 4,035 downwards.
TCTCGTCGCCGGCCCGGTCGAAAAAGCCGCGCTCTTCCGGATCATAATCCTCGGGCGTGCGGCGATAGTCGGGACCGCCGAACTGGCCGCGCGTGCCATAGCGATAGCCGCGTTCGTCGCCCCGGCCCTCGCGCTGCCCGCGATAGCGGTCGCCCCGGTCCCAGCCGGTGGCGTAACGATCATCACCATAGCGGCGTCCGCCTTGGTAACCCATGGTCCTTCTCCTTGTCTGTCAGTCAGGCGACGCACAAAATAGCGTCGTCGCTTTCTTCAATGAGTGGGCGCGGCCATCGTTCCGGGCGTTACGGGGGAGTAATGTCCGGCGCGGGAACCGCCCTGGCGCGTCGCCTGCGCGCCCTTCACCGGCTCTGCCTTGCGCGGGCGAGACGCAGGATTTTTTGCGCAAAAGACCGTTGCATGGCCGCAATCGCTCGCTTATAGGCAGCGCTCCTTCAGGGGCCTTAGCTCAGCTGGGAGAGCGCGTCGTTCGCAATGACGAGGTCAGGGGTTCGATCCCCCTAGGCTCCACCAACCCTTAACGGGGTTGTTCCCGAAGGACTTTACCGCCGGTGCGACAAGCGCCTAGAGCGGTGTCCATGACAAAGAAGATGGATGGGGACGGCGTCAGCCGGCCCGCCGCGACGGTCGTGATCGTCCGCGACCGCGCCGATGGCGCACCCGAATTGCTGATGATGGAGCGCGCCGCCACCATGGCCTTCGCCGCCGGCGCGCTGGTGTTTCCCGGCGGCGCGGTGGACGAAGCGGATCGGGCGCTGGCGGCGCGGGCCGGCACCGGCCTGCCTCTGGATGAGGCGGCCGCGCGCATCGCCGCGATTCGCGAGACGATCGAGGAGGCGGGGCTGGCGATCGGCTTTGCCGGAGCGGTGGTGGACGCAGCGACGGTCCTGCGCCTGCGCGACGGGCTGCATGGCGGCCGGACGCTGGGCGAACTGCTGGAGCGGCACGGACTGGAGCTGGCGCTCGATGCGCTGGTGCCGTTCGCCCGCTGGCATCCCGCGCCGTTCGAACAGGTGCGGCGCGTCTATGACACGCGCTTCTATCTTGCCCGCGCGCCGCAGGGACAGGTGGCGAGCGTCGACACGACCGAAAATGTCCAGCTGTTCTGGAGCAGTGCGGCGGCCACCATCGCCCGGTGCGACGCGGGCGAGGGACAGATCATCTTTCCGACCAGGCGCAATCTGGAACGGATCGCCCGCCATGCCAGCCATGAAGAACTGGTCGCCCACGCTGCCGCCTTTCCGGTCGAAACAGTGCGTCCCTGGCGGGAGGAACGCGATGGCGAGCCGCATCTGTGCATTCCCGATCATCTTGGCTATCCCGTCACCTCGGAACCAATGAGGCGGCTCCGGCGTGCTTAAGGGATGCGAAAACTGCATCTGACGTTGCGCCGCCTGCTTTTCCTAGGCGGCTTTGTGTGCCTGGCGCTCCTGGCCTATGCCTGGCTGCGCCAGCGGCCGCAGGATCTGCCCTGGACCGATCTCGACCTGGCCCAGCCGGTCGGCCTGTTCACCGGGCGCAAGCTTGCGGCGCTGACGGGCGACCCGCAGCGGTGCAAGGCGCTGCTCGACCGGGCGGGCGTCGATTATGTCGCGATGGCGCCGGGCGGCGCGGACCAGTGCGCCTATGCCGACGCGGTGCGGCTCAAGCGGGATGCCGATGCGATCGCGCTGGTCCCCGCCGCGGTGGCGCCCTCCTGTCCGGTGGCCGCTGCGCTCAAGCTGTGGGAATGGCAGGTGGTGCAGCCGGCCGCCCGGCGTATCTACGGCCAGCCGGTGCGCGGCATTCGTCATTTCGGCAGCTATAGCTGTCGCCGGATGTACGGTCGCAGCCAGGGCGATTTCAGCGAACATGCGACCGCCGACGCGATCGACGTCGCGGCTTTCGTGCTGAAGGACGGGCGGCAGGTCAGCGTGGCCAAGGACTGGCAGGGGGAGGGTAAGGACGCAGCCTTTCTGCGCGACGTGCGCGATGGCGCGTGCGACCTGTTTTCGACGGTGCTGTCACCCGATTACAATGCGGCGCATCGCGACCATCTCCACCTCGATCAGGCGGAGCGGGGCGCGATGGGCGGGCGGGCCTGTCGATGAGTTTTGCAAATCCTCGCCCGCCAGGGGAGGATTAGGGGTTACTGCCCGAACCCGGCCTCGCGCGCGACGCTCACCGCCTCACGCGCCGCCGCCAGCAGGGCGCCGCTCTTGGCCTCGCACTCGCGCTGCTCATATTCGGCATTCGAATCCGCGACGATGCCCGCGCCGGCCTGCACATGCATGACCCCATCCTTCAGCACGGCGGTGCGCAGCACGATGCAACTGTCCATATTGCCGTCCGGCCCGAAATAGCCGACCCCGCCCGCATAGGCGCCGCGCGTTTCCGGCTCCAGCTGGGCAATGATCTCACAGGCGCGGACTTTGGGCGCGCCCGACACGGTGCCGGCGGGGAAGCCCGCGAACAGTGCGTCGATCGCGTCCTTGTCCGGCGCCAGGCGGCCGACCACGTTCGACACGATATGCATGACATGGCTGTAAAATTCGACATTGTAGCTTTCCGTTACCGTCACCGTGCCGGCGGCGGCGACGCGACCGACATCGTTGCGGCCAAGGTCCAGCAGCATCAGATGTTCGGCCCGTTCCTTGGGATCGGCGAGCAGGCTTTCGCGATTGGCGGCGTCCTCGACGGCATTTTTCCCGCGTGGGCGCGTGCCGGCGATCGGCCGGATCGTCACTTCGCCATCGCGCGCACGGACCAGGATTTCGGGGGAAGAGCCGATCAGCGCGAAGCCCGGCAGGTCGAGATAATAGAGGAAGGGCGACGGATTGATCCGCCGCAGCGCCCGATAAAGCGCGATCGGCGGCAAGGTGAAGGGGCTGGTGAAACGCTGCGCCAGCACGACCTGAAATATGTCGCCCGCGACGATATAATCCTTGGCCGCATCCACCATCTGCGCATAGCGGCCCGGCTCCAGCACCGGCGTCACGTCAATGTCGGCGATCCGGGCGGGCGCGGCAGGAGCGGGGAGCGGCGCGGCCAGCCGGGCCGCGGCGGCGTCGATCCGCTCCAGCGCGGCCGCAACCGCCTGATCGGCGTCGGCAAAGCTGCCCTTCCACACCGGCGCGACGATATAGAGCGCATCGGCAAGGCGATCGAAAATCAGGATCACGGTCGGCCGCACGAACAGCATGTCGGGCAAGCCGATCGGATTGGGGGCGGGGCGGGGCAGCTTTTCCACCAGCCCGACGGTCTCATAACCGAAATAGCCGACCAGGCAGGCGAGCGCGGCGGGCAGGGCGGGGTCCATCGTGGCGCGACATTCGGCCACGAGCGCCCGCAGCGCGTCGAGCGCACCCTGGCTTTCGGGGACGAAGGCATCGCGATCGGTCGCCCATTGGCGGTTGATCTCGGCGTCCTGACCGTTCGCGCGGAAGACGAGGTCGGGGGCGAGGCCGATCAGGCTGTGGCGGCCGCGCACTGCGCCGCCCTCCACCGATTCCAGCAGATAGTCGCCGCGGTCCGGCTCGAACAGCTTGAGCGCGGCGGAAATCGGCGTGTCGGTGTCGGCGATCCGCCGCCGCCACACCAGCGCCGATTCGCCCCGCGCCAGTGCCGCACGGGCGCTTTGCACGCCGTCCTGCGCGCCGCTGGCCGCCATGTTACTGACCGCCGCTGTTGGTCGCTGCCAGCGCGCTGCGCACTTGCGCCACGGCGTTGGGATTGCGGGTGACGTCCAGCTCCTTTTCGACCGCGCGCTCGAACTGCTCGCCATATTCCTGCCCGATCACATCGCCCATCTGGTCGCGCACCTGGGCCAGCAGCTCGGGATTGCCCTTGGCGTCGCCGCGCTCGATCTTGGTCAGCTGGACCACGAAATAGCCGCGTCCCCCGCTGATCGGCAGCGTTTTCACGCTATTTTCCGCCATCGAAAACAGGATGGCGACCTCGGCCGGCGGGCGTTGTTCGCCGCGCATGATGTCGGCGCGGCGGCCGCCCAGCGTCTGGGGCGCGGGCAGCCGGACGCCC
>NZ_AYOY01000050.1 GCF_000508185.1 Sphingobium sp. C100 | reverse complement strand
GGCAACCACAGAAGCCTCGTAAACATGGCCTTCGCCTCCGCGGCGCGAGGCTTGTCCATCGTCCAAAGCTTGCCCCAGCGCTCGGCATCCGCGCGCCTGACGACCACGTTGCCGAAGCGGTTGAACGCCTCGTGGCCCAGCTCCGCCCCGAAACCTCTTTCGAAGGCGTCGAGCACCGGGTCGAGGGAAGCATCGGGTTGGAATATGCCTGCCGCGCCCTCGACCGGGATCAGCCAGCCCATGGTGCGCAGGCTCGGCCCGTAGTTCAGCGGCGATATGAAACCTGTCGAATAGCGTCGCATGTTGCGCCGGGCTTCCCATTCCTCACCGCCAAAACGATACTGCTTCGCGTCCAGCATCGGCCGCATGGCTTGCGCCCCCGGAATGTCCGCACGCGGGTCGATCAGGAACTGTGACCACGCGTAGATAGCCTCGATCCGGTCGACGAAATCGCGCATCTCTTCGGGCTTTGCGCTCTGCCGCTTTCCCCGCTCCAGAACATGGCGCACCCTCCGCCAGGCCCAGGCCATCAGGGTGTAGGGACGGATGTGGCTTGCCACATTGTTGAGGTCCGGCAGCACCCGGTCCATCAGGCCGAAGTTGATCTGCCTAAGGCCCAGCGGGTCTACCCCGCCGAAGTTGATCTTGCTCCTGTCGACCGCGCGAGCCTCGCCAGCGGAGCGCGCGGTATCGAGGAGTTCGTTCAGATCCGTCATCGTCAGCAATCCCGATTGATGAGGATTCGGCCGCAGCAGGTGCTGAGACCCCGCAACCGCAGATCTTCCCCGGCCGCCAGAGGCAGGCGAATGTGGCACCGCGGGCAGGAGGGTCTGAAGGAGTCGAGTACCGTCAGTTTGGCGTATGACGAAGGATCACGCAGCGCCCGCTCTAGATTGGGCCAGTGCGGCGATGACCTCAGGCTATCGTAACCGACATGGGGGCCACGGCCATCGCCAGCGGCAAGATAGGCGTCGATCTGCTCACCCATGGTCCTTGCCGTCAGGACCTCGCCGAGGAAGCTGTCGAGGTCGACGCCCGATCCCAGCAAATCCATGAATGCCGGTATTACATCCGGAGTGACGGAAAGGCTTGCCGGGTCGATCCCGCGGCGCAGGAAATAGCGACGTGCCCGGATCGCATTGTCGTCCCGGCGATCAGCTGCGTGATGAAGGAGAATGGAGGCGATGGCGATGTCGCTTTCGGGTCCGTCAAGCGCAACGACGTGCGCAAGCACCTTGTCGAGCCAGAGTTGCACCTTGCCCGGCGCCGGCCTGATCCGGTCCGCCAGGAAATGCGATAGCGACAGAGCCATGAGCGCGTTGCGGCCCTCCGCCTCGGGCGCCAGCATGGCCGTCAGGAGCTCGTCGAAGAGTTGCAGCGACCGATGGTTCGCCGCCTCCTCCGATCGCGCCCGCTTTTCCCGGTCCTTCTCGTCCTCATCGTCGTCGTCATCGGTCTCGCCGCCGCCGCCCCAGGGTCCGCGCGACTGTCTGAAGACGGCACGGATGAGGGCCATGGAATGGCGCCAGGCGGACGTTGCTTCGCCGTCGCTCGCTCCAGAAAATGACTGTGCGCCAAGGCCAGCCGCCTTAAGGTCCGCGAGCGTTACCGCTCCTTCGCTCTCATTGGGTCCGCCGGTGCTTCCCCCGCCGCCAATGCCCAGCGATGCCGGCATGCGGCTCGGATCCTCACGAAACCATGCCAGGATGGCGGCAACGTCCGTCGGTGTCTCCGTGCCGGCGAGCATCGCCATGAGGCGGGGCGCGATCGAACCCGTGCGTCGGATCAGTTCGAGGGCAGCCGCGATCGACACGAAACCCTCCCAGCGTCTGCCGTCCTGCTCAAGCCCGAGGATCAGGCGACCATTCTCCCAGCTTTCGAACTCGATTCGCGGTGCATCGACCTCGAAATGGCCGTCGTCGGAAATCAACACCGAGCCCAACATGTGGGATCCCCTGGGCGTTCGCAGGACGGCGTTTGCGCTCCCGGAGAGTCTGGGCGCGAGCGTTCGGCCGGTTATCGTTTCGCCTTCGAGCGATGCGCCCAGGACCCCGACCGCGGATGCCACCGCGTCATTCTCGTCCTGCTCGTCGGCCGGCAGTCGTGCAGGGGCCGTCGCCGGCGCCGTCACCCAATAATTCTTGCTGCCTCGCTGAACGCGCAGCACACCGGCTTCGACGTTTCGGCCGAACAGTCCGGCATGCGTCACATTGGCGCTGCCGCTCAGAACGAGGCGGCCTTTGCGGCACACCAGTTCGATCGATTTGGCGTGAAGCGGCCTGTCATCCTGGCCGAACGCGTCGGCGGCATCGATAGCCTTCCACCTCTTGCCACCCTCGAAGGGCCAGGCGTTCGAACCCTGGCCGCGGACCGTGCCTGCGCGGTGGGCATGGAGATGCGCTTCATCGATCTCCAGCAGCGCCGCGAGCGCATTCAACCCCTCGGCGCGAAGATCGTAATAGGGCGAAACAGCTGTCATGCGCGTCACGCCGCCCAGATCTTCCGCATAGAGCGCCAGTTGTTCCGCAATAGGCGCGTCGAGGCTGTGGACCATGCGAACATTGCCCGGCCGCGGCTGTCCTTGCGCCGACCGGCGTAACGACGCAGCGATCGTCTCGCACGCCGGTCCCGCTGTCGTGATGATCTGAGCGGAAGCCGAAATCTGTCCGAAGAAGTCGGCCGCATCGTCGAAGGCGTCCGCAGCGAAACTAGGATGGAGATGCTCGACCAGCTCGAGATTGCCGCCCCAGCCCGCGAAGGTCAGATTTCCCGATCCGACGAGCAGATGAGCATCGTCCTCGCTGAAAAGTGCGCAGACCTTCGCGTGGAAAACGCCGTGATTGGTGCAGGCAACGGGTTCGATTTCATAGTCGCGGCCGACCCTGCGCGCCCCTTCCTCGCTCAAACCGGCACGCACGCCCTCAGGATCGGCCAGAACAAGAGCATTGCGCCCGCCGCCACGCAGCAAAGCGTCGAGAAGCACCGCCTCGAAGAAGGATAGCGAAAGCGCATAGGTTGTGAAGGCAGCGCGCTTCCACGGCGCGGCCGAGATCAGATCGAGCGGATTCACGTACACCCCCTGGACCAAGCCTAACCATCGACCAGTTCATCGACAGTAAAAATCGAAGCTTCCGCAGGTGAGCGACTGGCGGCTCCGGCCTATGCAAGTTCGGCCGAAGCAGATCGGGGAAAGGGAAGGGGGGACGGAGCTGGTGTTCGGGATGATCCGGACGCCAGATGGAGCTCCTTCCCATGACCGCTTCCGTAAAGCTCGCCAAACTCACCCTATCGCCCATCAACGTCCGCAAAAGGCCCGACGAACTGCTCGAAATCCCGCAAATGGCGGCCGATCTCGAAGCGCGCGGCGTTCTGCAGAACCTTCTCGTCACGCCAGTGAAGAAGCCGCGCGGCACCTTCGAGGTTTTCGACGGCGGTCGCCGCCTCCGCGGCCTGCGGATGCTCGCCGACCGCGGCGTCATTGACCCTGAAACCTACGACGTTCCCGTGAAGGTTCTGGTCGGCGACGAGGCGACCCTGTCGGAGACCTCGACCGCGGCGAACTTCCATCAGCTCAAGATGACCCCGGCCGAGGAATGCCGCGCGTTCCAGTATTTCATTGGACTGACGGGCGACATCGAGGGTGTCGCCAAGCGGTTCGGCCTCACCCGCCGCTTCGTCGAGGGCCGCCTGCGGCTGGCGACGCTCGCTGAGCCGATCTTCGAGGCGCTGAGCGAAGGCACCATCACGCTCGACGTCGCCAAGGCCTATGCGTCGACCGAGAACCAGGAGAAGCAGCTTCTCGTCTGGAACAGCTACGGCACCAGTTACTCCAACGCCGACACGATCCGCCGCGTGATCGCCAACGAGACCATGAACTCGACCGACCCCGTCGCCATCCTGGTCGGCGAGGATCGCTATGCGGAGGCTGGCGGCAAGGTCGACCGCGATCTCTTCAGCGACAGCGGCGACAAGTGGGTCAATCCCGAGATCGCGCAGCGGCTGGCCGCGGACATCATGGAAGCGGAAGCCAAGCGCGTCGGTGAGGAACTCGGCCTTGGCTGGATCCGGCCGATCGCGTCCAACTATACCCACAGCGCGGCTGCCGGCCTCTATCGCGTCATCCTGCCCCCGGCCGACCTGACCGAGGAACAGCAGGCCCGGATCGAGGCGATCTCGGCCCGGCAGGAAGTGATCTCCGTCGAGATGGACGATGATGCCATCGGCGAGGACGCCTACAAGGCGCTTGACCAGGAATATGACGCGCTCACCGAGGAGGAGCAGGCGATCCGCAACGTCGCGCCGGTGCTGCCGGACGAGCTGCGCCCGCTGGTCGGCGCCTTCCTCAAGCTCACTCCCAGGGGCGAAATGGTCCTCGACGCCGAATATTACAGCGAGGAGCCCGTCCGGATCGGCGGCACCGAGGAGGAAACCGGCGACACCGCGGTCAACGGGGCGCGCAGCCGGCCGAGCGGGGCAGGCAGGGAATCCGCGCCTCCGGCGTCGCGGCCCGAAGCGGTCGCGCCCGGCGGCAAGCCGCTCAGCGCGCGGCTCTACGACGAGCTTGCGATGCAGCGGCGCGACGTCCTGGCGGCGACCCTCCTCAGCCATCCGGCGCTCGCGCTCGACTATGCGCTGTTCGTGATGATCGACGACCGCATGAGCACCGAAAGCGCCTATGGCTCGACCATCCGCGCACGCTCGCCGCAGGACCCGGTCACCGGCGAGCAGCCCGCGACCCGTGCCCGCAGCTATCTCGCCGAAGCGCATGACGGGCTCGATGCCGATTGGACCGAATATCCCTCGCAGGTCGAGCGGTTCGAGGCGTTCCGCGCGCTCGACGACGACGGCAAGGCGGCCTGGCTAGGCTATATCGTCGCGATGTCGCTCGAGGCGCCCAATTCCCGCGCCGAACAGTCCCCGCTCCACAACCGTCTCGCGACGATCATGGAGATCGACGTCGCGAGCTGGTGGCGGCCGACCTCGGAGAACTTCTTCGACCGGGTCAGCAAGGGTTCGATCCTGACGCTGCTCGCCGATGTCGGCGGCGCCGCGCTCACCGCGCGTCACGCGACGATGAAGAAGTCGGAGATCTCGGAATCGTGCGCCAAGCTCTTCGCGGGCGAGGCGATCGTCGAGCCGGAGGTTCGCGACGCGGCGCTGGCCTGGGTGCCCAACGCCATGAAGTTCCTCGACCAGGTGCCCGCCGACGATCTCGATGTCGACGACAGCACCGAGGATCAGGGCGACGATCGGGAGACGGTCGCGGGGAACGACGCCGACGGCGAATCTCAGCTGGACGATCAGGACGCGCTCGCGGCCTGACGCCAGTCACCAACTGGAGTGCTCACCGCCGGCGCGCACCCCGCGCTGGCGGTTTCCTTCTCGTCCGCACCGGAGTTCCCACCATGTCAGCTTCACGACGCTCCAGCCGCGACGTCGCCGCGGAAATCACCGACCTCATCATTCGCAAGCTCGAGGAAGGCGTCCCGCCCTGGTCGAGACCCTGGCGGTGCAGCGGCGCCGGCGGGCGCCCGCTGCGGCATTGCGGCACGCCTTATACCGGCATCAATACGCTCTACCTGTGGGCGCTCGGCGACGCGATGGGCTACCGCTCGCGCTTCTGGATGACCTATCGCCAGGCCGAGGCGCTCGGGGCCAATGTACGGCGCGGCGAAACCGGCGCGATCTCGGTCTATTATTCCTCGTTCAAGAAGACCGAGGAGCATCCCGAAACCGGCAGGGAGGTCGAGAAGAACATCCGCTTCCTTCGCCACTACGTCGTCTTCAATGCCGATCAGATCGACGCGCTTCCGGCCTATTTCTATGCTCCGCAAGAGCCGGAGGTGCCGGTGGAGCCCTCGACGCACCAGGCCGCGATCGACGCCTTCTTCGACGCGATCCCCGCCGACGTCCGCCACGGCGGCAACCAGGCCTACTTCACACCGACATTCGATCACATCCAGATGCCCAGCCGCAGCTCGTTCCGCAGCATGGATCTGTACGCCTCGACGAGGTGCCATGAGACAGTCCACTGGTCGGGCCACCCCGACCGGCTCGCGCGCAAATTCGGCAAGCGCTTCGGCGATAAGGCCTATGCGTTCGAAGAGCTCGTCGCAGAAATCGGGGCCGGCCTTTGCTGCGCCGATCTCGGCCTGCCCAATCTGCTGCACGACAGCCATGCGAGCTATGTCGGGCACTGGCTCGGCATCCTGCGCGGCGACAAGACCGCCATCATCCACGCGGCTGCCAAAGCCGAGCAGGCCTTCGCCTATCTGAAGAGCTTCTCCGGTGCCGAGAGCGATGCCGCGCCCGCCGATCCGGCCGTGCCGGCGCTCGCCGCCTGAGCGCCGCCGAGGCTCCCGCTTCCCCAATTACCGACAAGCAAAGGAACACCATCATGGGATGGCTCTACATGCCGCGTGCGTCGCTCGGCGGCCACGCAACCGCCAAATCCTACCTCGACGCCCAGTGTACCTACGACCGCCCACAGGAGGATGGCGGCACGCAAGGACTCAAGGTGCTGGCCTCGGCCTGCCCCGGCAACCGGGTCTATTACGCCGCGGTGCAGGTCATGAAGAACGGCATCGGCGGCGAGGTTTTCGCCATCGTCTGCCTCGTGCGGTGGAACCCGCGCGACAAGGACGGAATGATCTTCGGGTATAAGGACAGTGCGCCGTTGCGGCGC
>NZ_AYOY01000049.1 GCF_000508185.1 Sphingobium sp. C100 | reverse complement strand
GTGACGCTGGCGCCCGGCGCGCCGCTGCCGCCCCGGCTGGCATGGCCGGTCGGCTCCAGACCAAGCTGCCGTGCGGACGCACTCTCCATCAACCATCCGGTGAGCACCCCCGCGTCGATCAGCGCCCGCCGCCCCACGGGCAGGCCTTCGCCGTCGAAGGGACGCGAACGCAGACCGCGCGGCCGCAACGGATCGTCGACGATGGTGACGGCCGAATCAAAGATCGCCTCGCCCAGTTGATCCAGCAGGAAGCTGGACCGACGCGCAATCGCCGGACCGACGATCCCGCTCACCAGATGGCCGATCAGGCTGGAGCCGATGCGCGGGTCGAAGATCACGGGCATCACGCCGCTGCCCACTTTCACCGGGTTGAGCCGCGCGACGGCACGCTGCCCCGCCCGCACGCCGACCGCGTCGGCATGGTCCAGGTCGCGCAGATGGCGGGCCGAATGGCTGGCATGATCGCGCTGCATGTCGGCGCCGCTGCCGGCGAGCACGCTGGCCCAGTTGGAATGACTGGTGCCGGCATAGGCGCCGGCGAAACCATGGCTGGTGGCCAGCGCGACCTGGCTGCGCCCGCTCGCCGCGCCGCCGCCTTCGCTGTTGGTGATGCCGGGCACACCGCGCGCCGCATCCTCCGCCATCAGGGCGCGTTCGCGCAGGGCGGCCGGCTCCGGCTCCTCTTCATCGGTCAGGTCGAGCGAGGGCGGGCGCTTTTTCAGCAGCCGGTCCTCGGGCGCCAGCCCGGCATAGGGATCTTCCGGCGCTTCCCGCGCCATGGCGATGCAGCGCTCCACCAGAGTTTCCAGTGTTGCCGGGTTCATGTCCGACGCGGAAATGCTCGCCGAGCGCTGGCCGATGAAGACGCGCAGGCCGATCTCCTCGCCTTCGGAACGCTCGACATCTTCAAGCGCCCCCAGCCGCACCGACACATTGGTCGATGCGTTGCAGGCGTAGATGGCGTCGGCCGCGTCCGCACCGGCCTTGCGCGCTGCGCTTACCAGATCCTGCGCGCGCGACTGGGCTTCTTCTAGGCTGAGCATGGAGGAGAGATAGTCCTTGAATGGGCGATGGGAAGAGGGTGGAGCCTTACGCGCTTGCGTCGAGGGGAACAACCTCGCCAAGCCAATGGTCGAGCAGATGCCAGGCGACGGCCATCGGCGGCGGAGCGAGGAAGGGCGCATCCGGCTCGCCGGCCAGCGCAGCGCGCACGCCGTCCGCATCGCACCAGAAGGCATCCTCGATCTCGGTCGGGTCGAGCGTGAGACGATCATCATCCGTCTGCGCGACGCATGCGATCATCAACGACGATGGAAAGGGCCAGGGCTGGCTCATCACATAGCGCACTGAATGAACCCTTACGCCCGCTTCCTCATGGAGTTCGCGCGCCACCGCCTCCTCGATCGTCTCGCCCGGCTCAATGAAGCCCGCCAGCGCCGAATAGCGTCCCTGCGGCCAGCCATGCTGGCGCCCCAGCAAGACACGCCCGCGATGCTGAGCCAGCATGATCGCGACCGGATCGGTGCGCGGGAAATGCTCCGCACCGCACGCCCCGCATTTACGCGACCAGCCGGCCTTGACCGGCGCTGTCCCTGCTCCGCACACCGAACAGAAACGGTGTCGCCCATGCCAATGGACCAGACTGCGCGCCGCACCATAGAGCGCGACCTCGTCGGCCGGGACCAGCCCGGCAATGGCCCGGCTGCGTGGGGTCGGCACCATATTGGCGCCCGGATCGGTAACCAGCCGCGCGAAGATCGGGTGGCCGGCAGGGTTCACGCCCAGCAGCACATGGTCCTCGACCCGCGCCTCTGCCCTGATCGGCTCCAGCACCAGATGCCCCTCCGCCTCGACCGGCTCCAGCCCGTCAAGGACCAGCCGCCTGGCGGCCGGATCGGCGAACGCCTCCGCCAGCAGCGCCGGATTGGTGCGGACATGGTCGACCCGGTCTAGCGTGCCGCCGACAAAGCCGGGCGGCGTCCTGCCGGGCATTTCAGTTCCGTGCATCTCTGTCCTTCCTCACCGCGTCGGCCGCGCGGGCGAACAGCGTCGGCAACCCCGCCTCGTCGATCCGATCGACCGGCCACCATTCGCCTTCGTCCATCGGCATTGCATCCCTTCCCACATGGGCATGGTGGACGCTCAGCGCCAGCGAGAAATGGGTGAAGACATGGGCGACCGGCTGATCGATCGTGATCCAGGCCGCGCTGACCGGCGGCGTCGGGTCGGGCGCGGCGCCCCAGTCGGAACTGGGCAACGCGCGCATTCCGCCCAGCAATCCTTTGCCAGGCCGGCGCACCAGCCAGACCTGGCCCTCCCGCTCGATCCACCAGCCATGGCCCAGCCGGTGCGGCCTGGCCTTCTTCACCGCCTTGACCGGGAAGGCGGCGGGATCGGCGGTCGCGAAACCGGCGCAATCCTGCCGCAGCGGGCAAATGCCGCAGGCCGGGTTGCGCGGGGTGCAGATGGTCGCGCCCAGATCCATCATCGCCTGCGCGAAGTCTCCTGCACGCGCGTCCGGCGTGATGCGGTCGGCCTCCGCGCGAATCCGGGGCCGCGCGGCGGGGAGCGGCGTGTCGATCGCGAACAGTCGCGCCACCACCCGCTCGACATTGGCGTCGACCACCACTGCCCGCCGGCCAAAGGCGATGGCGGCCACGGCGGCGGCGGTATAGGCGCCCACACCCGGCAGCGCCCGCAAACCGTCCTCCGTATCGGGGAAGCGTCCGTCATGGTCGCGCACCACCGCCCGCGCGCAGGCCAGCAGGTTGCGCGCCCGCGCATAATAGCCAAGCCCCGCCCAGGCGGCCATCAGATCGACGTCATCTGCGGCGGCCAGGTCCGCAACCGTTGGCCAGCGCGCCGTGAATTTCGCATAATAGGGACCGACCGCCGCGACTGTCGTCTGTTGCAGCATCACTTCGGACAGCCACACGCAATAGGGGTCGGCGGCATTGGCGCCTGGCAGCGCGCGCCATGGCAGGCGGCGCGCATGGACGTCATAATAGACCAGCAGGTCGCTCGCGATTTTTGTGTCTCTACCCTCGACGCGCATGGCGCCCCTATGCCATTAAGCGCAGCATGACGGAACGCCCGGCCACCCCGAAATTGAAAAGGCGCAAGCCCCCCGCCGAAGAACGGCCACGCATCGGCGCGCCGCGCCAGATTTCCGACCTGATGCCCGACATCGGCCGCGCCGCCTTCCGCAAGTTCGGCTTCGTCCAATCGAGCATCGTCACCCGTTGGCCGGAAATTGTCGGCGCCCATTATGCCGCCGTGTCCGCGCCCGAATCGATCCGCTTTCCGGTTGGGAAGAAGGCCGGCGGCACGCTGCAACTGACCGTGATGAGCGGCCATGCCCCGATGATCCAACATGTGCTCCCCGACATTGTCGAGCGGGTGAACCGCTTCTTCGGCTATGCCGCCGTGGCCAGGGTCGCCATGCGTCAGGGCGACATCCTGCCCGCCACGGCCGAGCGCCGCCCGCCACCGCGCAACCTGAAGCCGATCCCGGTCGAATTGGGCGATTCGCTGCGCGACATTGGCGACCCGGAACTGCGCGCGGTGCTCGAATCGCTGGCGCAGGGGCTTGCCAACAGCAGCGGCTTGCCCAAAATCAACTAATTCGGCTCCGGTTCAGCCGGGCCACCTTATGGACACGCCCATGAAAAAACTGCTCCTGCCGCTCGCCCTGCTCGCCCTTCCCGCTGCGCTGGTCGCGGCGCCCGCCACCAACTGGGTGAAGCGCGTCGTCATCTCGCCGATCGGCGGCCATCTGATGGGCAATCCGGCGGCCAAGACCAAGCTGGTCGAATATGTGAGCTACACCTGCTCCCACTGCGCCCATTTCGTCGGCGAAGCGAGTGACCCGCTCAAGACTCAATATGTGAAGGGCGGCACCGTCAGCGTGGAGGTGCGCAACGCCGTGCGCGACAAATATGACCTGACCGCCGCTCTCCTCGCCCGCTGCGGCACCCCGGCGCGCTTCATGGGCAATCATGAGGCGCTGTTCGCCAACCAGACCGCCTGGATGGACCAGCTTGAAACCTATGACCGCGACGCGCAGAAGCCAACCGATCAGATCCCCGCGCTCAAGGATATCGGCCAGAAAACCGGCCTTTACGCCCTGATGAACAAGCGCGGCTTCACCAATGCGCAGCTCGACGCCTGCATCGCCGACCCGCAATCGATGAAGCAGATACTGGCGATGACCGACGATGCCTGGAACAAGGTAAAGATCACGGGCACGCCCGGCTTCACCGTCAACGGCACACGGGTCGAAGGATCGACCTGGGCGATCCTTCAGGCCGCATTGCCCCCCGTAGCGCGCTGATCTAAACCCACCTGCATCAAGCCAATCATCGGAGCCTCGTCCATCGTGAAAGTCTTTTCCGGTCTTGCCCTCGTCGCCCTCAGCCTGACCCTTGCCGCCTGCAACAAGGGTGAGGAAGCCGCCAGGCCCAGTGGCGATCCGATCGCCGCCGTCGCCGCCCCGGCCGGCTCCAGCTGGTCCGCAACCGTGACCGAAACGCCCGACGGCCATTTCCTCATGGGCAATCCCGATGCGAAGCTGAAGCTGGTCGAATATGGCTCCTTCACCTGTAGCCATTGCCGCGACTTTGCCGAGGAAGCCTCGCCGGAGATCCGCAAGATCGTCGATACCGGCAAGATGAGCTATGAATTCCGCACCTATGTGCGCGATCCCATCGACCTTACCACCGCCCTGCTGGCCCGGTGCGGCGGCAAGGATATATTCTATCCCCTGTCCGAACAGTTTTTCGCCAACCAGACGGCGATGTTCGACAAGGTTCAGGGTCAGGAAGCCGCGTTCAAGGGCGTGGAACAGCTACCCCCGGCGCAGCGTCCCGTCGCCATCGCGCAAGTCGCGGGCCTGATCGACTTCGCCAAGCAGCGCGGCATTTCGGAGGATCAGGCGAAGCAATGCCTGGCCGACACGGCGACGGCCGAAAAGCTGGCCAAGGGCGTCGAGGCGGCCAACACCCAATATCAGATCCAGGGCACGCCCAGCTTCCTGATTAATGGCGTGCTGGTCGATAATGTGGCCAACTGGGCCTCGCTCCAGCCAAAGCTCAAGGAAGCGGGAATCTGATTGGACTGCGGGGGGCTGACATTGGCGCCTGTGCGTGAGGGAGCCGGGGCGGCGCGCTGCCCCGGAACAAGCTCATGCAGATAAAGCGCCTCAAGCTGTCCGGCTTCAAGAGTTTCGTAGACGCAACCGAGCTGCGGATCGAACCGGGCCTGACCGGCATCGTCGGCCCCAATGGCTGCGGCAAGTCCAACCTGTTGGAGGCGATCCGCTGGGTCATGGGCGAATCCAGCGCCAAATCCATGCGCGGCGCGGGCATGGAGGATGTGATCTTCGCGGGCACCGCCACGCGCCCGCAACGCGACTTTGCCGAAGTCTCGCTGCTCACCGTCCAGGAACAGGGCGAGCTGTTCGGGACGGTTGAAGTCGGGGCCGATGGCGAACTGGAAGTCACCCGCCGCATCGAGCGCGGCGCGGGCAGCGCCTATCGCGCCAATGGCAAGGATGTGCGGGCGAAGGACGTCACGCTGGTCTTCGCCGACGCCGCCACCGGCCCGCACAGCCCGGCCCTTGTCAGCCAGGGCCGCATCGCCGCCGTCATTGCCGCCCGCCCGCAGGAGCGCCGCGCGATGCTGGAGGAGGCAGCGGGGATTGCTGGCCTGCATGTCCGCCGCAAGGACGCCGAACAGAAATTACGCGCGGCCGAAACCAATCTCGCCCGGCTCGATGAAATATTGGCGGACATGGACGTGCGGGCCAATGCCCTGCGCCGTCAGGCGAAGGCGGCGGAACGCTATATCCGCCTGTCCGACCAGATTCGCGTGGCGGAGGGTCGCGCCCTCTTCGCCCGCTGGCGCGAAGCCAATGCCAGCGCCGAAGCCGCGCGCGGCGAAGCCCGTCAGGCCGAGGCCGGCGTCGCGGCGGCGCAGGAGGGGCAGATCGCCGCCGCCGCCCATGCCCAGGCCGCCGTCGCCGCGCTGGCCGATCGGCGCGTCGCCGCCCAAAATGCCCGCGACGCCGCCAATGAGGCGGGCCATCGCCTCGCCGCGCTGCGCACGGAACGCGAATCGGTCGTGCGTCGCCTCGACGATCTTGCCCAGCAGGCCGGGCGGCTGGAAGAGGACCGGACACGCGAAGGTACGCTCGCCAATGATGCGGCTGACGCCATCGCGCGCCTGACCGCGGAAATCGCGTCGCTCAAGGCGCGCATAGCCGAAACGGAGAAGCTGCGCCCCGATTTCGCCGCCCGCATCGTCGCCGCAGAGGCGGGCGCGCGCGACGCCGAGTTGGACCTGGCTAGGGCGATGGCGACCCAGGCCGCCGAACAGGCCGAACTGCGCGTCGCCGAAGCCGCGCTCGCCGCCGCCCGCAACCGGCTCGACCGCACCGCGCGCGACACGGCACGGCTTGAAGCGGAATCCGCCGCCTTACCCGACGCGGTTCCGCTGGAAACGCAGCGCGATGCTGCGCTGGCCGACCAGAAGAGCGCCAAGGCCGATCGTGACGCGGCGGAAGCTGCGATCCAGGCCGCCGATGCCGACCGCCAGACCGCCGCCGAGGCGCGCGCCGGCGCGGAAGCGGCGCTCGCGGCGGCCCGTGCGGCACTCGCCGCGCTCGACAGTGAGGCGAGCGCACTGCGAAGGGCGGTCGACAGCGGCAGCGCCAATCGCGCCCGTGCGCTGGACCGGCTGAAAGCCGCGCCCGGTTATGAGCGCGCGCTCGCCGCCGCGCTGGGCGACGATCTGGAAGCGCCCGTGGGGGCGGAAGGCAAGCGCCGCTGGGCGGGCGCCGCGCTGCTGGCCGATGACCCATCGCTGCCTGCGGGCGCGACGTCGCTCGCCACCCATGTCACCGCGCCCCCCGAACTGGCCCGCCGCCTCGCCCAGATTGGCGTGGCCGATCAGGATGAAGGCCAGCCTCTGGCCGTGGGACAGCGGCTCGTCACCCTGGACGGTCAGCTTCGCCGCTGGGACGGCTATGTCGCGGCCGAAGGCGGCGCGGCGG
>NZ_AYOY01000048.1 GCF_000508185.1 Sphingobium sp. C100 | reverse complement strand
CCCTGGGTCGGCCGCGCCGCTTTCGGCGATCTTTTCTCAAACTACCGCGCGCGTGCCGCCGCCGCACTTACGACATAGGTCGTAGGCGGCATGGAAGGACCGTTTTCACGGCTTTGCCGCATAGAGCGCATGATGGGTCAGGATGAACAGGGTGCGCTTGTCCGCCCCGCCGAACAGGATCTGCAAAGGCCGCTCGAGCACATCGATCCGGCCCGTCTCCTTGCCGTCGGGGCTATAGACGAAGACCTGCCCGTTCGCCACGAACACCCGCCCCTGTCCGTCCACGGCAACGCTTTCCCCGCCGCGATTGGCGAAGGGCTTAAGGTCGGTCAGCGTGCCGCCCTGGCCCACCCTTCCGCTATAGGTGACATTTTGCGATCCGTTGGTCACGAACAGCCGGTCGCCCGGCCTGCCGCTGACAAAGCCATTGGCGTTGAGGCCATCGGACCAGCGCCAGCCGCTATGGTCGATCGGTCCCTGCTGCCATACACGGAACGCGGGTAGCGAAAGGCTGCCGTCGGGCGAGACATATTCCTTGGCCTTGGGCGTGCCCACATCACGCGCGAACATGTCGGCCAGCGTGGTGAATTCATATGTCTTATGGTCCAACTGGTCGCGAAATTCGCCATTATTCCACCAATTGACCGGGAGCAGCGTCTTGCCGCCCGCCTTCGCGCTGACCGGCGTCGGCGGGATCAGCGTCATCGCGTCCTTGGGACCGGCCGGATCGAAGGAATAGACCCCGCCCTTCGGCCCCAGCGAGGACAGCACCATCACATGGCCCGACGCATCGACCGCCAGGTTGACCGGATCGAGCGCATGGTCGCGCACAATCTCCAGCCCCTTGCCCTCGCTCCAGCGGTGAATGCGCTGGAACCGCCGGTCGATGAAGTAGAGCGCCCCCTTGGCGTCCACCGCCGCGCCGGAAATGGACCAGAAGCCGTCCTCCAGCTTCTCGACCTTGGCGCTGCTGGCCTTGGCCGGCGGGATCGTGCGGTCGGCCGCGCCGATGTCGAGCTTGGCGAATTCCCGCTCGCGCACCAGCAGCTTGCGCGACACATCCTCGATCGCATTGTCGAACGGATATTTGCTCGCCCGCAGAAAGGTACCGCAACCCTCGTCGTCGCAGGTCGCATAGCCGCTCTCGGCATTGATATGGACATTGCGGAACCGGATATCGCTGGAATTATACAGCTTCACCGCGCTCTTTTCGGGCGCATAGGTGCGTGTGACGCGATAGCCATGATAGTTGGCGAACAGTAGATTCTTCGAATTGCGGATGTCGAGCGAGATCGCGTCCGGCCCGTCGCCCACCTCCTGCTCGGTCTGCGGCGCCAGGAATTCCCAATTCTGCACATTGTCGAGCACGAACTCGTTGCGGGCATGGTGCTCGACCGACATTTCATAGACATGGCCGGGCGTGCTGGTGTCGGTGATGTAGAAACCCGCCTGCGCGAAACTGTTGGGGCTCCACACGTCGGCAAAGGTGCCGCCCCCCCCGTCCGTCACCCAGATGCTGGGATATTGCGCGTCCAGCCGCGCATCGGTCACCGGGTCGCCGGTATGGACGCTGAGTGTGCCCAGCATCTTGCCGTCGGCCGTCGGCGTGCCGCCCCCGCCCATGATCTTCACATCCTCGACCAGGCTCTGCTCGCCCGATCGCCACAGCAGCGCCGACGCGCGCGGATTGACCCGCCCGGTGAACAGCCCCAGCCCCGACAGGATATTGTCGCCGCCCTTGCGGCTCTCCAGTATCGGCAGCACCGTGCCCAGCCCGGCGTGGCGCGGATTCTCGTCGGGAATATAAAGCTGGGTGATCGCCGGATGCAGGCCGATCAGCACGCTGTCGGGGCGCAGGGTCAGCTTGTCGGTCACCTTGTAGAAACCGGTCGGGAAATAGAGGATGCGGTTGGCGTCGATCGCCTTCTGGATCGCAGCGGTGTCGTCCGCCTTCCCGTCGCCCTTCACCCCCAGCGTGCGGATGTTCACCCATTCCGACATGGCCGGCAGGTCGCGGATTGCGGGCGCGCGCCGCGCGGGCATGGCGGGCAACGCCTGAATGTCGGCCTCCGTGCCATATTCGCCAACATGGCCCAGGTCCGGCACCATCAGCCCATAGGAAAAGGATGCGACCTTATAGGCCTTGCCCTTGCCCTCGACCGTGCGCCCACTGTCGCGGAACCGCGCGAAGACCGGGCTGTTGCTCGCCAGCGCATTTTCGAAACCGATCTGGGTGAAGACATTCTTCTCGTTGGAGATGATGACGCCTGCGCGGCTGACATTTTCGAACCGCACATCCTTGCCCCACAGCGAATCGCTATAACCGCGGTCCACCTCGATCCCGACCGGGGTGTTGCGGATGGCGACATTGACCATGGTCAGGTCGACCTCATGCTCGCGGATCGCGGCGTCGCGCTGTCCGTCGAAGGTCGAATCGATCAGCGTGAACTGCCAGGCGGGCGACGTCTTTTCCGTCACGATGCCATAGCGGCCGCCCTGGAAATGCACATTCTCGATGACGTTGCCGGCTTGATAGACGCCGGCGAACGCGGTCCCCAGGCGGAACTCCATATGGCTCAGAAACGCATGTTGCGCCATGCGGAAGCGGACGCCCGCCGCCGCCGGATTACCCGCGCCAATCTCGATATCGACATTGCTCATCGACGAATAGAAAGTGCCCGAATTGGCGTCGCGCACGATCTTGTCGCGCGGCACGACGGTCGGCACCGGCACCGGCACCTCGCCGACCCGATATTGGTCGCCGCCGCCGAAGATGATCATCGTCGACACGCCCTGCTGGAACCCCGGCGTATTGGCCGCCAGCATGATCACCGGCCGCGTCGCGCCGACGCCGTAGATGCGCACTCCGGCCGGCACGATCAGCGTGCGGCTGATGCGATATGTGCCCGACGGCAGGAACACCATGCCATGGCCGGTCTTGTCGCGCGCCTTGTCCAGCGCCTGCTGGATCGCGTCGCTGTCGTCGGCGCGTCCGTCGCCCTTGCCCGTGACCGTGATGGCGCTCGGTTCCTCCGGCGCGACCGGAAAGACCGATACGCCCGCTGCCCATGCCTGGCTCGCGCCCACCATTGCCGTTGCCGCCAACAGGGCCGCCATCATGCTGCGTCCGATCATCGCCGCCTCTCCACGTCGTTGTTTCAGGATGCCCCATGGCTAAAGGGCCGGGCAGCCCTTGGCACTTGCGACAAAGGTCGTAGTTTTCACGCGCCCTTGCGTGCCTCTATACGGAATAAAATCATTGCGATGCCTGTGCAGGGGATATCGCTTCGTCTGCGAGATCATGCTTTGCCGCCTTCCCCTCACCCTGCCCCCGCCTCGCCGATCGCCGTCATCGTGATGGGGGTCAGCGGCTGCGGCAAATCCACCCTGGGCGCGCTTCTGGCGCAGGCGCTCGACGCACCGTTTCTCGAAGGGGACGCCTTTCATTCGGACGAAGCGGTCGCCAAAATGCGCGCGGGACACGCGCTCACCGACGACGATCGCTGGCCCTGGCTCGACCGACTGGGCGCCGCGGCCGCGGCCGCCGTGACCGCCCAAGGCGCGGCGGTCGTCGCCTGCTCTGCCCTACGTCATGCCTATCGCGCGCGCCTGCGCGCCGCGATCGACGCGCCGGTCCGCTTCATCCTGCTGGAAAACAGTCGGGAGCAGTTGCTGGCGCGGCTTGTCGCCCGGCCGCATCATTATATGCCGGTCAGCCTGCTCGACAGCCAGCTTGCGACCCTGGAACGGCCTTTGCCGGACGAAGATGCCTTGGCGCTGACCACGGATGCATCGCCCGACGCCCTGCGCGACGCTGCGCTCGCCTGGCTGCGCTGAGGGCTACGCTGGCGTCAGGGCATCAGCCGCCGCCGCCCCTCCCACAAATGCCATCGCATCGCCAGCGCGGCCCCTTCGGGGTCTTGCGCACGAATGGCGGCGACGATCACCTCATGCTCGCGCAGCATGGTCGCCACCACCTCGGGCGGGCGCGACCGGGAAATGTCGACGCCGGCGCGCATGATCTTCTCGACATCGGGCCACAACGCGTTGAAGGCCAGCAGGAAGGCCGGATTGCCCGTCGCCTCGGCGATACGACGATGCAGTTCCATATCCTCGGCATGGGCCGGCTCGCTCGACAGCAATGCCTCCCGCAGCATCGCCATGCCGTCCTCGACATGCGCCATCTCCTGTGCCGTGCGCCGCGTCGCCGCCAGCCGCGCCGCCTCCGCCTCCAGCACGAAGCGCACCTCGTAACTGCCCAGCGTCGTGGGCAATTCGGTCATCGGCATGAACGCCGCCAGCCTTTCGGACGGCCGGCTTTTGACGAAGGAACCAGCGCCCCGCCGCGCCTCCGTGATGCCGTCTGACGCCAGCCTGACCAGCGCCTCGCGCACGATCGCGCGGGACACGCCGAACGTCTCGGCCAGCCGCGCCTCGGACGGCAGCCGCGCGCCTACTTCCAGTTCCTCGGACTTGATGATCTCGACGATGCCCGCATAGGCCTGGTCGGATAGCCGCGCCTGGTTCATCTCCGCTCCCGTCGCCGCGCAGCCGTCATTGCGCCCTTTCCCCTCAAAAGATGCTGCTCGCCAGCAATACCAGCAACAGCCCGACCACCGCCACCACCGTCTCCATGATCGACCAGGTCTTGAACGTGCCCGGCATGTCGGTGCCCAGATAGCTTTTCACCAGCCAGAAGCCCGGATCGTTGACATGGCTGAAGAACAGCGATCCCGCGCCGATCGCCAGCACCATCCACTCAGGCTCCACGCCGGACGATGCGACCAGCCCCTGCATCACCCCGGCGGTGGTGATCGTCGCCACCGTCGCCGATCCGGTCGCCAGCCGGATGCAGACCGACACGCCCCACGCCAGCAGCAGCGGCGAAATCGCGCCGCCGTCGGCCAGCCGCACCAGCAGGTCGGAAAGTCCCGCCGTCACCAGCACCTGCTTCAATGCGCCGCCCGCGCCGATTGCCAGGATGATGCCGCCCGCCGGGGTCATCGCCTCGGTCCATATCGCATTCTGGATGCGACTCTCGGTAATGCGGCGGCCAAACAGCAGCGGCAGCGCCACCAACACCGCCACCAGCAGCGCGACGACAGGGTCGCTCACCCACTCCAGCCAGATGAAATGCGTTGCGACCGCCGGCGGCATCAACGCCACCGCCTGCCCCGCCGCGATCAGCACGACCGGCAGCAGCACCGCCGCCAGCGCCCGCCCGACCGAAGGCGTCGGCACGTCGACCTTGACCGGGTCGAGCAAAGGCGGACTGAGCTTCACGCCGGGCGCGGTGAAGCGCGCCAGCAGCGGCCCGGCGATGATCGCCGTCGGAATCCCCACGATCAGGCCATAGAGCAGCGTCAGGCCCAGATTGGCGCCCAGCGCATTGACCGCCAGCAACGGGCCGGGATGCGGCGGCACCAGCGCATGGACCACCGACAGGCCAGCCAGCGCGGGCAGCATCAGCCGCAGCTTGGCCGTGTCGCCATTCTGTCCGGAGGGCAATGCCGCCGCCGCCGAAGCGACGATCGGCAACAGCAGCACCAGCCCGGTCTCGAAAAACAGGGGCAGGCCAATGACGATGGCGGTGAACAGGCTGGCCCAGGGCGCGCCCTTCGCGCCCGACAGCCGCAGCGCCGCGCGAGCCAGGCCGCCTGCCCCATCGGACAGTTGCAGCATCGCGCCCAGGCCAAGGCCCAGCGCGACGACCAGCCCGGTGCCGCCCAAAATCGCGCCCGCGCCCTTCTCCACCGCCTGCGCGGTCTCCTCCATCGGCAGCCCCGCCAGCAAGCCGACGGTGAAGGCGCCGCACAGCAGCCCGACAAAGGGATGGAGCCTGCCCTTGATGATGAGCGCGATGGACAAAGCGATGCCGACGATGGCGGCGAGAATCAGCCGATAGTCCGCGGGGGTCATGGACGACAACGCCCACGGCCGGCATGGCCGGACAGCGCCAGACCATTTGTCTTAGACGGACGAAATGATAACGTCACCCTCTCCCCCCTTCATCAACTGCCGAATCCGATGATTCGCACTTGCGAAACTCGAAAATCTGTTAGACAGGTTATAGCCTAGTTTTTCCTTTTTCCAGATTTATTGCACGATATGACGAAATTTTGCTTGAATCTGTCTGACTGATTCTCATAGGGTAGCGTTAACGAATCCTGCCATGTCCTTGCCTGTTCTGGACCGGCGCTCCACATGGATCACATAGGGGAGAGGAACGATGCACGTTGCCACGGATCTGCACGGCCTTCGCGATCATCAGGACAAGCGGGCAACAGCCCCCGCCATCGCGCCACCTCGCCTCACGCCTACGCAGATGAAAGTCTTGCGCTGCGTCCATTCCGGGCTGCTCAACAAGCAGATCGCCTATGAACTCGGCATGGCCGAGGCCACGGTCAAGGTGCATATGACGGCGCTCATGCGCAAGCTCAACGTGCGCAATCGGACTCAGGTCGCTATCATCGCCAGCACGTTGGGCTGGATGACGCCGGCTGCGGGTCGGCCCGCCGACTGACCCGACGGAACATGGCGGCGAGGGGAGGAACGACATGATGATCGGTTCACGACGCACGATATTGGGCGGCCTTGGCGCCGGGCTGACGCTTGCCGGCATCGGTGCGCAGGGCGCCAGGTCCGCCGCGCAGCGCAAGATCGGCTATGCAATCGTCGGCCTCGGCTCCTACGCCACCCGGCAGATCATGCCCAATTTCAAGAATTGCGACCATGCCCGGCTGGTCGCCCTGGTCAGCGGCACCCCGGCCAAGCTCCGGCAATATGGCGCCGAATATGGCATCCCGGCGACCCATCATTACAGCTATGCCGACTATGACCGGATGCGCGACAATTCCGACATCGACGTGGTCTATGTCGTGCTGCCCAACGCCATGCACGCCGAATACAGCATCCGCGCGGCGCAGGCGGGCAAGCATGTGATGTGCGAAAAGCCGATGGCCGTCTCGGCCGCCGAGTGCGAGGCGATGATCGCCGCGTCCCGCAAGGCGGGCAAGCTGCTGATGATCGGCTATCGCTCGCGCTTCGAACCCTATAACCGGCTCGCCATCGACCTCGCGCGGCGCGGCCATGTCGGCCCCACCCGCATCATCACGTCGGAACATGGCTTTCCGATTCAGCCGAATCAGTGGCGACTCGACCGGCCGCTGTCGGGCGGCGGATCGATGATGGACATCGGCATCTACAGCCTCAACGCCACCCGCTACCTGACCGGCGAGGAACCGGTGGAGGTCAGCGCGATCGAATCCACCGACCGCGCCGATCCCCGCTTCAAG
Source organism: Sphingobium sp. C100 (assembly GCF_000508185.1). GTDB lineage: Bacteria > Pseudomonadota > Alphaproteobacteria > Sphingomonadales > Sphingomonadaceae > Sphingobium. The sequence goes on along the minus strand of NZ_AYOY01000048.1, from coordinate 409 downwards.
ACCGTGGAGGACCGGATCAGCTTCCTGCTGCGCTTTCCCTCCGGGGTCGAGGCGACCTGCGTGTCCAGCTACAGTTCCGCACATAACGCCTATCGCGTCGTCGGCACCGAAGGCTGGATCGACATGGAGCCAGCGACGTCCTATTCCGGCCAGACCATGCGCATCCGCAAGGATGGCGACGTCACACCGCGCACCATTTCAGAACCGGCCAAGAACCAGTTTGCCGGACAGCTCGACCATATGGCCGAATGTATCATGAACGGCTCGAAGCCCATCGTGCCGGGTGAGGAAGGGCTGGCCGACCTGCGTGTGATCGAAGCGATCTACCGTTCGGCGGCCGAGCATCGCACGATCAGCCTCGCCACATGATCGACCGACGCACCCTCGTCGCCGGGCTGGCGACGCTGCC
>NZ_AYOY01000047.1 GCF_000508185.1 Sphingobium sp. C100 | reverse complement strand
GGCGGTGGAGCGCGACCGTCGCTGCCTGCCCGCGCTGGCGGAGTTGTCGGAGGCTTTCCCCGGCCAGCTTCGCGTCATTTCCGGCGACGCCATGCAGGTCGATGCGAGGGCCGAAGCCGGCGAAGGCGCCCATATCATCGCCAACCTGCCCTATAATGTCGGCACGCCCCTGCTGGTCGGCTGGTTGTCGGCGGACTGGCGCCCGCTGCCCTGGTGGGCCAGCCTGACGCTGATGTTCCAGTTGGAGGTGGCCGAACGGATCGTGGCGAAGCCGGGCTCCGACCATTATGGCCGACTGGCCGTCCTGTCCCAGTGGCGCAGCGACGCGCGAATCGCGATGAAGGTGCATCGCAGCGCCTTCACCCCGCCGCCCAAGGTGATGTCGGCCGTTGTCCACATCACGCCCAAACCGGCGCCAGAGGGCGTGGAGATCAAATATCTGGAACGGCTGACCGCCGCGGCCTTCGGCCAGCGGCGCAAGATGCTGCGGCAGAGTCTGAAAGGGCTGCCCGGCGCGCTGGCGGCGCTGGAGGCCGAGGGGATAGACCCGCAGCGTCGCGCGGAAACGCTCAGCGTCGAAGCGTTCGTCGCCGTCGCCCGCAGGCTGAGCCAAGGCTGAAGCTCAGTTCCATTCGCCGTCGATCTCGGCGATTTGATCGTCAATGTCGCGCAGAGCGTCGGCGCGGGCTTCGGCCGGCATCCGGGTCGCGGCGATCTGGGCGCGGGCCGCGAGCAGGCCCTTGCGCGCCGCCGCCGTGCCCATGCGCGCGGCATGTCGCGCCTGCGCTTCGATTGCGCGTTCGCAGATTCGGACGCGGATATGCCGCTGGCCATTGGCATCCACGGTTTCGCGACGGCTGGTGATATCCTTGCCCTCGCATCCTTCGCGAACGTCGACGATCGGCACCATGCGCGCGATTTCGGCCTCGGTGGGAATGCGATGAGTCACGACCCGGCCATTGGCATGAGTGACGGAGATCTGCCCTTTTTCGCGTTGCACGCGCACGGGCGGCACGGGGGCAACGGGCGGGATCGGCGCGACCATGTCGGCGGCGGGCGGGACCGGCGGAACCGGGGCGATCGGCGCAGGCGGCGGCGCGGGGATCGGATCGGCCTGGCTCATCCTATCCGGTTCGGCGGACGCCGCAGGAGCGGCGGGGACGGCCGGGGTGGCTGCGGCGGCCGGGATGCTGACCTGCGCCGGCTTGGCGACCAGATCGGTCAGCCGCGCAAGGTCGGCATTCTCCATCGTTCCGGTGATCGCCGCCATCTGCTGGGCCGCGCGGCTGCCTGACGCGGTCAGCGCAAGGCCGGTGGCGGTAACCAGCGCGACAGCCGCCATGCCCCAGCTGATGCGGCGCAGCGATGTTTCATGAGTCGACAGCATTTTCAGCCTCCCTTTGAGCGTGGCGAGACGAGTGAGATGGCAGGCCCCGGCAAATTGCCGGCCGCCCGCGGCCTTCAAAATGGCGCGGCCATAGGCATGGGCCTGGTCGCTGCCGTAGAGCGAAAGGACGCGCGCGTCGCAGGCGGTTTCCTGGTCGGCACGATAAGCGCGGTAGGCGATCCAGGCGATCGGATTGCACCAATGCACCGCCAGCAGCAGCAGCGCGATCATGTTGGCGGCAAGGTCGCCCCGTTCATGATGCGCCCGTTCATGGGCGATCGCCATATCCTGTTCCTGCGGATCATAGCGCAGGGCGAAATCGGCCGGCAGGACGATATAGGGCCGGATGATGCCGAACGCGAGCGGACCGGACGCCTGCGGGCTGGTGACGGTGCGGATGCGGCCTTCCTCGCCGATCAGGGTCGCCCCGCGCAATATATGGCGGCGAAAGCGCGCATAGCCCACGGCCTGAAGGATCAGGAAAGCGACCAGCCCGGTCAGCCAGAGCGCAATGCCGATTTCCAGCAGGGGCAGGTCCGGCGCGGCGTCGATGGCCGCTCCGGCGGGCGCATTGGTCAGCATCGCGGGCAAGCCGGACTGGCCGACCGCGACATGGAGCGGCGAAGGATCGGCGACCGTATCCGGCAACGCCGGCAACAGCATCCGCGCCAGCGGCAGCGCCCAGAGCATATAGGCCGCCCCCGCCCCCAGCCAGCGCGCGACCGGCCGCCGCAGCATCATGACCAGCGCCATCAGCAAGGTGGTGGCGATCAGGGTTTCGGCCAGCCAGACGCTCATGATTTCAGCCCTTTCAGGATTTCCTCAAGCTCGGCGATATCGTCCGCCGTCAACTGGTCCTGGCTCGCAAGCTGGGCAATCAGCGGCGACACCCGTCCCCCGAACAGGCGGTTCACCAACCGCCCGGATTCACTGGCGACATAATCGTCGCGCGCGACCATGGGCCGATAGAGAAAGCGGCGGCCATCCTGATCGGCGGCGATCACGTCCTTGGCCATCAAGCGCGACAAGAGGGTCTTGACCGTCTGCACGCTCCAGTCACGGCTCGCGATCACGCGATCGGCGACATCATTGGCGGTTTGCGGCGATGCTTCCCACAGCGCCTCCATCACCACCAGTTCCGCTTCGCTGATCTTCTCGCTCACGTTTCGCACTCGACTCGCCTATTCCAACTACAGTTGTAATCGCACTGATTACAGCTGTAGTCAATCGACGATTCGGACATGGTCGGAAAGGCGCGCCGCTGCCGTCGGGCGCGGCGCTTCAGCGGCTGGACGTCGCGATCCGCAACCCGAAGACCGGCCGGCGATCCGCCGGGCGCGGCGCGGGCGCACGGGCGGCGCCATGCTCCTGCGGAGGCGAGGGATATTGGGATGTCAGCGCAGACGCATAGACAGGCTTGTCGGGCGCCTTGGCCGGCCCGGCGGCCTTCATCACTTCATCGACATTGATGGGTTTTTCGAATTCGACACCGAATTGCTTGTCTCGGACCCAGGCCACACGGGCCGGAATGACGAAGCGTCCGCGTGTCAGCACGATGCGGGTGCCGACCTCCGGGGCGGGGCCTTGCACTTTCGCACCGCCTGCCGAAATGTCCCGGATGCGCACCATCTGTACGTCCGAAAGCGTACCTTCGGCTTCCAGGTTGGCGTCCATGAAGACATTGGCGCGCTTGGGGCGTTCAGGGTGGTCCATGATCCTTCTCGCAATGATGAGCGGCAAGAGGAAGACGAGGCGCTATTCGATGCGCCGTCAGGATTCGATGCCATGACGGTGCATCCACTCCGGTTCCTCATCTGAACAACAGATTAGCACGCATATGGGTCCAAAGCCATGCCGAGAGCCATGGTATCGGCAGCCCGACCCGCCTCAACGCGGGCCAGAAAAGGTCGAGGCCCGGTCCTGCTTGCGCAGGCCGAGCCTCATTCCCTCTCCAAAGGCGTCAGGCGATCAGCCGTCGTAATCGCCGCCGATATTCTGGTTGCGCGGCGGCGCGGCGGCGGTCAGGCGCAGGGCCTCCGCCGATTGGGCGATCGAGCCGATTTCGTCAGGCGTGTCGTCATCGTCAATCTGCACCTTCTGGAGCGAACCGACGAGCGAATCATGCAAATCCACGGGAAGCACCGTCTCTTCCGCTATTTCCCGCAGGGCGACGACCGGATTCTTGTCGCGATCGCGATCAAGCGTCAGTTCGGCGCCACCGGAAATCTCCCGCGCGCGCTGGGCGGCGAGAAGGACGAGGTCAAAGCGGTTGGTAACCTTGTCGACACAATCTTCGACGGTAACGCGGGCCAAACAGGGCCTCCTGAAAACAACGGAAGGAAATCGTGAAGCTGCTGCTTAGCAGCCATGTCGCGGAGAGTCAATGAAAAGGCCATAAAGCCATGGCCAGAGAGAAGCGAAAGAGGCATGAAGCGATATGGCGACCGTCAAGCCCGCCCTCCCGTCCCGGTCCGACCCTGCGCAGGATGTGCGCGCCAGGCTGGACGGCAATGATCTGCGCCTGATTACGCAGGGACCGGCGCTGCGCGACGCGCTGGTCGCGCTGATCGACGGCGCGCGCGCCAGCCTGAAACTCTATTATTATATCTTTGCCGCGGATGACAGCGGGACGCTGGTGCGCGATGCGCTGGTCGCGGCGCGGCGGCGTGGGGTGGCGGTGACGCTGATGGTCGACGCGTTCGGCTCAGGCCGCACGCCGAACCATTTTTTCGCGCCGCTGGTCGATGCAGGCGCGCATTTCGGCCGCTTCGGCGCGCGCCGCTCGACCCGCTACCTGATCCGCAACCATCAGAAGATGGCGATTGCGGACGATGAGCGGCTTCTGATCGGCGGCTTCAATGTCGAAGATGGCTATTTCGGCATACCGGCGGAGGATTGCTGGCGCGACCTTGGCCTGTGGATCGAAGGCAGCCAGGTCGAGGCGATGACCCTCTGGTATGGCCAGCTCTGGCGCTGGGTCTCGACGAAGAAGCAGCGCTTCCGCACATTGCGGCGCATGGTGCGGGATTGGCATCCGGTCCTGCACCATGATGCGGCCGGGCCGTTCCGCTGGCTGATCGGAGGCCCCACCCGCCGGCTCAGCCCATGGGCGCAAGTCGTCAAGCATGATCTGGAACGGGCGCAGCGGGTGGACATGATCGCCGCCTATTTTTCGCCGGGCCGCGGTATGCTCAAACGCATCGCCCGGGCCGCCCGGCGCCGGGGCGCGCGGATCATCCTGCCCGCCAAATCCGACAATGGCGCCACCGTCGCGGCGGCGCGACTGCTCTATGGACCGCTGTTGCGGCGGGGGGTGGACATCGCCGAATATCAGCCCTGCAAACTGCATATGAAGCTGATCGTCATTGATGACGCCGTCTTCGTGGGATCGGCCAATTTCGACATGCGCAGCCTGTTCCTCAATCTGGAGGTGATGCTGCGGATCGAGGATGCGGCCTTCGCCACCGCCGTCCGCGCCTTCATCGCGCGGGAAGCGGAGCAAAGCCGCACTATCACCTTGGCGGAACACCGCGCCGGCCGAACCTTCCTTACCCTGCTCAAACAGGGGATCAGCTATCTGCTCGTGGGCGTGCTGGACTATACCGTCACGCGGCGCCTGAACTTCCGCAATCCCGACGCGGATTGAGGAGCAAGCGGCCTTCCTCCCCTCCCCGCCCCGACGGCATTACCGCCCCGCGCCCTCCAGGACGCGGACTTCGCCGGTCGGATAGCCTTTTTCAGCCATTTCCTTCGCATAATCGCCACGGGCGTCGGCCAGTTCGGCGCGATATTCCTCCCAGGCGTCGCGATTATCCTCCGCATCGGACGATCGACGCAGATCCTTGGTCAATTCCTTGCGCGCTTCGGCCAGATCGGTCTGATAGTTGAACCAGTAATCATTCTGCACGCCGGCGATCGGCGCCTGATAGACGAGCTGGTCCTCGACCTGGGCCAACTGTTCCTCATAGCTGACCGGCCCCTCGGGGCTTTGGGCCAGCGCAACGGCGGGCGCGAGACCCAGCAGGGCGGCACCCAGAAATGTCGATCGGATCATCGGTTCTTCTCCTCTTGGCTGATCTGAACCATGCCTCCACAACGCCCGGAGCCCGGCCCTTTGCGCCTGAACGGATATGCAGAATGGACGAGCCGGGCGCGCGCAGCGACGGAGCGAGCGCCGCCCAACACTTCAAGAGACCGTTCTAATTGATGAATATCAGGCAGTTGCGGCTATCGGACCACCAGATAAAAGCCCGCCGGCGCCGCCCCGCCATTTTCGATCACGATGTCAAAACGTTCGGTGAACAGCGGCATCCAGGCACAGTCCGCCTGCGGGTCGCCGACCGGCTTGGCGCACAGGGTTTCGCCATCGGCGCCCTGCACCCGGATCGACAAATGACCCGCACCACCTGCAGGCGCGACCAATATCTGCGCGCGCTGCCCGCCCAGGAACAACTGGCGCATGGTCATGCTGCCCCCCGGCACGATCGATCCACGCCGATAGGCGGGGCCGAGCGCCCTGCCGCGAAAGGCCAATGCCGGCTGGGCTACGCCATGGTCCTGCGCCTCCCGCGTCCACAGTCTGGCAAGATCCTCCTGCCCCTCGGCCGGCGTGGCGCCCAGCGCCGTCAACATCTGCGCCCGCGCGCGCAGCGCCGCATGATCGCCGCTCGCCAGCGCCGCATCTCCCTCCATCAGGGTGCGCAGAACCGGGTCCGGCGGCCCCATGTCGGCGGCCGGCATGGCTGGCGCGACCATGGCAACGAAGAGCGGCAGCAACAGCCTGATCATGAAACCTCCTCCCGCTGGAGCACGAAACGCGCACCGGGCGCGGCGTCCTCCACATGCAGCGAGAGTTCATGCCGCTCCGCGATCGCCAAGGCAAGGGACAGGCCCAGGCCATGCCCGCCATCGGGCGCGCCCTCCAGCCGGACATAGCGTTCAAAGACGCGCTCACGGTCGGCCGCGGGAATGCCGGGTCCGTCATCCTGCACGACAATGCGCGGACCGGGCGACAATTCCAGCGACACCGTCCCGCCGCTCGGCACATATTTGAAGCCATTGTCGAGCAGGTTGGACATCAACCGCATCATCTGCATCGGATCGGCGCGCAGCATCACGCCGGGCGTGATCCGTGCATGGAAACCGATGCCCAGTTCCTCAGCGCTGGCGCCGTATAGATCGGCCAGGCTTTCGGCGATGTCGCTCAGATTGACTTCGGCCAGGCCCCGCATGTCGCCGCGCATCGCCTGCGTGCCCGCAATGTCGAGCAGGGAATCGAGCAGCCGCACCACGCCGCGAATCTCCGCGCGGGACTGGTCGAGCGTGCGCAGCAGCATCTCGTCCCGGGTCGCTTCCATCGCTTTGAGGATGCGGGTGTCGAGATGCATCAGCGGCGTACGGATTTCGTGCGCGGTCTGGTCCGACACCGCCCGCTGCGCCTGGATCAACCGCTCCACCTGATCCAGCATCGCATTGGTGTTGGCGGCCAGTTCGGTCAGTTCGTCGGTGTCGCCCGCGCCGGGCACGCGCGCCTCGATATGGCCGGCCCGCACCGCCGTAAAGGTGGCATTCACCGCCCCCACCCGCACGCGCAGGCGCCGCGCGGCGAAATGGCCCGCGGCCAGGCTCAGCATCGCGATCAGCGCGCCCGCCGCAGCGAAGGCCATCGCCAGCCGGCCAAGCAGGGCCTGCCCACGATAGTCGCTGCGCCCGACCACCAGCCGCGTGTCCGGGCCGAGCCGGGTCGCGCGGGCGAACATCCGCGTTCCGTCGGGCAGAGACACGAAGCGCGCCTCCGACACTTCGGGCGCGATCGCGGGCCAGCGGTCGAGATTGCCGGCGATCGGGCGCCCTTCATCGTCGGCCAGCAAATACCAGACCCGCTCACCATCCTGCCGCTGCACGACGAACCGATCGGCGATCCGCGCCTTCAGTTCCTCATTGCCGCTGCTGACATAGATGTCGGCCAGGCCGGCCAGATCGGTATCGACCTCCCGCGCCAGCATCGTCCGGCCGTCATTGTCGACGATCTGGCGGACGACCAGGAACAAGGCCAGGGTCGAAAGCAGGCTGACCAGCAGCGCCGACAGCGTGACCCGGCCGAAGACCGACCGGAACAGGCCCGGCCTAGCCACCGGCCGCGTCGGTCCGGGCGATCAGCCGGTATCCCGTGCCCCATACGGTTTCCAGCACGGGGCTGTCGAACCCGTCCTCCAGCTTGCGGCGCAGGCGGCCGACATTGACATCGACGACGTTGGTCTGGGGGTCGAAACTCAGCTTCCACACATGGCGCAGCAGCATCTCGCGCGTCACCACTTCACCCGCATGGTCCATCAGATAGCGGAACAGTTCGAATTCCTTGGGCGACAGCGGCAGGTGCCGCCCCTGGCGAAAGGCGGTGCGCGCCTTCACATGGCATTCCAGGTCGCCGAACAGCAGCACCGGCTCATGGCTGCGCCGGCG
>NZ_AYOY01000046.1 GCF_000508185.1 Sphingobium sp. C100 | reverse complement strand
GCGGGGACGGGAGCCTCCCGCACCGGCGCCGGGCGCGGCGTGGCCGTGGGCCTGGCGGCGGGATGCGGGGCAGGCGCGGACGCGGGACGCGATGCAGGCGGGCCGACGCAGGAGGCGAGCAGGACCAGCAGGGACGGAGCGGCGATAAAAGCGGGAATAAGACGCATGGCGCCCGTCATGCCGGACCCGGCTCCCCCGCTCAACCCGAAAAGGCCAAATGGAGCGCTTAGCGCCGCCAGCGCGCCCAGATGGCGGTGGGCAGCAACAGGCCGCGCGCTTCCTCCCGCACCGCCAGTTCCCCCGCTTCCACAGTGCCCGGCAGGTCGGCGAAAGCCTGGCGCAGCAATTCGCCGATCGCCAATGCCGACATGCGCACCGCATAGACGGTCAGGAACAGAAAACGGCTGTCCGCGTCGAGCAAGGCGCGGCAGTTGGCGATGAGACCCGGCAGATCCTCTTCCAGCCGCCATATTTCGCCGTCCGGGCCGCGACCATATTTGGGCGGATCGAGCAATATGCCGTCATAGCGACGCCCCCGGCGCACCTCGCGTGCGACGAACTTGGCCGCATCCTCGACGATCCAGCGAACAGGACGCTCCTCCATGCCCGACAGGGCGGCATTGGCGCGGGCCTGGGCGACGGACTTCTTCGATGCATCGACATGGACCATGCGCGCGCCGCCGGCCGACAGCGCCAACGTGCCGACGCCGGTATAGCCGAACAGGTTCATCACCTCCGCATCGGGCTTGTCGGCTATGCTGGCGCGAAGATTGTCCCAGATTGGCGCCATGTCGGGGAAGAAGCCAAGATGGCGGAAGGGCGTGCAACTCGACTGGAACGTCACTTCCCTCCAGTGGAGCGGCCAGCCTTCGGCCGGGACCGGCTGGTCATAATACCAGCGGCCGCCGCCATCCTCGTCCGAACCGGGGATGAATTCCCCGTCCGCGCGCCAGTCGCTGGTCGCCGGCTGCCACATCGCCTGCGGTTCGGGCCGGATGAAACGGAAGCGGCCATAGCGCTCCAGCTTGCGGCCACCGCCTGAATCCAGCAGGCCGTAATCCGACCAGGGTTCGCCGATAAGGGTCTTGAGTTCCACGCAACCTCCGTTCGTGTCGAGCGAAGTCGAGACACGGCAAGGATTCACATATCGTTTCTCGACTATGCTCGAAACGAACGGGCTTCTTCACCCTCGCGGCGTCGCCCGGTCGGCGACATAGGCGGTAATCGCCTCGAAGGTCGCGGGCAGCTTGGCATAGCTTTCCTCGCGCGCGAACAAATCACCCACGCGCGGCGGCAATGGCGGGCGCGTGCCGGTCGCCCGCTCTACCGCGTCGGGGAATTTGGCGGCATGGGCGGTCGCCAGCGTCACCACCGGCACAGAAGCATCAATGTCCGCCGTCCGCGCCGCAGCCAGGCCGATCGCGCTGTGCGGATCGATCACCTGACCCGCCGCGTCATAGGCCCAGCGCATCGCCATGGTCATGCCGTCGGCGTCGATGCGCGAGGAGGTCAACAACCGGGCCGCGCCGGCGCGCTGCGCGTTGGTGAGGCGCATCGCCTTGCTTGCCTCAAAGCCGCGCATCTGATCGGCCAGCGCAACGCCATCACGGCCGCCGGCGTCGAACAGCAGCCGCTCGAAATTGGAGCTGACCTGAATGTCCATGCTGGGGGTCGCTGTCGATACGACCTGGCCCTGGCTATAATCGCCCTCCGCCAGAGCGCGGTGGAGGATGTCGTTGACGTTGGTGGCCACGATCAGCTTCGCGACCGGCAGGCCCATCTGCGCCGCGACATAGCCGGCGAACACGTCGCCGAAATTGCCGGTCGGCACGGAGAAGGCGACTTCGCGCTCCGGCGCGCCCAGGCGCACGGCGGCGTAGAAATAATAGACGATCTGCGCCATCAGCCGCGCCCAGTTGATGCTGTTCACCGCCGACAGGTTGAAGCGGCTCTTGAAGCCGGCATCGTTGAACATCGCCTTCACCAGCGCCTGCGCATCGTCGAAGCTGCCATCGATCGCGATATTATAGACGTTGGGCGCGCGCACGGTGGTCATCTGCCGCCGCTGCACATCGGACACGCGGCCTTCGGGATGGAGCATGAAGATGTCGATCTTCGCGCGGCCCGCCACCGCGTCGATCGCCGCCGAACCGGTGTCGCCCGATGTCGCGCCGACGATGGTCAGATGATCGTCACGGCGCGACAGGAAGCGTTCGAACATCTGGCCCAGCAACTGGAGCGCCACATCCTTGAAGGCGAGCGTGGGACCGTGGAACAGTTCCAGCATCCAGTGCTGGTGGTCGAGCTGGACCAGCGGCGTCACCGCCTGATGGCTGAAGCGACCATAGGCGGCGGCGCAAAGGTCGCGCAGCTCGTCTTCCGTCAGCGCGCCCGCGACGAAGGGCGACATGACACGGACGGCGGTCTCAACGTAAGAAAGACCGGCAAGGGACCGAATCTGGTCAGCGGTAAAGGCGGGCCAGCTGGTCGGCAGATACAGCCCGCCATCGGACGCCAGCCCCGCCAGCGTCACATCCTCGAACCCGAGCGACGGCGCGCTCCCCCTGGTGCTCTGATATTGCATAATGGGAATGCGCGGTAACGCCAGCCGCGCCGGGGAGCAAGCCTTTAGGCGGGGTTTGGCGCGTTACGGCGGCGCAGGGCCAGAATATAGATGATGACCGCGATGGCGGCAAAGAAGAACCATTGCACCGCATAGGCGAGGTGATTGTTGGGCAGATCGGCCGCGCGGGGCGGAGCGACCGGCTTCAGGCCGGGCGGCGCCGTGCGGGCGATCAGCATCGGCCGCAGCGGCGGCGCCTTGCCGCCGATGCGGGGGAAGAGCGCACGATGGTCCGGCTCCTGGCTGATCCAGCCTTCGACCCGGCCGCCGGTCCAGGCCGGTTTTTCGTCCGGCTTTTGGCTGACCCCGACGGCGATCATCACCCCCGGCCCTTCCGCCCCGGTCGCGCACTGGGCGATATGGCGATAGCCGGTGCTGCCGTCGGCGGCGCGTCCGGCCTCCACCTGCCAGCCCACGACCCGCAGGCAATAGGCCGAGGAGCGACGGAACAACAGATCGGCCGGGACCGGCGGAAGCTTTGGAAAGGCGACGGGCGGGCGACCGGGATTGGTCGCGGCAAATGTCAGCGCCTGGGCCTTCTCGCCACGGCGCTGAAGCTGCCAGACGCCAAGGCCGATCATGACGAGGACCGCCAACGCCACGAGCAGGGTCGGCAGGACAGGAATGCGCACGGCGCGTCGTCCTTTTGCGGGATCAGGTTGAGCGGTCATGGCGGTCCTGCTTAACCGATGATGCGGGACATGAAAACGGCCGGAGCGATAGGCCCCGGCCGCGTTGCTTTCGACATCCTGCCGGACTCAGCCGCCGTGAACCGGCGCGCTCCAGCCACCCCAGACATAGATGGCGACGAAGAGGAACAGCCACACGACATCGACGAAATGCCAATACCAGGCCGCTGCTTCGAAGCCGAAATGCTGGCGCGGCGTGAAATGGCCCTGATAGGCGCGGACCAGATTGACGATCAGGAAGATCGTGCCGACCAGGACGTGGAAGCCATGAAAGCCGGTCGCCATGTAAAAGGCCGAGCTATAGGGATTGCCGCCGAAGCCGAAGGGCGCATGGGCATATTCATAGGCCTGGATGCTGCTGAACAGCGCGCCCAGGATGATCGTGCACCACAGCCCCTTGATGAGGCCGTCGCGGTCGCCATGGATGAGCGAATGATGCGCCCAGGTGACGGTCGTGCCCGAGCAGAGCAGGATGAGCGTGTTGAGCAAAGGCAGCTCGAACGCGTTCATCACCTCGATATCCTTCGACGGAAACAGGCCGTCGATCGGCGCGAGCAGGCTGGGGAACAGGGCGAAGTCGAAAAAGGCCCAGAACCAGCCGACGAAGAACATCACTTCCGAAGCAATGAACAGGATCATGCCGTAACGCAGGTGCAGCTGGACCACGGGCGTATGATCGCCGGCATGGGCTTCGCCGATCACATTGCCCCACCAGCTGAACATGGTGAAGAGCACGCCGGCAAGACCGATCAGGAAGACCCAGCCGCCGCCCGGCCCCATGGCATCGGGATGCATCCACATGATGGCGCCCATCGCCATGACCAGCGCCGACATCGAGCCGAAGAGCGGCCAGATGCTGGGCGGAAGAATATGATAATCGTGATTCTTGGCGCCTGCCATGCTTCTCTTCCCCGTTCCTGTTCTCTGCTGTTCCTTAACCCGCCTTCTGGCCCTGCTCAACAGGGTAGAAAGTGTAGCTCAGCGTAATTTCCTGCGTGTCCTTATTGTCGGGATCGTCCAGTATCTTGGGATCGACATAATAAAGGACGGGCATCCGCACTTCCTGACCGGGCTGCAATGTCTGCTGCGTGAAGCAGAAACATTGGATCTTGGTGAAATAGGCCCCGGCCTGGGTCGGCGTGACGTTGAAGCTGGCCGATCCTGTCACCGGCCGGTCCGAGAGATTCTTCGCGACGAAAATCGCCATCGACTTGGCGCCGACCGTCACCGTCTGGGTCGGATGTTCGGGACGGAATTGCCAGGGCATTCCCGGCTGCACGTTCGAATCGAAGCGGATCGACAGCATGTGCCCGGTCGCCTGGCGAACCTCAACACCGGCGTCCGCCCGCTGCGTCGTGCCGTTGAAGCCGGTCTGCTGGCAGAAGATGCGATAGAGCGGTACGGAGGCGAAGCCCAGGCCCAGCATCGCCAGCCCGACCCCGACCATGGCGACCAGGGTCCGCCGGTTGCGCCGGCTCCGATCGAAGGGTGAGGGAGGGAGCGTCGCCATCAGATCTGATCGCTCACACCGATTTTCGCCAGGGTGATGGCGAAGAAGAGGATGGCGAGAAAGCCGAGCAGCAGCCCGGTCACCAGCGCGCGCGACTTTTGCCGGGCGCGCACCTGATCCTGCTCCTCCGGCGTCATGGCAGCAGCCAGCGGTCGACGACCACCGCCCCGAACAGCAGGAACAGATAAAGGATCGAATATTTGAACAGCCGTTTTTCCGGCGCCATATTCGCCGGATCGGTCTCCCGATGACGATAGACCTGGAACGCCAGGGCGGCGAATATCGCCGTGCCCACGATGGCGGCCGTGCCATAGATCGGCCCCGTCAGCCGCAGCAGCACCGGCGCAAGAGCCGCCACCGCCATGATCGCGGTGTAGAGCCATATCTGGCGGCGTGTCGTCACCTCACCCGCCACCACCGGGAGCATCGGGATGCCCGCGGCGGCATAGTCGGTCCTGACGAACAGGGCGAGCGACCAGAAATGCGGCGGCGTCCAGAAAAAGATCAGCATGAAGAGCGCAACCGGCAGCGCGCTGATGTCGCCTGTCACCGCGGCCCAGCCGATCACCGGCGGGAATGCACCCGCCGCGCCGCCGATGACGATATTCTGCGCCGTGCGCGGCTTGAGCCAGATGGTATAGACGAAGACGTAGAACAGGATCGAGACGGTCAGCACGGCGGCGGCGAGCAGATTTGTCGCCATGCCCATCAGGATCACCGAAAAGAAGGACAGGCCCACCCCGAAATGCAGCGCCGACTGTCGGTCCATGCGCCCGGCAGGCAGCGGCCGGTTGGCGGTGCGCTTCATTTTGGCGTCGATGTCCGCCTCATACCATTGGTTGAGCGTGGCGGCGGCGCCGGCGCCCAGCGCGATGCAGAGAATGGCGGTGAAGGCCAGCACCGGATGGATATGGTCCGGCGCGGCAAGCAGACCGCACAGGCCGGTAAACACCACCAGCGTCATGACGCGCGGCTTGGTCAGCGCGACGAAATCGCGCCAATGGGCCGGCAATGCGGGCGTGGCGGTCCCGGACATGATGGGCGAACTGGCCATAAACTCCTCTTTCGATCAGCCCTGCGCCCATAAAGGCGCCGACCGATTCTCGCAAATGGACGGACGGTCCCACCCCGCCCGTTCCCTTGCGGCGCGCCCGACCCGTGCCGGGCGCGCGATGGGCCGCGTCAATCGATGACGGGCAGCGTTTCGAACTGGTGGAAGGGCGGCGGGCTGGGCAGCGTCCATTCCAGCGTCGTCGCGCCTTCGCCCCACGGATTGCTTTCCGCGCGCTTGCCGGCGGCGAGCGACCAGATGAGGTTGATGAAAAAGATCACCATGCCGGCGGCCATGATTTCATAGCCGTGGCTGGCGACGCTGTTCCAGTAAGCAAAGGCCTCGGGATAATCGGGATAGCGGCGCGGCATACCCGAAAGGCCCAGAAAGTGCATCGGGAAGAACAGCAGGTTCACGCCGATGAAGAAGACCCAGAAGTGCAGCTGGCCCAGGAATTCATTATACATCTTCCCGGACATTTTCGGGAACCAGTAATAGAAACCGGCGAACAGGCCGAACACGGCGCCCAGCGAAAGCACATAATGGAAATGCGCGACGACATAATAGGTGTCGTGCAGCACGTCGTCGACACCGCCATTCGCCAGCACGACGCCGGTGACGCCACCCACGGTGAACAGGAAGATGAAGCCCAGCGCCCAGACCATCGGGGTCTTGAAGCTGATCGAGCCGCCCCAGATGGTCGCGATCCAGGAGAAGATCTTGATGCCGGTCGGCACCGCGATCACCATGGTGGCGGCGGTGAAATACATCTTCACATTCACCGACATGCCGGTCGTGAACATATGGTGCGCCCAGACCACGAAGCCGACGACGCCGATCGCGACCATGGCATAGGCCATGCCAAGATAGCCGAACACCGGCTTGCGGCTGAAGGTCGAGATGATCTGGCTGACGATGCCGAAGCCCGGCAGGATCATGATATAGACTTCGGGATGGCCGAAGAACCAGAAGAGATGCTGGTAGAGTTCGGGATCGCCACCGCCCGCGGCATCGTAGAAGGTGGTGCCGAAATTGCGATCGGTCAGCAACATAGTGATCGCCGCGGCCAGGACCGGCAGCGCGAGCAGCAGCAGGAAGGCGGTGACCAGCACCGACCAGACGAACAGCGGCATCTTGTGCAGGGTCATGCCCGGCGCACGCATGTTGAGGATGGTGGTGATGAAGTTGATCGCACCCAGGATCGAACTGGCGCCCGCAATGTGGAGCGACAGAATCGCCATGTCGACGGCGGGGCCGGCCGAACCGCTGGTCGACAGCGGCGCATAGACGGTCCAGCCGGTGCCCGCGCCATAGCCGGTGCCGCCGGGCACGAAGGCCGAGCCGAGCAGCAGCGTGAAGGCGGGGATGAGCAGCCAGAAGCTGATGTTGTTCATCCGCGGAAAGGCCATGTCCGGCGCGCCGATCATGATCGGCACGAACCAGTTGCCAAAACCGCCGATCATCGCGGGCATCACCATGAAGAAGACCATGATGAGGCCGTGCGCGGTGATGAGCGCGTTCCAGAGATGATAGGCCTGGTCCAGCGTGGCCGGTTCGACGCCCAGCAGGCTATGCTGCATGTTTGCCCAGGTCTGGAGATACTGGATGCCCGGCTGCGCCAGTTCGGCGCGCATCAGCCCCGAGATTGCGCCGCCGATGATGCCGGCGACGATCGCGAAGATCAGATAGAGTGTGCCGATGTCCTTATGGTTGGTGGACATGAACCAGCGCTGGAAAAAGGCCGGCTTGTGATCGGCATCATGATGATCGTGCCCATGGGCCTGATCGCCGTGATGATCTGCGGTAATGGTCGTCATGGCGTCGCCCCTCTCAAAGCGTCTTCGTGCCGGCATCGCTGGCCGGCGGTCCGGGCAGGTCGCTGCCCGGCTGTGGTCCCATCGGCGCGGCCGGCGCGGCGGTGCCGCCCTTCAGCGTGCCGCCCTGGGAAAGAACCCACTGATCGAACTGGGCCGGCGGCAGCGCTTCGATCGCGATCGGCATGAAGCCGTGGCGCGCGCCGCACAATTCCGAACATTGGCCGTAATAGACGCCCGCTTTCTCGATGGTGAAGCTCTTTTCGTTGAGGCGGCCGGGCACGGCGTCCATCTTCACCCAGAGCGAGGGCACCGCGAAGCTGTGGATCACGTCCGCGCCGGTGATGATGAGCTTGACCGGGCGGCCGACGGGCAGGACCAGGCGATTGTCGGGCGCCAGCAGATAGGGCTCGCCATTTTCCTTCGCCTTGTCCTCCGGCAGCATGTTCGAAACAAATTCGGGGATGCCGGCGTCGGGATATTCATAGCCCCAATACCATTGATAGCCGGTCACCTTGACGGTCAGCGCATCCTTGGGCGCGGGCTTGTACTGGTCGGCCAGCAGCCCGATCGAGGGCACGGCGATCGCGAGCAGGATCAGCACCGGCACGACGGTCCACACCACTTCGATGAGGGTGTTGTGCGAGGTCTTGGACGGCACCGGGTTGGCGGCGCGACGATAGCGCACGATCACATACAGCATCAGCACCAGCACCAGGAGCGAGATGAAGGTGATGATCGGCATCAGCATGACGTCGTGCAGCCAGCGCGCGGTTCGGCCGGTATCGGTGAACTGTTCCTGCAGCGTGATTTCCGCCGGGCGCGGCATCCCGATGCCCTCGGTCGGTTTCATCCGCGGCGGGGCGGCGACTTTCGCGGCGGGCGCGGCTTCGCTCACATTGGCGACATTGGCGTCCGCCGAATCAGCGGGCGCGCCCAGGTCGGAAGAACGAGGGTCGGCATCCACCGGCGTAGCGGCGATCGATGCGGCGGCTTCATTCTGCGCAAGCGCCTGGCCATTCATCGCCATAGCCGGCGCAAAGGCCAGCAAACCGGCGAGAATGAGCGATTTCACCTTTTTCATAGCGTCTTCGTAACCCCTAACCCCTTGGCGCCGCTGCAACGAAAACGCATATGATGATGCTGCCCTCGCCCGTCCGGTCTGAGGCGGCTTATAGGGATGCTTTCCCCCGGCCTCAAGCACAGATGGAGCAGATTTTCTTCGCTGTTGCAACGCACCCCCCACCCGCCTATCTCGCACTTCCGCGCACAGGGGCGCGGGATGGGCGACGCGCTTGCGTCCGCGCATGAGGTGAAGGCGGATCGGCACCGGCATCGGCGCCGAACGCGCGACGGGATAATATGACGGCATGACAGACGAGGAAGTATTGGCGGAATTCCGGGCGGCAGGCGCGCTGCTCGAGGGACATTTCATTCTGTCGTCGGGCCGCCGCAGCGCCAATTATCTGCAATGCGCGCGCGTATTGATGAACGCCGAACGGGCTGGCCGGCTGGCGCGCGCGATGGTGCAGAATTTGCCGCGCGAGTTGCGGCAGGAGATCGACCTGGTGGTTTCGCCGGCCATGGGCGGGCTCATCATCGGCCATGAAATCGGCCGCGCGCTGGACAAGGATGCGGTGTTCCTGGAACGCCCGGAAGGAACGTTCGAATTGCGCCGCGGTTTCACTGTCGCGCCGGGGCAGAAGGTGTTGATGGTCGAGGATGTCGTGACCACCGGCCTGTCCTCGCGCCAGGCGATCGAGGCGGTCGCGGCCGAGGGCGGGATCGTCATCGCCGAAGCGGCGCTGGTCGACCGGTCGGCGGGCGAGGTTGAGCTTGGCGTTCCCTTCTATCCGCTCGTGTCGATCAATTTCCCGGTCTATGACGCCGACGCGCTGCCGCCTGAACTGGCCGAAATCCCGGCGACGAAGCCGGGCAGCCGGAAGCAATAGGGATGAGCGCGCCCCTTCGCCTTGGCGTCAATATCGACCATGTCGCGACCATCCGCAATGCGCGCGGGGGCGAACATCCCGATCCGGTCAAGGCCGCGCTGCTGGCGGTCAAGGCGGGCGCGCACGGGATCACCGCGCATCTGCGCGAGGACCGGCGCCATATCCGCGACGAGGATATCGCCATGCTGATGGCGGCGCTGGACGTACCGCTGAACCTGGAGATGGCGGCGACGCAGGAGATGCTGGACATCGCGCTGCGCCACAAGCCGCACGCCGCCTGCATCGTGCCGGAAAAGCGGGAGGAACGCACGACGGAAGGCGGCCTGGACGCGGCCGGGCAGATCGACGTGCTGCGGCCCGTCGTCGCGAAGCTGAACGACGCCGACATCCGCGTCAGCCTGTTTATCGAGGCGGACGCGACCCAGATCGCGGCCGCGGTCGAACTGGGCGCGCCGGTCGTGGAACTCCACACGGGCGCCTATGCCCATCTGGAAGGCGCTGCGCGTGCTGCGGAACTGCGGCGGATCGCCGACGCGGCGGCGCTGGCGGCCAAGAACGGCATCGAGCCGCACGCCGGCCATGGCCTCACCTTCGACAATGTCGCGCCGATCGCGGCCATCCCGCAGGTCGCCGAACTCAATATCGGCCATTTCCTGATCGGCGAGGCGATCTTCGGCGGGCTGGAGGCCAGCATCCGCGAAATGCGGCGGCAGATGGACCTGGCGCGGTGAAGGCGGGCAAGAGGTGATCATCGGCCTCGGCTCCGACCTGTGCAATATCGAGCGGATCCAGAATT
The DNA here is from genome assembly GCF_000508185.1 of Sphingobium sp. C100. Taxonomy (GTDB): domain Bacteria; phylum Pseudomonadota; class Alphaproteobacteria; order Sphingomonadales; family Sphingomonadaceae; genus Sphingobium. The sequence goes on along the minus strand of NZ_AYOY01000046.1, from coordinate 59,132 downwards.
CGCTCGACCGGTTCGGCGACCGCTTCGTGCAGCGCGTCTTTACCGCGGCAGAGCAGGCCAAGGCGCAACGCCGCCCCTTCACCAGGGCCGGCACGTTCGCCAAGCGCTTCGCCGCCAAGGAAGCCTTTTCCAAGGCGGTGGGCACCGGTTTCAAGGCGGGCGTGTTCATGAGGGATATCGGCGTGGTCAACGCGCCATCGGGCGCACCGACGCTCAAGCTGACCGGCGGGGCGCTGACGCGGCTGGAAGCGATGGTGCCGCAGGGCTATAAGGCCGTCATTCATCTGACGCTCACCGACGATCATCCATGGGCGCAGGCCTTCGTCATCATTGAAGCGCAGCCTTTGTGATGGTTCATCCCCGCGACCGCCGAGAGACTCCACCCATGCCGGCCATCGACACGCCCGAAGATAGCGCCCCGCCTGCCGAAGAGACGGAAAAGGGCAGCATCAACTGGTGGCATGAGATCAAGAGCATCGCGCTGCTGATCCTGGCGGTGCTGGCCTTCCACAGCTTCGTCGCCAAACCCTTCTATATTCCGTCCGAATCGATGATGCCGGTGCTGCTGAAGGGCGACCGGCTGGTGGTGAGCAAATTCCCCTATGGCTGGTCCTATGTCTCGCCCAGCTTTCACCCCCTCCCCTTCCTGAACGGCCGCATCCTGGGCCGCCTGCCGCAGCGCGGCGACATCGTCATCGTGTCGCCCCACCATCGGCGCGAGGATTATATCAAGCGTGTCATCGGCCTGCCCGGCGACATCGTGGAAGTGCGGGGCGGTCGGGTGATCCTGAACGGCGTCGCGGTGAAGCAGAAGGCGATGAAGCCGCTGCGCATTCCCGTCGACGGCAACGCCCCCTGCCCGCCCGGCCAGTTCCCCGGCGCGCGGGTCACCGGCGCGGACGGCCGGGATTATTGCGAACTGCCGGTGCGGCAGGAAAGCCTGCCCAATGGCAAGACCTATGTCACCATCGACATGGGGCCGAGCACGCTGGACTGGTACGGGCCGGTCCGCGTGCCGGCGAATCACGTCTTCCTGATGGGCGACAATCGCGACAACAGCGCCGACAGCCGCGCCCCGCTGGCGGAAAACGGCCTGGGCGGACCGGTGCCGTGGGAAGCGATCGGCGGGCGCGCCGAATTCATCACCTTCAGCCTGGATGGCGATGCGAACTGGAACCCGTTGAGCTGGTTCCATGCCTTCCGCAGCGGACGGGCCGGGAACAGCCTGCGTCCAGCGAGCGTTGCACCGCCGGAATGACGGCAAGGGGTATCGGATTTTGAGCGAGACGCAGCAGCATGTCGAGGAACCCGGTCCCAGCGAAGTCCGCAGCCCCCTGGTCCAGCAGGAGCTGAAGCGCGCGGGCGTATGGTTCGCGCTGGCGATCACCGTCGCGGCGGTCGTCCTGCTGGCGCAACCGCTGATGCTGATCATGGGCGCGCTGGTGCTCGCGACGATGATGGATGGCGGCACGCGCCTGCTGGGGCGGATATTGCCGATCGGACGCGGCTGGCGGCTGACCATCGTGCTGCTCGGCGCGGTCGCCTTCATGGCCTATACCTTCTATCTCACCGGCTCCAGCCTGGCGGCGCAGGCGCAGGCGATGCGCACCATCGTCGAAGCGCAGGTCATGCGGATCGGCGGCTGGATGCAGCAACTGGGTGTCACCACCACGCCCGAAGACCTCAAAGGACTGGCGCAGCAGGCGATGAGTTCCATGGGCCGGGTGACCGCCGCGGTCGGCACCGCCGTCGGCGCGGTCACCAGCGGGGTCATGATGCTGGTGCTCGCCATCTTCATCGCGGTCGAACCGAAACTCTATGAGCGCGGGGTCGCCTGGATGCTGCCGATGGAGCAGCGCGCGCATTTCTACGAAATCGCCGACAAGATGGGCTGGACGCTGCGGCGGCTGATGTTCGGCCGGATCATCGGCATGACCGTGGAAGGTGTCGGCACCTGGCTGCTGCTTTGGGCGGGCGGCGTGCCGATGGCGGGGCTGCTCGGCATCCTGACCGGCCTGCTCGCCTTCCTGCCCAATATCGGCGCGATCGTGTCGGGCGTGCTGATCGTGCTGGTCGGATTTTCGGGCGGCACCGATACCGGCCTCTATGCTGTGGGGGTCTATCTGGCCGTGCAGATCGTCGATGGCTATCTGATCGTGCCGATGGTGGCCAAGCGCGCCGTCGACCTGGCGCCGGCGTTGATCCTGGCGGCGCAAATCCTGTTCGGCGCCTTGTTCGGCATCATCGGCCTGTTCCTGGCCGACCCCATCGTCGCGATGATAAAAGTCTATCTGGAGCAGCGGTCCAAGGCGCTGGACGCGACGAATCGCGCGCATCCGGGCGAAGCATCGCAATCTTAGCTTTACAGGTTTCGGCATGTCGCAGTCATGCCGCCAGCCCCGCCCCGAACGGCCCGTGGAACGTCGTGGCTGTCCAGCGCTTTGTCCTCATGATAAACGGAAAAGGGCAAAAGGAGTTGGATCATGACCGTGGGTTTGGACAAACAGAAGAAGCTGCATTTCGACCTGACCAATGTCGGGATGCGCGCGCAGGCGACGGCGGTTGGCCTGTTGCAGCTCTGTTTGGAACTGCGCAACGCCGGCATATTGGCCGATGATGCGGTGGAGCGGATCAAGGGGGCGATCGCCTGCGACATCGAAGTGTCGGCGCCCCGTTCAGTCGCGACGCCACATTATCGCCGCGACATAAGGGAACGGCTGGACCAGCTGTTTTCGGGCGAGGCGAAGATCGGCAGCGCCGACGCCCTGGCCTTTGGCGAAACGCCTGACGACACCTGCCCCGACGCGGACTGATGGGGCAAAAGAAAAGGGGCCGACAAGCGGCCTGACTTATTGAAAAGGGGCCGACAAGCGGCCTGACCTATTGAAAAGGGGCCGACAAGCGGCCCCTTCCTCGACTCGTCTGGCTGTGCGGGTTACTGGCCCGGCTGTGGCGCGGCGCCCGGCTGCTGCATCATCTGCTGCTGCAACTGCATCAGTTCCGCCTTCGACTTGAAATCATGCATGGTGACGTCGAACACCAGCACCGAACCGCCGGGGATCGGGCCGTTATCCTCATCGCCATAACCCAGGTCGGACGGTATCCACAGGCGGTATTTGCCGCCCTTCTTCATCTTTTGCAGGCCTTCGGAAAAACCGGGGACGACGCCATCGACGGGCATCGGCGCCTGCGGATTTTCATCGAAGACCGTGCCGTCCAGCAGCGCGCCCTTATAGCCGACCAGCGCGACGTCCGTGGTCGTCGGGCTGGGGCCGGCGCCTTCTTCCAGCACCTTATATTGAAGGCCCGATGCCGTCGTCACCACGCCCGCTTCATGGGCGTTTTGCGCCATGAAGGCGGCCGGCGACGGTGCGACGCCCTGCTGCCCCGCCCAGGCGAGCCCGCCCGCGGCCAGCGCGACGACGGCGATGCCGACCCAGAGCCGCGTCAGCGACCCCTTGGCGATAGGACGAAGGGGAACAGCCGTCGTGGACATGGGCGTGCGCTCGCAATTAGGGGCGGGAAAGTCAGCTAGGGACGGGACGGCGCCGCCGCCCCGTTGCGTGGCGTCTTAACGGACGCCGTCGCGCTCGGCGCGCTTGCGTTCCATCTTGCGCGCGCGGCGCACAGCGGCGGCCTTTTCACGGGCGCGCTTTTCCGACGGCTTCTCGTAGTGACGGCGCAGCTTCATTTCGCGATACACGCCCTCGCGCTGCAGCTTCTTCTTGAGCGCGCGAAGAGCCTGGTCGACATTATTGTCGCGAACGATGATCTGCATAAGTCCGTCAATCTCCAATCAAAAACGGGCGCTTCGCCGGGACATATCTGTCCTTCCCGACGGCCCGACCGAATAGCAAAGCCAGTGAGTCGTCGCAGGTCACCCTGCGCCATGTGCGCGGCGCCTTATCAGCCGGGTCATGGAAATTCAAGCCCAAAGGCCGCGATCTCGACTTTTGCGACGAGCGGGGGGATAATGACCCGATAATGACAGAAAGAGGATCGCCATGGCAACAGCAGCGCATAAGCCCGACATCACGCCGCAGGAATGGGAGGCGCGCCAGCAACTCGCCGCCTGCTATCGCATCTTCGACCATATGGGCTGGTCGGAACTCATCTACAACCACATCACCCTGCGCGTGCCGGGGGAAGACAGCGCATTCCTGATCAACCCCTTTGGCCTGGGCTATCATGAGGTGACGGCGTCCAACCTGGTCAAGATCGACATTGACGGCCATGTGCTGGACGGCAGCCCCTATCCGGTCAATCGCGCGGGCTTCACCCAGCATGGCGTGTTTCACCGCCACCTGCCCGACGCCCATTGCATCATCCATACCCATACGACCGCCGGCATGGCGGTCAGCGCCTGCGCCGAAGGGTTGCGGCCGATCAGCTTCTACGCCGCCGCCTTCATCGGCCAGGTCGCCTATCACGACTTCGAGGGCGTCACGATTCGCCTCGAAGAAGGCGAAAGGCTGATCGCGCATCTGGGCGACAAGCGAGTCATGATGCTGCGCAACCACGGGACGCTGGTGATGGCCCCCACCTTGCCGGAGGCGTTTCTGAAGCACTGGCTGCTTCAGCGCGCCTGCGAAATCCAGGTGGCGGCGGGCGCGGCGGGGACGCCGGTCGACATTGCGCCTGAAGTGATCGCGGTGCATCAGCGCGACCTGGCGGGCGTGCAACTGCCGGTCGGTCCGGGCGTGCCGGATTTCCAGTCCATGGTGCGGGTGATCGACCGGATCGATTCGAGCTGGCAGCGTTAAGCCTCAGCTTTTCCCAAATCCCCCGCCGCCCGGCGTCTCGATGACGAAGGCGTCGCCGACGCGCAGGTCGGCGGCGGCCGTGCTACCGAGCGGCGCGACCGTGCCGTCGGCGCGCTCCACCCAGTTGCGACCCGCAGCGCCCGGCGCGCCACCGTCAAGGCCGAAGGGCGGGACGATCCGGCGGTTGGCGAGGATGCCGGCCGTCATCGCCTCCAGGAACCGGATGCGCCGCACCGCGCCGTCGCCGCCCCGGTGCCGCCCTGCCCCGCCCGAACCGGCGCGGACGGCAAATTCCTCCAGCAGCACCGGAAAACGGGTTTCGAGGATTTCCGGGTCGGTGAGGCGGCTATTGGTCATATGGGTCTGAACCACAGGCGCACCGTCGAAATCGGGACCGGCGCCGGAGCCACCGGCGATCGTCTCATAATATTGGTGACGGTCATTGCCGAAGGTGAAATTGTTCATCGTCCCCTGCGCGCCCGCCATGATGCCCAGCGCGCCGAACAATGCGTCGGTCACGACCTGGCTGGTCTCCACATTGCCCGCCACCACGGCGGCGGGATGGCGCGGGCGCAACATCGATCCTTCGGGCACGATGATGGTGACGGGCTTCAGGCAGCCATCGTTCATCGGCACGGCTTCGTCGATCAGGGTGCGCACGACATAGAGCACGGCGGCGCGCACGACCGAAAGCGGGGCGTTGAAATTGCCCGGCAACTGGTCCGACGATCCGGTGAAATCGATGGTTGCCGATCTGGCGGCGGCATTAATCGCGACAGCGACCTGGACAGCTGCGCCATTGTCCATCGCATAGGTGAAGCGGCCGTCCGACAGATGCCCGATCAGGCGGCGGACGGCGGCTTCGGCCTGGTCCTGGACGTGGGCCATATAGGCCGCGACCATGTCCACGCCATAGTCGTTGCTTATCCGTAACAATTCTGCCGCGCCCTTGGCGCAAGCCGCGATCTGGGCGGAAAGGTCGGCGATATTCTGGTCGATGTTGCGCGCCGGGAAGGGGCCGGAAGCCAGCAGGTCGCGAATCGCGCCCTCGCGGAAAGTCCCCCGGTCCACCACCAGCAGATTGTCGATCAGGATGCCCTCTTCCTCGACCGATCGGCTGCCCGGCGGCATGGAGCCGGGCGTGATGCCGCCAATATCGGCGTGATGGCCGCGCGCCGCGACATGGAAGGAGGGTGCGGCCCGCCCGTCCACGAACACCGGCATGACCACGGTAATATCGGGCAGGTGCGTGCCGCCATCATAGGGGGCGTTGAGCGCATAGACATCGCCCGGCTGCATCCCGCGCCCGTCGAACGCCACGCCGTCCAGTCCGGCGCCGCGCCGACGCATGATCGCGCGGATGCTGTCGCCCATGCTGCCCAGATGCACCGGCATATGCGGCGCGTTGGCGACCAGATTGCCCGCCGCGTCGAACAGGGCGCAGGAAAAATCGAGCCGTTCGCGGATATTGACCGAAGACGCGCTGTGCTGGAGCGCGGCGCCCATTTCCTCGGCGATCGCCATGAACAGGCCGCCCATCACCTCCAGCCGCACTGGATCGACCGCATCGGCGTTCCCCGTTTCGGGCATGGGGCGCGGCTGGTGACGGGTCAGGATCAAGTTGCCGATGGCGTCGATCCGGGCGCGCCAGCCCGGTTCGACCACGGTGGTGGACACGGGATCGATAATGAGCGCGGGGCTGTCTATTTCGCTGTCGGCTTTAAGGCCCGCCCGGTCATGGACGGATGCGCAAAGGCCGCCAATATCCACCTGCGCCAGTGGCGGCGCGGCTTTGTCGGGGAAGGCGACGATGCCGTCCATCGCCGCCTGCGTTTCGGCAACGGCTTCGACCCGCGCCATGTCGATGAGGATGGCGCCCTGCCCTGCAAAGCCGAAGCGGGCGCGATGCTGGTCCAGGAACGCGGCGCGCATGGTTTCCAGATCGCCCAGCGGCACGTCGAACAGGCTGTCGGTGCGATCATAGCGCAGGCGCAGCAGCGTTTCGGTCCGGTCCGCCTGCGGCAGGTCGGTGCGGGCGTCGGCGGCCAGCGCGGCGATGGCGGCGTGCAGATCGTCCATGGTGTCGGCGCCGAGCGGCAGGGCCAGCGTGCGTTCCCGCACCGAACGCCGATCCGCCAGCCCCATGCCATAGGCGGACAGGACGCCGCCGAGCGGATGGATCATCACCCGGTCCATGCCCAGCGCATCGGCGACCAGACAGGCATGTTGCCCCCCTGCCCCGCCGAAGCTGACCAGCGTATAGCGGCTGACATCATGGCCGCGCGCGACCGAGATGCGCTTGATCGCATTGGCCATGTTGGCGACGGCGACGGCGATGAACCCCTGCGCGGCGTCCTGCGGCGACATCGGCCGGCCGGTTTCCGCCTCCACCTGCGCGCAGAGGTCGGCGAAGCGCTGCTCGACAGCGATACGGTCGAGCGGCTGGTCGCCGTCAGGGCCGAACAGGCTGGGGAAAAAATCGGGCTGGATCTTGCCCAGCATGACATTGCAGTCGGTGATGGTGAGCGGGCCGCCACGGCGGTAGCAGGCCGGACCCGGCACGGCCCCGGCGCTTTCCGGGCCGACGCGGAAACGTCCGTCGACGAAGGAACAGACCGAGCCGCCGCCCGCCGCGATGGTGTCGATTCGCATCATCGGCGCGCGCAGCCGCACGCCCGCCACCCGCGCTTCATTGTCGCGCTCATAGGCGCCGGCATAATGGGACACGTCGGTCGATGTACCGCCCATGTCAAAGCCGATCACCCGGTCAAAGCCCGCCTGCCGCGCGGTGCGGGCCAGGCCGACAATGCCGCCGGCAGGCCCCGAAAGGACGGCATCCTTGCCGCGGAACAGGTCGCCCGGCGTCAGGCCGCCATTGGATTGCATGAACAACATGTCGGCGCCTTCGCCCAGCGCGGCGCGCAGGCCATCGACATAGTTGCGCAGCACGGGGGAGAGATAGGCGTCGGCCAGCGTGGTGCCGCCCCGCCCGATCAGCTTGATGAGCGGGGCGACATCGTGGCTGGCGCTGATCTGGGTGAAGCCGATCTCCGCCGCGATCCGGGCCAGCCGCCGCTCATGCGCCGGATAGCGATAGCCGTGCATCAGCAGGATCGCGACGGCGCGCAGACCGCTGTCATGCGCGGCTTGCAGCGCGGCGCGGGCGGCGGCTTCATCGAGCGGGCGGCGGATCGTGCCGTCGGCCATCAGCCGCTCGTCAATCTCCACCACGTCGGCGTAGAGCGGATCGGGCAACTGGATATGGCGCGCGAAGAGGTCGGGCCGTTCCTGCGTGCCGATGCGCAGCGCGTCGCGAAAGCCGCGCGTCACAGCGAGCAGCACCGGTTCGCCCTTGCGCTCCAGCAGGGCGTTGGTGGCGATGGTGGTGCCGATGCGCAGGGCACAGGATGGGACCGGGCCGTCGCCCGCGCCGGTCAGGCGGCGCACCGCTTCGACGGCGGCGTCGACATAGCGTTCGGGATCGCTGGAAAGCAGCTTGACGACGTGCAGCCGCCCGTCGGGGTCGCGCGCCACCACATCGGTGAAGGTGCCGCCGCGGTCGATCCAGAAATGCCAGCTCATGTGACCTGATGGCGGGACCGGACGGGAATGGCAAGACGCACGGGGAATGCGGAACGGCCGCAGTCCTAAAGACCGTTCCGCACCCCAACTCTCATACGAGAGATGACCGGGACGGGACGGACCGGGTGACGCGCACCCGACCCGCCCCGATCAGATCAGAATTTCGCGACCACGCCCGCCATCGGACGGATCGAGCGAAAATTGCCCAGCGTGTCGGCCTGGACGCGCAGGCGGATATTGCTGCTCTGGGCCGAACCGCCCATGTCTGCGGCCGATAATTCGACGCCCGCGCCATAGGTGGTGCCATGGAAATCAGGGCTGTCGGGGCCGAGCGCGTCGAAATTTGTCCACCTGTAGCCGACCTTGCCGAAAATCAGGCTGTCCTTGCCAGCCTTCACGCCGGCGCGGCCAGCCACGCCATATTCCCAGTCGATGTCGCCGGAAACGCCCTTGGCCGCGCTGCCTTCGACACCGACGACGACCGGGCCGGCGACATTATAGTTCACACCGGCGACGCCTTCGACCATGCGACCCTTGTAGCCTACGGGCGGAATGCCTTCCTTGCCGGTTTCGCTGTCGAAATTGTCCACGCCGCCCATGACGGCGACATAGGGTTCGACGCGGCGGGTGGAACCGGCATCATCCTGCGCCAGAGCGGCGGCGGGAATCAGGGACGCGGCAGCGGCTGCCGTGAAAAGCAATGTCTTCATGGGTATGACCCTTTATTATCTGTTGGGGATGGTGCGGCGGTGTGGACCCGCCGGGCCGCATGTCTGGCGCTGGAAGCGACCGGCGCGGCAGGAACGAAAATGACCGGACCCACCGGAAGGTTTCCTGAACCGGTCGCGAAAATCGCCTGAAAAGCGGTTATGTGACGGAAAGAACACGGTTTCTGTCATCAGGATGAACGAAAGGGCGGATTTCTGAACAAAGAATAAATGCTTGCCCCTTGTCCTGGGCGCCATTCACAACCAATTCAAACTGAAGGCGTTATCCCGTCATCAGAAAGACGATAAGGAGACAGGCGATGACTGGAACCGCAAAACGGGTTCTGACCGCCATAGGCCTTGCCGGCGCGTTGGTCCTGGGCGGCTGCGCCTATGATGACGGCTATGGCTATGGCGGCGTAAGCGTGGGCAGCGGCTATTATGGCGGCGGCTATTATGACCCCTATTACAGCCCCGGCTATTATGGCGGCGGCCAATATGGCTGGTACAATAATTATTATTATCCGGGCACCGGCTATTATGTCTACGACCGGGGCGGAAAGCGCCACCGCTGGACGAACAGCCAGCGCAGCTATTGGGAAGCACGCCGCGCCGACCGGCGGGACGATCGCGGCCGCGATCGCGACGGGCGGCGCAACTGGCGCGGCAATGACGGGCGGCCCGATCGCGATGGCCGGCCGGGCAACTGGCAGCGGCCCGACCGCGATGGCCGACCCGGCAACTATGCGCGGCCGGATCGCAATGGCCGGCCCGATGGCGGCAATGATCGTGGCCGTTGGCAGGGCGGACGAGGACGCGACGGCAATGATGCCGTCCGTCGCCCGCCGCAGCCCCGTCCGCAGGCGAGCCAGCCCCGGCCGCAGCGCAGCATCGGCAACCGGACCGCGCCCGCCAGCCGGGCCAGGCGCCCGTCGAGGAGCGGTCGCGAACCGTCACCACGGACGCGCCCGAACTGATGCGGGATAGGGTCAAGACCGCCGCGCTCCTTTCCCTGCTGCTCGTCGCCGCGTGCGACGGGCGGGAGGAAAGCGCGATCGACAATCTCGCCAATGGCGCCAATACCGCGCAGATCGAAAATAACGTCCGGGCCGAGGCGATGTCGCTGATGGAGCCGCTGAACCCGCCAGCGCCGGGCACTCCCGGCGGCCTGCCGGTCGATCCGGCCCCGATCGCGGAAGGATCGATCGATCCCGACAGCGCCCAGGGCGCGGCGCAGGTGGTGCAGGGCTATTATGGCCTGCTGGAGGAAAAGCGGTTCGAGGATGCGCAGGATCTGTGGAACCCCTCGACCGCGATCGGCGCGCAGGATGACGCGCATTTCGCTGCGCGCTTCAGGGGTTTCAGTGAGATCCACGCCAATGTCGGCGCTCCGTCCGAACCCGAAGGCGCGGCCGGATCGCTCTATGTGACCGTGCCGGTGCAGGTCTATGGCCGCATCGCCGCCAATGGCAAGCCCTGGTACGCGCTGCGGCAGGTCACGCTGCGCCGGGTCAACGATGTTCCCGGATCGTCCGAGGAACAGCGTCGCTGGCATATCCAGTCGATCGGCGCCTATGCGCCGGAAGACGCAGGTGAAGCCGATAATGGCATGGAGATGGCCAAGACCATTTCCATGACCGACGGGATGGCCCGCAAGGTGCAGTAAAGCCCATTGGCTGCGCGCCCCTGGACGGGACGCGCAGCCAATGGAAGCAGGATCAGGCGATGGTCGCCTTGACGATCTTGCCGGGTGTGCGCGGCGGCTCACCCTTGGGCAGGGCGTCGACATGCTCCATGCCCGCCGACACTTCGCCCCAGACGGTATATTGGCCGTCCAGGAAAGTGGCGTCGTCGAAGCAGATGAAGAACTGGCTGTTGGCGCTGTTCGGGTTCGATGAGCGCGCCATCGAGCAGACGCCGCGCACATGCGGTTCGCGGCTGAATTCCGCCTTGATGTCGGGCAGTTTCGACCCGCCCATGCCGGTGCCGGTCGGATCGCCGCCCTGCGCCATGAAGCCGGGGATGACGCGGTGGAAGACCACGCCGTCGTAGAAACCGTCCTTGGCAAGCGTGGTGATGCGTTCGACATGGCCGGGCGCGAGGTCCGGGCGCAGCTTGATGACGACATCGCCGCCGCTGTCGAGGGTGAGGGTGAGCGTTTCGTCGGCCATGGAATCCTCTCTTGCCGGGGTAGTGTGGAATGAGTCCATATAAAGGCTAATGAGGGGGATGGAAGCGCTCTCTCCCCATTGCATTTCCCCCGTGCATGGGCGAAAGCGACTAAATGTTACAGGAACCGGACAGTAGGGGGCGCCATGAGCGAGCGCGGCGATATGGCCGAACCCCTTGTCCATGGGGATGATTTTGAAGACACGCTGATCGAGGCGGCCGAGGCCAGCCACGATGAGGATGATCGCCTGAAGCCCGAATATCTGACCGCGGTGCTGGATGCGGTGGAGGAGGGCGACAGCGAAAAGGCGCGCGATCTGGTATCGCCGCTGCACCCCGCCGACATTGCCGACCTGCTGGAACTCGCCCCGTCGGACCGGCGCGCCGACGTAGCCGCCGCGCTGGGCGACCTGGTCGGCGCGGAAGTTCTGTCCGAACTGAACGACTATGTCCGCGACGACCTGATCGGTGCGCTGGCGCCCGAACAGGTGGCCGAGTTCGCGTCCGAACTGGACACTGACGACGCGGTCGCGATCATCGAGGATATGGAGGAGGCCGACCAGCAGGCCGTCCTCGACGCGATGGAGCCGGAAGATCGCGCCGCGATCGAAAGCGCCCTGTCGCACCCGGAAGAATCCGCCGGCCGCCTGATGCAGCGCGATCTGGTCGCGGTGCCCGAACATATGACGGTCGGGCAGGTGATCGATTATCTGCGCGACAGCGGCGACCTGACCCGCGACTTCTGGGAAATCTTTGTCGTCGATGAAGGGCATAGGCCGATCGGCACCTGCCAGTTGAGCTGGATCCTGACCTGTCCGCGCGGCGTCCCCATGTCCGACCTGATGAAGCGGGAACAGACGCTGATCCCGGTCGACATGGACCAGGAAGAGGTCGCGCTGCGCTTCCAGAAATATGCGCTGATCTCCGCCGCCGTGGTGGACGCCAGCGGCCGGCTGGTCGGCATGATCACCGTCGACGACATCGTCCACATCATTTCGGAAGAAGCGGGCGAGGATATTCTCCGCCTGTCCGGCGCGGGCGAAGGCGACATCAACGAACCGGTGATGGACAGCTATCGCGCGCGGGTGCGCTGGCTGCTCACCAATTTGCTGACCGCGCTGGTCGCCTCGACCATCATCGGCATTTTCGAAGGCACGATCCAGAAGATGGTGGCGCTCGCCACGCTGATGCCGATCGTGGCGGGCGTGGGCGGCAATGCCGGCAGCCAGACCATGGCGGTGACCGTACGCGCGCTCGCCACCAACCAGATCACCGGGTCCAACGCCCGCCGCACGATATTGCGCGAAATCCGCGTGGCATTGCTCAACGGATCGACGGTGGCGGTGGTGCTGGGGATCGGCGTGGGACTGGTATTCCAGGATATGGCGCTGGGCGGAGTGATTGCCGCGGCGATGATGATCAATATCGTCACCGCGGGGCTGGCCGGCGCGGCGGTGCCGCTGGCGTTCGACCGGATGAACCTGGACCCGGCGGTCGCATCCTCCATCTTCGTCACGATGATTACTGATTCGATGGGTTTCTTCGCTTTCCTGAGCCTGGCCACGGCAGCGGGATTGACCGGCTGACGCGAACGCCCATTTAGGGCATCCCATGCCCCTGCACCTCACAAAGATCGCTTTTCAGAGCGAAGGCCCCGCCTCCTTGCGCGCCTGGCTGGAAAGCCATGCGGACGAAGCGCGGCTCACCACCCGCTATCTGCCCAAGCGGCTCGATGAAATGACCGGCGGATCGCTATACTGGATTCACGGCCATGCGCTGGTCGGGCGCAGCCCGCTGCTGGGCTTTCAGGAAACGGGACAGGGCCGCTACTGGATACGGCTGGCGCCGACGCTGATCCCCGTGCGCGCACTGCCCAAGCGGGCGCATCAGGGCTGGCGCTATCTGGAGGACAAGGATGCGCCGCCCGATCTGGGCGGCGGCGAGGCGGATGATCTCGACGCGATGCCGCCCGCGCTGCTGGGCGAACTGACCCGGCTGGGGCTGGTGTAGCGGACCCCGGCGTCTCATCGGGCGAGACGGGTCAGACGGGTCGATTTCGGGACGAGGGAGAAATGGTGCTGCCGGTGAGGATTGAACTCACGACCTCAGCCTTACCAAGGATGCGCTCTACCACTGAGCTACGGCAGCACTCTATTTCTGCTCCACGGCGCGGTTCGCGTCGCGGAGCCGGGCCTATGGCCGCCCGCACCGCCCATGTCAAGGCGGGTTGCGGCGGATGACGCATTTTGCTTATGCGCATGTCCATGACCGAAACCCTGGACGAGAAAAAGGCCCGATTGGCGCAGGCGCTGCGCGATAATCTGCGGCGGCGCAAGGCCCAGAGCCGGGAATCGACGCGAGAGGAAGCGGCGAAGGAACCGCCCGACGGCGATCCCTCCATCACCTGATCTTCACATCATAGCGGCGCGCAGGCGGCCTTGAGCCAGGCAAGCGCATCGCCATCCAGCTGCGGCCCGACAACCTCCAGCACCTTGCCATGATAGCTGTCGACCCACCCCCGTTCCTCCGCGCTCAGCAGGCCGGTGTCGATGAGGGCGCGGTCGATCGGGGCGAAGGTGAGGGTTTCAAAGCCCAGCATCTCCTTTTCGGCGCCGGCGATCGCGCGTTCCTCGACCAGCACGAGATTTTCGATGCGGATGCCATAGGCGCCGGTCTTGTAATAGCCCGGCTCGTTGGACAGGATCATGCCCGCCACCAGCGGCTCGTCCCCGCCGCCGAACGTCGCGATCCGCTGCGGCCCTTCATGCACCGACAGGAAACTGCCGACGCCATGGCCGGTGCCATGGGCATAATCCAGCCCCTGCGCCCATAGATATTGGCGGGCCAGAATATCAAGCTGGCCGCCGCGCGTGCCCTTGGGGAAGATGGCGCGGGCAAGCGCGATATGGCCCTTGAGTACCAGGGTGAAGCGGTCGCGCATCTCCTGCGTCGGCGTGCCGATCGCCACCGTGCGGGTGACGTCGGTGGTGCCGTCGCGATATTGCCCGCCCGAATCGACCAGATAGAGGCTGCCGCTCTCGATCGGGCGATTGGTCTTTTCCTCGACCCGATAATGGACGACGGCGCCGTTCGGTCCCGCGCCGCTGATCGTGTCGAAGGACAGGTCTTCCAGCAGCCCGCTATCCTTGCGGAAGGATTCCAGCCGGTCGGAGGCGGACAATTCGGTCAGGCCGCCCTTGGGCGCCTCGACCGCGATCCAGTGGAGGAAGCGGCTGAGCGCCGCGCCGTCACGCGCCTGCGCCGCCTTGTGCCCGGCGATCTCGACGTCATTCTTGATCGCCTTGGGCAGGATGGCGGGATCGCGCAGCGCCAGCACCTGCGCCCCGCCCTCTTCCAGCGCTTCGAAGATCGCGGCGACGGCGCGTTCGGGATCGGCGATGACGGTCTTGCCGCCAAGCCCCGCCAGCGCATCGGCGAAGACGGCGCGGTCATGGACACGCACGGCATTGCCCAGATGCTGGGCGACGGCTTCCTCCATCTTCTCCGGCGCGACGAACAGGTCAGCGGTCGCGTCGGCATGGACGATCGCATAGGCGAGCGCGACCGGCGTGCGATCGACATCCTTGCCCCGGATATTGAAGGTCCAGGCGATCGAATCCAGCGCCGACAGGATCGCCGCGTCGGCCTTTTTCGCGGTCAGCCAGTCGGCCATTTCCGCCCGCTTTTCCGCCGAATTGCGTCCGGTGAAGCGATCGTCATGCACCACCAGCCGGGCGGCGCTGGGCGCTGGGCGATCGGGCCAGACGGCGTCGACCGGGTTGGTGTCCACCGCCACCAGTTCCGCGCCCTTCTCGGCCAGCGCCTCGGTCGCCTGCTGCACCCAGGCGCGGGTGTGGAGCCAGGGGTCGTAACCGATGCGCGCGCCCTGCCCCGCATGATCCTTCAACCATGCGGCGATCGAGGTCTGCGGCACGCTTTCATATTGCCAGTGGTTTCCGTCAACCTGCTCGCGCACCTGGAGCGTGTAGCGGCCATCGACGAAGATCGCCGCTTCCTGCGGCAGCACCACCGCGCTGCCCGCCGATCCCTGAAATCCGGTCAGCCAGGCGAGACGCTGGGCATAGGCGCCGACATATTCGCTCATATGCTCGTCGGTCAGCGGCACCACGAAGCCGTCCAGCTTCTGACGCACCAACTGTGCGCGGAGAGCCTTCAGGCGGTCTTCATAACTGGACATCAAACTTCCCTTGAATTCATTCGGCCCTTGCACCGGGCATGAAGGCGACAACATAGAGAGGCCGGGGCGCTTATGCCAGCGCCCCCCCCAAGAACAGACGCTCCAAGAACAGACATGGACCCTGAATGACCCAGACCAGCACGCCGCCCATCGCCCAGCGCCGCCCCCACGCCATCACCCATCATGGCATCACCGTTTCGGACGATTATGCCTGGCTGCGCGATCCGGGCTATCCCGACGTCAAGGACAAGGACGTGCTGGCCTATCTGGAGGCGGAAAATAGCTGGTTCGAGGCGGCGATGGCCCCCCGCAAGCCGCTGCTCGACACATTGTTCCAGGAAATGAAGGGGCGCATCAAGGAAGACGACCAGTCGGTTCCGCAAAAGGATGGCGACTATGTCTATTGGCGCGCCTTCGAAACGGGCGCGCAATATCGCAAATGGTATCGCAAGCCCGTCGCAGGGGGCGACGATCAGCTGATCCTGGACGAACCGGCGCTGGCGGAGGGGCATGACTATTTTCGCCTCGGCGCGATGTCGGTCAGCCCGGACGGTCGCTACCTCGCCTACGCCATCGACACCAACGGGTCGGAACGGTTCGAGGCGCGGATCAAGGATCTGTTTTCGGGCGAGATATTGCCCGAAGTCATTCCCGACACGCTGTCGTCGCTGGTCTGGACGTCGGACAGCAAGGGGCTGCTCTATGGCCTCGCCAACGAGAATTGGCGGACCGACAATGCGCGGCTGCACTGGCTGGGCCAGAGCGTCGAGAGCGATGTCGAGCTGTTCCATGAGGATGATGAGGGGTTCCGCGTCTCGATCGGTCTCACCTCCTCGGAAAAATATATCGTCATCGCCACCGGCGACCATGTGACCAGCGAGGCGTGGTTGTTGCCCGCCGACAATCCGACCGCCAAGCCGCTCCTCGTCGCGGCGCGCAAGGCGGGGCGCGAATATGATGTCGATGAGCATGAAGGCACGCTCTACATTCGCACCAACGACACCCACCCCAATTTCCGGCTGGCCAGGGCGACCCTCGAAGCGCCCGACCAGTGGGAAGAAGTGATCGGCGCCGACGCCCATTTCTACCTGACCGACTTCACCCTGTTCAAGAGCTTCTACGTCACCGAGGGACGTCAGGACGGGCTCGACCAGATCGAGCTGCGCGACTATGCGACCCACACGCCCAAGCGCATCCCCTTTCCCGAGGCGAGCTATTCGGCGTCGCTGGACGACAATCCCGAATATGATGTGACGAAGCTGCGCATCGGCTATGAATCGATGGTCACGCCCGACACCATCTATGATTATGATCTGGCGACGGGCGAACTGGCGGTGCTGAAGGTCCAGGAAATCCCTTCAGGCTATGACGCGACCCGCTACGCCACCGAAAGGCTGATGATCCCGGCACGCGACGGCACGCAGATTCCGGTGTCGATCGTCTATCCGAAGGATTTCCCGCGCGACGGCAGCGCGCCGCTGCACCTCTATGGCTATGGCGCCTATGGCATCGCCATGGAACCGGGCTTTTCCACCAGCCGCCTGTCGCTGCTGGATCGCGGCTTCGCCTTTGCCCTCGCCCATATTCGCGGCGGCGACGACCTTGGCCAGCAATGGTATCTGGACGGCAAGCTGGACAAGCGCAGCAACAGCTTCACGGATTTTGTCGACGTGGCCAAGGGGCTGGTCGAGCGCGGCTATGCGAGCCGGGGTCGGATCAGCATTTCGGGCGGATCGGCCGGCGGCGAGCTGATGGGCGCGGTCATCAACTCGGACCCCGACCTGTGGGGCGCGGTGGTGGCGCATGTGCCCTTCGTCGACGTGCTCAACACCATGCTGGACGAAACGCTGCCGCTGACGCCGGGCGAATGGCCCGAATGGGGCAATCCGATCGAGGATGAGGCCGCGTTCCGCACGATCCACAGCTATGATCCCTATGCCAATGTGAAGGCGCAACCCTATCCGCCGCTGATGGTGACGGCGGGCCTGAACGATCCGCGCGTCACCTATTGGGAACCGGCGAAATGGGTGGCGAGGCTGCGCGCGACCAAGACCGACGATAATATCCTGCTGCTCAAGACCAATATGGGCGCGGGCCATGGCGGCAAGTCGGGCCGCTTCGAAAGCCTGCATGAAACGGCGGAGGAATTCGCCTTCATCTTGTGGCAATTGGGCGTGGAGGATTGATGGCGTCGAGTTTCACCAAAGAGATCACCGCGCTTCCCGAACATATTGACGAGCTGGGCCATGTGAACAACGCCGTCTGGGTCCAGTGGATGGAGCAGGTGTCGGTCGAACATTGGCGGCGCGATGCCGATCCCGCCCATGTGGAGGCCTATATCTGGGTCGTGACCCGGCATGAGGTCGATTATCGCGGCAATGTGACCGAGGGGGAGACAGTGACGGCGCGCACCTGGATCCCGCAGGGGCCGCGCGGGGCGCGGTTCGACCGGTTCATCGAATTTACCGGGCCGGACGGCAAGGTGAAGGTCGCGGCCAAATCCACCTGGGCGATCATCGACAAGGCGTCGGGCCGGATTTTGCGCGTGCCGGCGGACGTGGCGGCGAATTTCGTGTAATTCGCCGCCAGTTCCATCCGTTCGTTCAGGCCGCCTGCGCCTTGAGCAGCTTGTCGATCGTCAGCGGATAGTCGCGCAGCCGGATCCCGGTGGCGTTGTAGATGGCGTTGGCCACCGCCGCGCCCGCGCCGCATATGCCTAGCTCGCCCACGCCCTTGGCCTTCATCGGCGAGCTTTTGTCGTCCAGCTCATCGACGAACAACACGTCCTGATGGGGGATGTCGGCATGGACCGGCACCAGATATTCGGCCATGTCGTGGTTGACGAAGAAGCCGAAGCGGGTGTCGACGTCCAGCGCCTCCATCAACGCCGCGCCCACGCCCATGGTCATCGCGCCGATCACCTGGCTGCGCGCGGATTTGGGATTGAGGATGCGGCCGGCGGCAAAAGCCCCGCCCATCCGGCGGATGCGCACCTCTGCTGTGTCCATATCGACCCCGACCTCGCAGAAATGCGCGCCGAAGGTCGCCTGGGCATAGCGTTTGTCGAGGTCGCCATAGTCCATACTGTCCTCGGCCCAGATACCCTCGCCGCCGGCCAACGCGCCCAGCGTCTGCGACTGGTTGCCGAATTTCACCAGACCGTCGTCAAATTGCGCCTTGTCGGCAGGATAGCCGGCCTTTTCCGCCAGCTTCGCCCGCAACGCCATGGCGGCGGCATAGACGCCTGCGGTGGAACTGTTCGCGCCCCATTGGCCGCCCGATCCCGCCGACACGGGGAAGCGGCTGTCGCCCAGACGCACCGTCACCTGGTCGAGGTCCACGCCCAGCATCTCCGCCGCGGTCTGGCCGATGATGGTATAGCTGCCGGTGCCGATGTCGGTCATGTCGGTTTCGACGATGATCCGCCCCTTCGTATCGACGCCGATCCGCGCACCCGACTTGCCGACGAGGTTGTTGCGGAAGGCCGACGCCATGCCCATGCCGACCAGCCAGCGCCCATCGCGCACCTGGCCCGGCTTCGGGTTACGCTTGGCCCAGCCGAAGCGATCGGCGCCCGCACGCAAACATTCCACCAGCTTGCGGCTGGAAAAGGGGCGCTGCGGCCCGGCCTCGGGGTCATATTGCACATCGTTGCGAATGCGCAGTTCGACCGGATCGACTCCGCTGGCTTCCGCCAGTTCGTCCATCGCCACTTCCAGCGCCAGCAGGCCCACCGCCTCGCCCGGCGCGCGCATGGCATTGCCTTCGGGCAGGTTCAGCGTGACCAGCCGGTGCGCGGTCATGCGGTTGGCGCCGCGATAGAGAAGGCGCGTCTGCTGCGCCGCCGTTTCCGCGCCGCCGCCGGGCAGGTCGCCCGACCAGACTTCATGCGCGATCGCATCGATCACGCCATCCTTGTCCGCGCCCAGCCGGATGCGCTGGATGGTCGCGGGGCGATGGGTGGTGTTGTTGGGAATTTGCGGACGGGCGATGGCGACCTTGACCGGGCGGCCGACCTGCTTCGCGCCCAGCGCCGCCAGCAGCGCGTCGGCGCGCAGGAACAGCTTCGCGCCGAAACCCCCGCCGATATAGGGCGACACCAGCCGGACATTGTCCTTGGATATGCCCAGCGTCTTGGCCATTTCGCCCACGCTCCAGGCGATCATCTGGTTGGATGTCCAGAGCGTCAGCTTGTCCCCGTTCCAGGCGGCGATCGTCGCGTGCGGCTCCATCATCGCATGGCTCTGGTCAGGTGTGGTGTAAGTCTGTTCGACCTTTACCGCCGCGCGGGCAAAGGCGGTATCGAAATCGCCCGCTTTGGTGTCGGCCGGCCCGCCAAAGCCCTCCGGCGGGATCACGCCGTTCAGCCGCTCGGCCGCCAGATCGAACTTGCCGTCTTCGGCCGCATAGTCGATCCGCACCAGTGCGGCGGCGGCGCGCGCATTTTCGAACGTGTCGGCGATCACAAGCGCCAGCGCCTGCTCATAATGATCGATCTGCGGCCCGCCCAGCAGCGGCGCGGTGTTCATATTGCCCTTGCCCAGCTTGCCCGCATTGGCGTGGGTGACGATGCCGATCACGCCGGGCGCGCTTTCCGCCGCGCGCAGGTCCATCGCGGCAATCCGCCCCGTCGCGATGGCGGAGCCGACGATCCAGCCATAGGCGGCATTGGGCGCGGCGTCATGCCGCTCATAGGCATAGGGGGCGGTGCCCGTCACCTTGGCGGCGCCGTCGATGCGGTCGTGGGGAATGCCCACCACCCGGCCCTTGTCGATCGGGTTGATGCCCGCGGGGGTATCGAACTTCATGCCCGTGCCTCCTGCTGCCGATAGAGCGACGCCAGCGTCCGTTCGACCAGCGGCCGCTTGAATTCATTATGATGGGTGGTGCGCGCGCCCGCGAGCGCCGCCTCCGCGACCGCCTTTGCGCCTTGCTTCGCCGCCGCGTCGGCCGCCGCAACCCGCCAGGGTTTCGCGCCGATCCCGCCAAAGGCGAAGCGCGCCGTCCCGTCCTCGCCAAAGATCGCCGCCACGGAAACCAGCGCGAAGGCATAGGATGCGCGGTCGCGCACCTTGCGATAGACATGGGCGCCGCCGATCGGCTTTGGCAATGTCACGGACGTGATCATCTCGCCCGCCTTGAGCACCGTTTCCCTGTCAGGCGTGTCGCCGGGCAACAGGTGGAAATCGGCAATCGGGACGGATCGCTTCGCGCCGTCCGCGCCGACCATATCGACCTGCGCGTCCAGCAACCGCATCGCCACCGCCATGTCGCTGGGATGCTGGGCGATACAGGCGTCGCTGACGCCCAAAATGGCAAGGCTGCGGCTCATCCCCTGCATCGCGCCGCAACCGCTGCCGGGCTTGCGCTTGTTGCAGGGCATCCGCGTGTCGTAGAAATAGGGGCAGCGGGTGCGCTGCAACAAATTGCCGCCCGTCGTCGCCTTGTTGCGGAGTTGCCCCGAAGCGCCCGCCACCAGCGCGCGGCTGAGCACCGCATAGTCGCGGCGGACGGTCTGGTCGGCGGCCAGATCCGTATTGCGCACCAGCGCACCGATGCGCAGCCCGCCTTCCTCCGTCTTTTCGATCCGGTCGAGCCCCAGATGATTGACATCGACCAGATGGGCCGGCGTTTCGACCTGAAGCTTCATGAGGTCGAGCAGGTTGGTCCCGCCCGCGATGAAACGCGCGCCCTGGACCGAAGCCGCCGCTTTCGCCGCCGCTTCCACGCTCGCGGCGCGCTCATAGGTGAAGGGCTTCATGCCTGCGTCTCCCCGGCGACATCGCGCATTGCCGCGATGATGTTGGAATAAGCGGCGCAGCGGCAGATATTGCCGCTCATCCGCTCGCGCAGTTCGGCATCGCTGAAGGCGACCTGCGCCAGATCCTCGGTCACATGGCTGGGAATGCCGGCATCGATCTCTTCCAGCACCGAAACGGCCGAGCAAATCTGTCCCGGCGTGCAATAGCCGCATTGATAGCCGTCATGGACGATGAAGGCCTTTTGCATCGGGTGCAGCGCCTCGGGCGTGCCCAGCCCCTCGATCGTCGTCACCTT
The DNA here is from genome assembly GCF_000508185.1 of Sphingobium sp. C100. GTDB lineage: Bacteria > Pseudomonadota > Alphaproteobacteria > Sphingomonadales > Sphingomonadaceae > Sphingobium. The sequence goes on along the minus strand of NZ_AYOY01000046.1, from coordinate 37,656 downwards.
CTCGCCATCATGCATGACGGCGAGGGTCAGGCAGCTGTTGATGCGCCGCCCCTCCACGATCACCGTGCACGCGCCGCACTGGCCATGGTCGCACCCCTTCTTGGTGCCGGTCAGATGCAGATGTTCGCGCAAGGCATCGAGCAACGTAGTGCGCGGGTCCAGTTGCAGATGGACCTCGCGGCCGTTGACGGTCAGTTCGACGGGACTCATCGGGGTTCCTTTGCTGCTCGGCTGCGCAGGGGCGGCCATCGCCTGCGACACAAGCGGGGCGGTCGCCGCAAGGGCGGCGCCGCCCTGAAACAGGCCGCGGCGGGTGACATGGTCGGACGTCATGGCTGGTCCATCCCTCCTGATCTGCTGGTCATTACGAAGAGCGGCGACAAATGATCCGCCCGAGAGGAAAGTTCGGCTGATTGCACGTCAGATTAGCAGATGTTGGTCCTCGCCCGAAAGGGGGAAGGCGAGTTCCGCTCGCGATTCGGCTCCGGCCGCCGTTTAGCGCTGCTTTCGGAACCACCCGCAACATTTAACTTGCTGATAAGTAACATATTTGTGCAGATGCGAGAGAGATTTTCATTTTTCTGCAATTCTTCCCTTGCCCATCCACACAACCGCTGCTAGTTCGCCGCAACCCGCCGAGAGGAACACAGCCTCCGGCCGCCAGAGCGGGCGTAGCTCAGGGGTAGAGCACAACCTTGCCAAGGTTGGGGTCGAGGGTTCGAATCCCTTCGCCCGCTCCAGTTTTCCGAAATAAATCAATATTTTACGGCTCGGCCGAAAGGCCTACTCACGGGTCCATCAGGCGCGCGGGTCCACGGCGGGTCCACCTGTTTGTCCTCTTAGGGCATAGTCCGGCGTGTTCAGGCGAATGTTCGTGCATCCAGAAGCCGGCATTTGAGGCTCTCAGGCACATCGGATGATAGGCCGAGTCTGCATCTCCTTCAGAACGAATGGCGCCTCCCTCGCGGGACCGGCGCTCTATCTTCGCTGCGCTCCGACCGAACCCCTCGCGGGTTTCGGCGCATCCGCGTGACGATCACCTGGCGGGGCGGCGTGTTCGCCGCAGATTGAACGCGGGAATCAGTGGAGCGTGCTCTGACGGCGTTCTAACGAAGCCGTCAGGGTCCGCGCGCTTTTCAGGGCCGCGTGGCACTCTTGCTCTGCCCGGGGGGCACGACGACGGCTGGCCCACAGGCCCGCGCGCACGCCGCCGCGCCGGTCGGTCGCCGCAAGGGTGCGTCCTTGGTGGCGCCGCTCGCGCGGCGCGGGTGCTTGGGGCTCTGCCCCTGGCGCACTTCGGATCGGCTTCCGCCCAGCTTCCTTCGCGCTGGCGCGCTCCGTGCAGCCGGTTCCCCGCGAAGCCGCCCCTCCGTTTGCACCCCCGGTCTCGCCGACGGGCAGGGTTTCAGCGCGGCGCTTCCCGCTGCGCGGAAACCCAAGGAGTAAGGTAGATGACCGATATCGTTCAAACCCAAACGACCGGGCTTGCCAGCGGCGAAATCCATATCCCGCTCAACAAGTTGAAGAAGTCGCCCCGCAACGCGCGCAAGGTGCCCCATGGCGAAGCCGCCATCGAGGCGCTGGCCGCGTCGATCCAGCACAAGGGCCAAATCCAGAACCTTGTCGTTGAAGCCGAGTTGAAGGACGGCGAGCCGACCGGCTGCTATTTCGTCACGGCTGGCGAAGGCCGCAGGCTCGCGCAGTTGCTGCGCGCCAAGCGCAAGCAGATCAAGCGCATCGAGCCGATCCGCTGTTATCTCGACACCGAGAACGACCCGGCTGAAATCAGCCTCGACGAAAATGTCACCCGGACCAGCATGCACCCTGCGGATGAAGTTTGCCGTTATTTCGAGCTTTCGCAAGAGCGCGGATGGGGGGCGGAAGAGATCGGCGCGCGCTTTGGCGTGTCCCCGGATATCGTCAGGCGGCGGCTGCGTCTGGGCGCGGTCAGTCCCAAGCTGATGGACGTCTACAGGCAGGACGGGCTGACGCTCGACCAGTTGGCGGCGTTCGCCATCACCGACGATCACGCCCGGCAGGAGCAGGTGTTCGAGAACCTGTCGTTCAACAAGGAACCGTGGATCATCCGTCGTGACCTTACCGCCAGCCATGTCCCCGCGACCGACCGGCGGGCCGTGCTCATCGGAGCGGATGCCTATACGGAAGCAGGCGGCACGATCATCCGCGACCTGTTCACCGAAGATGGCGGCGGCTATTTCGAGGATGCGGGCTTGCTCGACACGCTTGTGACCGAGAGGCTGCGCGAGATCGCGGGTGATGTGCTGGCCGAGGGCTGGAAATGGGCGGAAGCGTCAATCGACTTTCCCTATGACCACGGTATGCGGCGCAGCTATCCGCAGACGCAAGCCCTGTCCGACGCGGACGAGGTGCGGTTGCAGCAGGTGGCGAGCGACTATGACGCCCTGATCGAAGGCTTTTCGTCCTATGACGAGATGCCCGAGGACGTGGCGGCGAAGGCGCAGGTGCTTGAGGCCGAGATCGACGCCATCACCGCGAAGCGTTCCGCCTATGATCCGGACGTGATCGCGCGTAGCGGCGTGTTTGTCTCGCTCGGTTCCCATGGCGAGCCGAAGATCGAGCGCGGGTTCGTGCGGGCCGAGGACGAGCCGCAGGCCGAAGCGGGGCCGGAAGACGAGGACGGCACCGAAGCGCAGGACAGCGAGGCGTTCGAGGACGACAGCGAGCGTGGCGACGAGGGAGAGGACGATGCCGATCCCGGCAAGCCCATTTCCGACAGCCTTGTCCGCGACCTGACCGCGCATCGGACGCTTGGCCTTCGTCTCGCGCTTGGCGAGCAGCCGGACATGGCGATGGTCGCGCTGACCCATGCGATGGTGCTGGACCTGTTCTATCGCAGCTTTGGCCAGTCCTGCCTCGACCTTCGAGTGGCGAGCGAACCGCTTGAAAGCCATGCCGATGGCATTGCCGAAAGCAGCGCGGCAGAGGTGCTGGCGCTAAGGCACGACGAATGGGGCGTTCAATTGCCTGCGGACGCGGCAGACCTGTGGGGCTTTCTTGCCGGAATCGACAGCGAGAGCCGCACGGCGCTGCTGGCGCATTGCGTGTCGCTGACCGTCAATGCCGTGAAACTGCCATGGGATCGTTCGACGAGCCGGATCGCGGCGGCGGATGGCCTCGCCCGCGCGGTGGACCTCGACATGACGCGGCACTGGACGGCGAGCGCGCGCGGCTATTTCGGGCGCGTGACCAAGGCGCAGATCGCGCAAGCGGTCAGCGAGGCGGTGTCCCCCGAGGCAGCGGAGCGCATCGCGCCGATGAAGAAGGGCGACATGGCCGAGGCGGCGGAGCAGCTTGTCGGGGCGAGTGGATGGCTGCCGGGTATCCTGCGAACGCCCGAGCCGGACACAGTGGAGGCCGAACCGGTTGCGACGGAGGCCGACGCCAGCGGGCAGCCTTCCGAAGCGGAGGCCCCCGATACCGAAGCGCAGGATGCCGACGCGTTCCTTGCGGTCGCCGCCGAGTAGCGGCCATGGGCCGGGGCCGCGCGAGCGGTCCCGGTTTCTTTCGTTATCGCGCAAAAAATCGCGGCCGCGCCCGTTCTGGGCGCGGCCGCTTTCGGATGCTCCCGCAGGCTATACCTCAGATATCGATGTCGGCCCATATAGCGGCATGATCGGAGCCCGCATCGGCCGGCCGACCGACCTCCGCATAGGCGTCCCAGCGCTTAGGTCGCGAGCCGGGCCACATGCCCGTGCGGAACACTCCGCCCGCCCGCACCTGACCAAACAGATCGGGGGAGAGCAGGATGTAGTCGATCTTGTTCGCGGCATTGCACAGGCCATAGGTGCCCGGATAGCCGCCGTCGTCGAACGCCGGGTGCGTGAAAACGTCCTTGAGATCGGTGTCGTTGAGCAGTGGCGCCAGCGGCGCGCTCGTCGGCGTATCGTTGAAATCGCCGATGATCGCGATGTGGCTGGCGCCATTATCGACAAGCCCCTTGTAAATCTGCGCGATCCGCTCGGCCTGCGCCTTGCGCTTCGCATTGGACGCGGCTGTGCCGCCATAGCCCTTGCTCTTGAGGTGATTGACTAGGACCAGCAGCCGCGTCCCATTGGGCGTCGTCACCTCGAACTCGGGGCAGTCGCGAGAAAAGACCGGCTGATCGTTAGGCAGCCGGTCGTCGACATGGCTGCGCAGCGCGCCGATCGGAAAGCCTTCGCGGCTCATCAGCCCCACGTCGATGCCGCGCTCGTCATTGCCGTCGATCAGCATGACATGGCGGAAGAGCAGGCCTCCGAGCGCGGGCAGGATTTCGCCGTTGAACGCGGCGAGCACCGGACGGCTCTCCGCCTCGACGACGCCGAGTACATCGGCGTCGACGTCCATCATCACCCGCGCGGTGTTGCGCATCGCATGCTCGTTGACCGGCTCGTCGCGCAGCTCCAGCGAGCCGACCCAGTCGGCGCGACCGTCCGCCTCGATCACGAGGCCGCCGGCCTGCGGGCGGCGGAGCAGGCCGCCCCGATTACGCCGCAGGAGGACGAAGGGTCCGGTGTCGGACTTCTCCAGGCCCAGCTCACGCATCAGTTCGGCCATGCGCGTCTTGTCGGCGGCGGAATAGCCAATCTGGCCAAGCAGCGCGTTCAGTTCAGCGAATTTCTCGAGCACCGGGCGGCCTTCCTCCCAGCTGTCGAGGTTCATCGCCTTGGCGCGGTCGAACAGGTTTTCGACGTTATAGACGGCAAGCTTCATCGCATTCTCCCCTCGGAATCGCGACAATGCCAGACATCTGTTGCGTCTTCGCGGCGGCTGCCCGCCGATGTTCATTGCGCTCTGTTTCGTATCCTGCCCCTAATAGGACACGCCACGGTATCTCGAAAGGCTGGTCTGGCCGAGACCAATCGCCTGCCCGCAAAGGCGTCGGCCAACTTTTTTCCGCCGCGCTAACGCGCTTTGCATCGCGAAACAAAAAAGCCGCCCGCCGCCAAACCTTCACTGGCGTTGCGGCCGCAAGCGGTGCGGGGTCGATCGCGCCCCGGCCGACGACGCGCCATCGAGACCGCGATGGGCGTGGTCTTCGAGCACAGGAGACTTGAACAATGGCTATCATCGGAACCTTTACCGCCCAGGACTCGCGTCTCACGGGCAAGCTGGAAACCCTCACACTCTCGCAGCCGGCGCAGATCCGCGCCGTCGAGAAGGACAACGACAAGGCCCCAGACTTCCGCATCTATGCCGGCAAGAGCGAGTTCGAAGTCGGTGCCGCGTGGAAGAAGACCAGCCGCGAGGGCCGCGACTATCTCTCGGTCAAGCTCGACGATCCGAGCTTCCCGGCTCCGATCTACGGTTCGCTCGTCGAGACCGACGAAGCCGGCAAGCACCAACTCATCTGGTCGCGCTGACCGGCACCACCGATGCCCCGCCCATCCGGGCGGGGCATTTTTTTGCCCATCTTCGATATGCGGACGGACCGCGAGGGTCCGGCATCTGATGGTCAGGTGCTTGGGGCTCCGCCCCCGGCGCCCTTCGGAGCGGCTTCCGCCCAGCTTCCTCCACCCCGGATCAGATCCGGGGTTCCGTGCAGCCGGTTCCCCGCGAAGCCGCCCGCTCCGGTTGCACCCCCGGTCTCGCCGACGGGCAGGGTTTCAGCGCGGCGCTTTCGCTGCGCTCAAACCCAGACCCAAGGAGTTCAGCCATGTATCATCAGCTTGCCACCCGGTTCGGCCGCAACGCCCATCAGATCAGCGGACGGGAGCCGCTCGACAATGAGGCGCTCTACGCCCGTGTCCCCTCGATCTTCGCACGCGAGGCGCATGACAGCCGTTCGGATCGCTATGTCTATGTCCCGACCATCGACATCGTCGAGGGGTTGCGCGGTGAAGGATGGTTCCCGTTCTTCGCCGTCCAGTCGGTGCCCCGCGACGGCAGCCGCCATGGCCATGCCAAGCATATGCTGCGCCTGCGCCGCGACGATGGCATCGGCAAGCCCGAGGCCGCAGAGGTCATCATCGTCAACAGCCACGATGGCACGAGCGCCTATCAGATGTTTGCCGGTATGCTGCGGTTTGCTTGCACCAACAGCATGATTGCGGGCGAGCGGTTCGAGGAGGTCCGCGTGCCGCACAAGGGTCATATCCAGCAGGACATCATCGAAGGCGTCTACACGGTCGCGGAGGACTTCCCGCGCCTGATCGACGCCAGCGAGACGATGAAGGACATTCAGCTTTCGAGCGAGGAGCAGCGATTGCTTGGCGAGGTGAGCTTGGTGGCCCGCTATGGCGAGGACGAAAGCCCCTTGCGCCCCGAGCAGATCATCGAGCCGCGCCGCCGCGAGGATGTGGGGCGTAGCTTGTGGAGCACGTTCAACGTCATTCAGGAGAATGTCATTCGCGGCGGGCTGCAGGGCCGCAAGCGCAATGCCGAAGGCCGCATGCGCCGCAGCACGACCCGCGCGATCAACGGCATCGACCAGAATGTGACGCTCAATCGTGCGCTCTGGACGCTGGCCGAAGGCATGCAGCGACTGAAGTCCGGCTGACGCATGATGCCGTGGAGCCGGTTTTCCGGCTCCGCGGTTCTGCGCCTTTACGCCTGGGGTCGGCGTCCGCGCGTCCCAAGGTCCACGCGGACGCTGGAATCGCTTCGCTCGCCGGGCGCAAGCGCCCGGCTCGCGGTTTTAGTCGGGAGTCAGTTGTCTTTCGGTGTTCCACCGCCGCGGGCGCGCTGCGGCGCGACGTCATCGCCGGGATCGCCGCCATCAAAGGCGACCAGATCGGCAGGTGTGACACCCAAAGCGGTTGCGAGATGAAAAAGGGTGACGACGGTCGGGTTTCGGCGTCCCCGCTCGATATCGCTGATATATTGCTGTCCGAAGCCGGAAAGCTCCGCGAGCTTCTCCTGCCGAATGTCCTTGGCATCGCGAATCCGTTTGAGATTGCGACCGACGAGCCTCCTCATATCCATGTCGGCATTTCGCCGAATACATATTTGAAGGTTTATCTTCTTTAAGGGTAGTATGGCGCGGAGTCGCGTGCACGACTTGTCCCGATGGCAATACCGGCTTGCGCGATCGGCTCAGCGCGACTCCTGAAGAAGGTGAGAATGACGGACTCCGATTCCGACGACTCGAAGGGGGCAGTTCCCGGCGTTTCGGACCTGGCGCCGAGAGAAGCGGCGATCACGCCCTACGACCGCCTCCATCACACCGCCTATCTTCGACTGCTCGACGCCGAAGCGGCTGGCATGGCGTGGCGCGACGCCGCCATCACCATCCTTGCGCTCGATTGCGATGCCGATTCCGACAAGGCCCATGCGACATGGCAAAGTCATCTCGACCGGGCGCGGTGGATGTCATCCACTGGCTTCCGGCTGCTCCTCGAGGCCGCCCAGCAAAAGCGCGGAACCGGAAAGACGTAAATACGCCCCACGCTTCGCCGCACAACCCGGGCGGCTTGCGGCGTCGGTCCTGTCGATTGCCCCGCTTCCCGCGTCGGCGAACCGGGGGGTTTCCGGATGTCGCGCCAGCACAATCAGCCAGTCAGGAGCCCAATTTGGAAGAGCCTGGCTCAGTGCAGGCACTCGCCGCCTATCTCTACGTGCTGGGCCTCGACGATCTCGCGATGGCCTGGGAATATCTGCGCCGTAATCCCGACTATCATCACGACTGGGCGAAACGCGACGAGCGCGCGCTCGCGCGCTGGATGCTGAATGCCTTCGAAGACCCCGGGCTCGACGCTCGAACGGCCCACCCGCTCTGGGCGATCGACCCGCCGCTGCAGCTGGTGCCGGTTCCGGACGATCCCGAGGCGCCGCGTCTCGATCTGTGGAAGTGCGGCTGTGACTGGCACCTGACCCATGACGGGCGTCTGCTTCGCGCCACGGTACTCGCCGCGACGCCGACCGTTCGGCTCGCCCTCTGCCCCCGGCTTGGTGATGGCGAATGCTATGCCTATCGCCTGCCCGCCGGCGGAGGCGCGAGCGCGGCACGCCGCGCCGCGCTCGACACCGCCGCCTTGCATGAGCAGCCCGCCTGTCCAGCGGCTGTGCGGCCCGCCCGGCGTGCCGTCCTTGTCAGCATGCACACCCTCGCCGTAATGGATGCGCTCGCCTGCGGAGCATCGGAGCGCGACATGGGTGTGCTTCTGTTCGGCTGCGGACGGGTCGCCGCCGAATGGTCCGCCGAAAGCGCGTTGCGGGCGCAGGTCCGGCATCTCGTCAAGCGCGGACGTCAGTTTGTCGCGGGCGGCTATCGCAAGCTGCTCGGGACCGGAGATCTACGCCGCTGAACGAACCTCCGTTCCTTCTACGCTCCCCTTCGCCGATCCTTCTTCCAACGCGCCACGCTCCGCCCGAGCGGGGACATGGAGAAGGATATGTCCGCCATGACACAGGATGAAACCGCGCCGCACTATCTCGACAATGCCGAGGCAGCGGCCTTTCTGAAACTGTCGCCCCGAACCCTGGAAAAGCAGCGCGTGCGCGGCGGCGGTCCCGCCTTTCGCAAGTTCGGCCGCCGGGTGGTCTACGCGCTGTCGGACCTGCAGTCTTGGGCTGATCAGCGGCGCTACAATTCGACGACGCAAGCCGAACTGGCCGCGCGCGGCTGATCGCGATGCGCCGCCTGATCTCCCCTGCTGCGCGGCAGCTTGATCTCTTTCACGCGATCCCCGGCGATCTCGCGCCGCGCGACGCGCAGGATCTGATGGCATGGCCGTTTTTCAGCCTCGCCAAATCGAAGCGGGTACGACCGATCGATTTCCGCATGGGGTCGACTTCGATCCTGGTCGAAGCGACCGCGGAACATGGAATGGCCACGATCTGGGACGCCGATGTCCTGGTCTGGGTGGCAAGCCAGCTGGTCGAAGCGCGCGACAAGGGGATTGCCACCTCCCGGCTGATCGCGGCGACACCCCATGAAATCCTGTCCTTCACCGAGCGGGGCACGGGAAAAGCAAGCTACGATCGGCTCAAGGCGGCACTCGACCGGTTGCAGTCGACCACCATCGCGACGTCGATCCGCCAGCCGCATCAGCGACGGCGGCATCGCTTCTCCTGGATCAACGAATGGAAGGAGCGCCTCGACCCAGCGGGCCGCCCGCTCGGCATCGAGATGATCGTCCCCGACTGGTTCTACGCGGGCGTCCTCGAACAGGCGCTCGTTCTCACCATCGACCGCGCTTACTTCCAGCTCACCGGCGGCCTTGAACGCTGGCTTTACCGCGTCGTCCGCAAGCATGGCGGACGGCAGGCGGGGGGCTGGAGTTTCGATGTCGACCACCTCCATCTCAAATCCGGCGTGCTCTCGCCGCGCAAGCAGTTCGCCTTCGATCTGCGCCGGATCGTCACGCGGCAGGCCCTTCCGGGATATGTCTTGTCGCTCGAATTCGCCCTCGGCCGCGAGCGGCTGGTCTTCATCCCCAAGCCCGCCGATCTGTTCGATCTCGCCATGCGGCGATGCGGGCGCAGACCTGTGGAAAAGTGATGCGCATATTCGGACTATCGTTGACCGCGCGAGTCGGACGATCGTTGACCGGGGACTCGGACTATCGGAAACCCGCGCTCCTCAGAAGTCGTTGGATTCCCTACCGGAATTCGACCTCCTATAACTATGCTAACAAAGAGTCCTTCGGACTCTTGCTAACGCCGCGGCATTGTGGGGAACGGCGATGATCGTCGCCCTGCTCAACCAGAAAGGCGGCGTCGGCAAGACCACGCTCGCGCTTCATCTCGCCGGGGCATGGGCGAGCGCGGATGCGCCCGTGCTCGTCGTCGACGCCGATCCGCAGGGCTCGGCGCTGGACTGGGCCGAGCAGCGGACCCGCGAAGGCCATGCGCGCCGGTTCGGCGTCATCGGTCTCGCACGCGAGACGTTGCACCGCGAGCTCCCCGCTCTGGCGGGCGATCATGCGCTGGTGCTCATCGACGGTCCCCCGCGCGTGACCGGGCTTGCCCGATCGGCGCTGCTCGCCGCCGATCTCGTGCTCATCCCGGTCCAGCCCTCGCCGCTCGATGGCTGGGCCTCGGCGGAGATGCTGCGGCTGCTCGGTGAGGCGCAGCTCTATCGCCCCGATCTTGCCGCGCGCTTCCTGCTCAACCGCTGCGCGACCGGCTCGAATACGCTGCGCGAGACCCGCAGCGCGCTCGCCAGCAGCGATCCCCCCGTGCTCAAGGCGCAGGTGGGTCAGCGCGTGATCTTCGCGCAGGCCATGCGGTCGGGCCAGCTCGTCGACGAACTGGCGGGCGCGGGTCCCGGCGCCCGCGAGATCGCGGCGCTCGCCAGCGAAATCGCGGGGCTGATCCCATGAGCGGCGACGCGCCCGCCCGCGGTTTCGCCGCCAGGCCACGCGATCCCGACAGCTGGGTCCGGTCGCCCGAGCGCCGCACCGGGCGCGGCGAACATTACAGCGCGCGCCTCACGATCGACGTCACCCCGGCGCTGCGCGGCCGCATCAAGGTCGCGGCGTTTCAGCGCGGCCAGACCGTCGCCGATCTGCTGCGGGCCATGCTCGAGGATGCTTTCCCGGAGGATCGCGCATGAGCGATCGGCATCTCACCGCCGTGCGGCTGCTGCACCGCCGCGACCAGGCCGACGCTTGGCTGCGCTTCGGCGAGCCGGTCGCCGAGCGCCTGCGCGGGCGCAGCGGCATCGCCTGCTTTCCGCCGGGGCGGCTGTTTGGCTATGTCGATTGGCGCGCCAACGACTATGGCACGATCCGCTGGACCTTCACGGTTGCGCGGACCGCGGCGCCGGGCGGCGCCATTGAAACGATCCCGGGCGTGCGCCCGGGTGCCGAACTGCTGCTGCGCGCGTCCGGTAAGGCGGCGGTCAAACGCGCCTTCGCCTATCTCGATACCATCGATGCGACAGGGATCGATCCCGCCCTGGTCGATCCCGATCACTGGCGGGCGGCCGCGAACCGGATCGCGGCGCGCGAGGACCCGCGTCCGTTCGATCCGCTCACGCACGCCGCCGCGATGGCGCGCAGGACGTTTTCCACATGAATCGCGTTCGCCTTGGCGCTGTGTCGGGTCTCGGTCTCGTCGCGATTGCCGCCTCGGTCTGGCTGCAGCCCGAATGGCGGCTCGTGTTCAATCCCTCGGCCAGCGCGCCGCGCGGCTGGTATTGGGTCTCGCCGCTCGCCGGACCGCCACGGGTCGGCGATCATGTGCTGGTCTGGCCACCCGAATGGGCCGCGCGGCTGGCCGATGCGCGGCGCTATGTGCCCGCGACGGTTCCGCTGATGAAACCGGTCGCCGCGACAGTGGGCGCACTGGTGTGCCGCGACGGCGCCACGGTTCGCATCGATGGCCGCGCGGTCGGGATGGCCCGCCTGCGCGACAGCCTCGAGCGGCCGATGCCGGTCTGGCGGGGGTGCCGACGGCTTGGGCCTGGCCAGACGTTCCTGCTCGCCGCGCCCGAGAGCTCATTCGACGGCCGCTATTTCGGCCCGGTCTCCACCGACCGCGTCATCGCCCGCGTGGAGCCGCTCTGGACATGGTGAAAGGGGCCACTCCGCTTGCCTTCGTCCTCCTGCTCGCGATGCCGATGCCGTCGCTCGCGCGGGAGCCAGCCAGCGCCCCGGTCGATCGCTGGTCCGAGTATATCGCCGAGGCGTCGCGGCGCTTCGGCGTGCCCGAGACGTGGATTCGCGCCGTCATGTGGGCCGAGAGTCGCGGCCGCCCCCATGACGGTGCCGGACGCCCGACGGTCAGTTCGGCTGGCGCGCGCGGGCTGATGCAGGTCATGCCGGACACCTACCGCGAATTGGCCCGGCAATATGGCCTTGGACCGAACCCCGACAATCCGCGCGACAACATCCATGCCGGCACCGCCTATCTGCGGGCGATGCACGACCGGTTCGGCAGCCCGGGCTTTCTCGCCGCCTATAATGCGGGTCCGGCGCGATACGCCGATCACATGATGACCGGGCGCCCGCTGCCGCGCGAAACCCGCGCCTATCTGGCATCGGTGTCGGCGCGGCTGGGCCTCGCCAGCCCCGTCGCGATGGCGCAGGCCGGGCAGCGTCCGGCACCCACGCCGCAGAGCGTGTTCGTCACCGCGTCGCCCGCGCCGGACGGTCTTTTCTTTCCGCTGCGTCGCGATGGGATCGGGACGGACAATGGGCAGGAATGAGGAAATGGAGTTGGGCAAGATAGAAGCGAACGGCACGCGGTGGTGCGTTCGGCGGGGTCTGCACGTCGGTTGGCGCGGCACGCGCCGGGAGGGTGCCGGTGCTGCGAAAATCGCGAAATCCCGCATATCTGCGGTGCACCCGCGTGCCGTGCGCACTGTGGCGCGCCCGGTCGCAATGGGCGGCGGTTATGGCGGGATCTGATGACGACCGGTTCCGGCCCAGGCTGGGCAAGCCGCGCGGCGGCGGAACGGGTCCGCTCCGCTTCACCAGCAAGGTCCTCCGCGCAGCAGGCAAGGCGGGACCGCCACGCGGCCAGCGAAGACGGACGAACGCGGCGCGCCTCGGACGCGGCGCGATCGCCGCCCGGCTGATGCGCCAGGGACTGGCGCGCGCCGACCGCCGCGTCGTGATCAAGGTCAGGTCGATCCAGCTCGGCAAGGTTAGCCCGCGATCCACCCGCCAGCACCTCGCCTATGTCGAGCGCGATGCGGTGGGGCCGCAAGGCGAGCCCGGCCTTGCCTATGACCGTGGGGCGGAGAGGGTCGATACCGGTGCGTTTGAGGAGCGGGGTCGCGGCGACCGCCATCAGTTCCGCATCATCGTGGCGCCGGAGGATGGCGAGGCGCTTGGCGATCTTCGGAGCTTCACGCGCTCATTGATGGCACGGGTCGAAGCCGACCTGGAAACGCGGCTCGACTGGGTCGCGGTCGACCATCATGACACCGGCAATCCCCACACCCATATTCTGCTGCGGGGCGTGCGCGAGGACGGACAGGATCTCGTCATCGCGCGCGACTATGTGTCGCGCGGCATGCGCATGCGCGCATCGGAAGTCGCGACTGAAACGCTGGGTCCGAGGACTGAGCGTGAGATCGCCCACATGCTTGCGCGCGACACCACCGCCGATCGCTGGACCGGCATCGACCGCGCCCTCATGCGCGGTGCCGACGCCAAGCGGGAAGTCGCGCCTGAGCAGGTCCAAAGCATCGGCCGTAACGCGGGGCTCGGGCGCCTGCGCCATCTGCAGACGCTGGGTCTGGCCGATCCGGTTGCTGCCGGTCGCTGGCGCCTCGCGGAACGGCACGAGCCTGTCCTGCGCCAGCTCGGCGAACGGGTCGACATCATTCGCACGCTGCAGCGTGCGATCGGCGAGCCGCGTGAAATTGCCCTGCCGGATGAGAGAGGCGTGGGGCCGCTCATCGGCCGGATCGCCGGGAAAGGTTTGGTCGATGAGCTCGGCGACGCCACCTGGCTCGCTGTCGACGGGGTCGATGGCCGTGCGCACTATGCCCGCGTGCCTGCCGGGGCGGACCCGGCTGACTGGCCGGTCGGCGGGATTGTCGAGATCGATCCCGGTAAGACCCGCGACGCCGATCGCACGATCGCCGCGCTCGCCGAGGACGGCATCTACAGCGTCGAGCGGCATCGCGCCGCAGCCGCGGCCGACGAGCGCCCGGGCGATCCAGCGCGCTATGTCGAGGCGCATGTCCGGCGCCTCGAGGCCCTGCGGCGCGCCGGACATGTCGAGCGGATCAGCGACGATCTCTGGCGCGTTCCCGCCGATCTCGCGGACAAAGGCCGCAGCTTCGATCGCGCGCGCGGTGGCGGTCTGACGCTGCGCTCGCGCCTGTCCATCGGTGCGCAGATCGGCGCCAATGGCGCGACCTGGCTCGACCGGACGCTCCTGGCCGGGGGCGAGCGCATCGCGGGGACAGGCTTCGGAGCCGAGGTTCACAAGGCACTCGGCGAACGCACGGCATTTCTGGAACGCAGCGGCCTGGCGAGACGTCAGAATGGCCGCCTCCTGCTTGCGCGCGATCTGCTCGACCAGTTGCGCGAGCGGGACCTCGGCGCCGCGGGCCAGGCAATCGCCGCCCAGACGGGCCTTGCCTATCGACCGGTGCAGGACGGCGCGGTCGCTGGCACCTATGTGCGGTCGGTCGATCGGCCGAGCGGTCGCTTCGCGATGCTCGACGATGGCAGCGGCGGATTTGCGCTCGTGCCGTGGCGTCCGGTCATCGAGCAGCGGTTGGGTCAATGGATCGGCGGCGTTGCGCGCGGCGGGGACATCGACTGGAAAATGGGACGAAGTCAGGGCCTTGGTGTATGACCAAAGTCATGCTTGCTTATTTGGGGAAGTTTTGGTCCCTTGGCAGGCGAAAGGAACTTCTGTTCTTATGCGTTCTGGACCGACATCGGAAGAATATTTCGATGCCGCCAATTCTGGCGGGGAGGTCGATCGCCTCTACCGCGCCTACAAGGACCGGCTTCGCCGCTATGTCGCGCGCAGCTTCGGTGCCGGGCCGCCCGATCCCGAAGATGTTGTCCAGGTCGCGTTCGAGAAGTTCGCGGCCCATGAGGATCGCGGCAGCATCGCGAACCCCGAGGCCTTTCTCGCGACCAGCGCGCGCAACTATGTCCTCGACCAGCGCCGACGACTGAAGGTACGGGCCGACCATGCAGATGGGGAACGAATATTAGGGGCCGATTGTGACGATTTCGATGCCGAGCGCGTCGTATCAGCAAAAGAACGATGGGGGATCCTCGAACGCGCGATCCAGGACATGGACCCGCGCAGGCAAGAGATCTTGATCATGAACCGTATCCATGGCCTTAGCTATGCTGAGATTGCACGCCGTCTCCATTGTTCGCCGACTCTCGTGAAGACGCTGGCGGCGCAGGCACTTGTCATCTGTGAGCGTGCCCTGCGTGAAGCGGACAGCGAATGACGGCCTCACCCGCCCATGATCCTGATCGGGACCGTATCGACGAGGAAGCGAGCACCTGGGTCGTGCTCGCCTCCGAGCGTGAACTCACCCGCGAAGAGCAGCGCAAGCTCGACACCTGGCGCGCGGCCGACGCGCGGCACGAAGCCGCTTGGCAGGATTTCAGCCGCACTTGGGGCGATATCCCGCAGATGCGGAATCTCGCCGACCTGGTGCCACTCCACAAGATCGCGGCCAATGATCGCCTCGATAATCCGCGGCCGCAGCGCTGGCGGTTGCCGAAGGCGGCCTGGGGCGCCGTGGCCGCTGTCCTCATTGCGATGCTCGCGATCCCGACCCTCCTCTGGCAATCGCAGCCCGAGCAATATGCCACCGAAATCGCACAGACACGCTTGATCGCGTTGCCCGACGGCACGCAGGTAACGCTCGGACCAAAGTCATCGCTCGCCCTGAAGTTCAGCGATGGCGATCGGCGCGTCGCACTGACTGGCGGTGAAGCCTTCTTCGAGGTGGTGCATGACAGATCTCGGCCATTTCTGGTGGAGGCCGGCAGTTCGCTGATCCGCGTCGTCGGTACCAAGTTCGACGTGAATTTCACTGACCAGACCGTGCGCGTCTCCGTGCTGCAGGGGTTGGTCGAGGTGAAGGATTCAAGTTCCAGCGCCACCGGCAGGCCCGAAACGCAGATGCTCCGCGCCGGACAGCGGACCGAGATCCTGCTGGCCAAGCTGGAAGCCCCGAAGGTCGAAGCCGTGAAAGCACCTGCTATTGTGGCCTTGCCTGCGCAGGCGCCGGGCGCCTGGCGCGAAGGTCGCCTGGTCTATGAGAATATGCGCCTCGCCGATCTGGTCGCCGACGTGAACCGCTACTACGCGCCCGGCGTGACCATGGCGGACCCGTCGATCGGCGACATGCGCGTTACGGCCGCGTTCAAGGCCAGTGAAATCCCGGCCTTCATGAGCGCGTTGGGCGGTGTCGTCCCGGTCCGCGCCACGGAAGCCACGGACGGCGCATTCCGATTGGAGCGCGCCGACAACTGATTCTGCGCCCCAGCGCGACAAAAAATCGCAACTCCCCCTGACGATCGCTGATCGTGGCGCGTCAACCGGATGTTAGCGCACAGAGTTCGCGAGGGCGTGCCTCTGTGCCTGCGTCGGTTGAGCCGGCTTCGGGAACGCAATGGGGGAATTGGTATGATGCGAGCAATCAAGGCGAATTTGGTTCGAATTTCGATGCTGTCGGCTTCGGTCACGGCTTTGGCTGTGGCGACGCCGGTAATGGCGCAGGCCCAGGTGCGCGAGTTCAACATCCCAGCTCAGCCGCTATCTTCGGCATTGCTCGAATTCTCCAAGCAGTCCGATGTTCTGATTGTCGTTTCGCCTGAGATTGCCCAGGGCAAGCGCTCGCCAGCGGTACGCGGATCATTGCCGGTCAATGAGGCTATTGGTCGCTTGCTGAGAGGCAGTGGTCTCCGAGCGATCCCCAACCCGCGCGGCGGCTACCGCATTGAACGTACAATGGCGGCAGCGAGCAGTTCCACGCAGACGGCATCTTCAGCGGAGGGCGATGACGGTTCGAGAGCCGTCAGCGAGACGATCATCGTCACTGGCACCCGCTTAACAAAGGCGAATGATACGATTCCACTCCAAACCTATACTCGAGAGGCCGTCGAGGCCGCGACTAGTTCCTCGGTAGCCGACTTCCTCAACACTCTTCCTGCGGCATCGCTCAATGTGTCAGCAGACCGAACGACCTCATTCGGCGGCGCTACAACTGTCCAGCTAAGGGGATTCCCCGCAGGGACCACGACTACCCTACTAAATGGGCGTCGTCTTGCCCCGTCCGGGGATACTCGTGCAGGCAGCACTGATCTCGACTCGCTTCCGCTGAGTCTCATTGAGCAGATCGACATCCAACCCTCCGGCGCTTCGGCTGTATATGGGAGCGACGGCATAGCTGGCGTGGTGAATTTTATAACTCGCCGGGTCGCAAATGGAGGATCGGCTGCAATAACCTACCAGACCGCTGAGGAGATCAATGATATCCGGGCGTCGGTGAGTTACGGCGGTAAAACTGGAGATCTACAGTACATTGCTGGCATTTCCTATGAGCACAATGAACCACTATACGGAAGAGATCGGAAACACGTTTCCTCGGGGGACTTTAGCAGATTCTCTTCCTTGGGAGGGCGCGATGCTCGCAACGTATTTTGCCTTCCTGGCAATGTACGGTCCGTAAACGGCTCCAACCTTCCTGGACTAGGTTCATCCTTTGCGGCCGTTCCGGCGCTCGGAAATCCCACCGTGCAAGACTTTCAGGCTACGGCCGGCACTCGCAACATGTGCGGTCGAGAAGCCGAGTTGCTTCGCCCAGAGACCGAACGGCTCGGATTCTATGGTGCTCTGACCTGGCACATCAATGATCGCCTAGAAGTGTTTGCAGATGTGATCGCGACTAGGTTGGAAACCGATCAAACCACGGTCGGAAAAGCTTATCGCGCTACGATGAGCGCCGGCAATCCGTATAATCCCTTCGGAGTTGACGTCATCGTAGAATCGCAACTTCCTGTACGTGCCTCGATCGCCAACAGACGTCACTTCTATCGTCCGACAGTCGGATTGCGGGGGGCCCTATCTGAAAGAAGCTCGTTCGAAATCGCTGCCTATGCAGCGATCGATAACAGTACAATACGTGATTACTCGTCTGGTCTTACGGCCGACGTCAACCGCCTCAACAGCGCAATTTCGTCAACCTCGACCGCAACAGCTCTGAATCCATTCGATCCCGCCTCACAGAAGTCAATCTCTGAAGCAATATATGTTCCCGTCGATAATATTTACGAGAATCGTCTCTATGTGATCGATGGGCGTGTAACTTCGGACATCGTAGACCTGCCTGCGGGGCCGATCGAGATTGTTCTGGGAGGCGAACTATCATTTGAGTCGGCGGAATTCAAACTTCCTCAGGGGACATCGTTTGTCACATTGGACGCAGATCGCAACGTTCAATCTGCCTTCACGGAAGTTCGAGCTCCGCTTCTGGCAGGCCGCGGAAGGCGCGAACTCTTAGCCGTTTATGCCGCAGGACGCGTGGACCGATACAGCGACGTTGGGACATCGGTCACCTCTTCTTTAGGAGCCGTTTTCAAGCCCCATCCTGGGATCGAAGTCCGAGGGTCCTACTCAGAGGCGTTTCGGGCGCCTCCACTTCGAGTGATCTATACCGACCGGTTCGTCGGCCAGGCCCGCGTCGTCGACCCTACGCTTCCCGGTATGCCGCAGGTGCTCGTGCCGACGGTAGGTGGCGGGAGCTCAGAGCTTGATCCCGAAGTTGGAGACACTTTTAACATCGGTATTGAGCTAAACGATCGTCTTCTGCCCGGACTGAGGGTCTCAGTAGATCACTGGTGGTTGCACCAAGGTAAACGGGTCATCACCACACTGCCTGCGCAGGTGGTAGTGGACAATGCAGACCTATTTCCGGGACGTGCGGTACGTGATGGCGCTGGCAACCTGACGTCAATCAACATTTCTGCGACTAACTATGGAGAACTGGACGCGCGTGGATTCGACTTCAGGGCCTCCTATGAGATCGGATTCTCTGGTTTCACACTAATCCCATCTGTGAATTGGACGCTGATACATCATTTTGAGGCGGCGGTTACTCCTGGAGCGCCGCTGGAGAATCGGCTAAATGCCGCGACCCGTAGTGACGCATGGGCACCGCGCCATAAGGGAACGGTTTCCCTTGCACTGCGAAATGAGATTATCAGCGCGAACCTGCAGGCGCGATATGTCGGACGCTATCTCGACTATCAGACCCCGGCGAACACCAATATGATTGGTGATTTTATCACGCTGGATGCATTCGCAAAAATCAAGGTAAGTGGTCTTATCGGCGAAAATAGCCGAGACGCATTCATTACTCTTGGCGCTCGTAATATGCTAAACAAGGGTCCGCAATATTCTAATTATGCGAACGGCGCGATTGGATTCGATCCTACGCAATATGATATTGTAGGGCGAAAAATCCAAGTCGGCTTGACGACATCCTTCTGATGACATGCACAAAAGTCATTCGAAGCACTACTCTGCAATGAGTGCTGCATTTCGCTTGAGAACATTGAGTGGCGCGCTGCTGGCGGCTCGCCCAATGGTTAGTACACCTGTGCTCTTTCTGTCGCTTTTATCTCTGGCCGGCGCACCAATCGCACCTGCCGAAGCCAAAGCCGCGAGACACCTCGATGTGCGAGCAATGCTTCAGTTTGCCGAAGTCGGTGACCCCGTCAGTCTGGGTTGGCGCGACTATCGCCCGCAGATTGCCAGCTTCGCCCCTGATGGTAGAAATGTCGCGATCGTGGTGCGGAATGGCGCACCGGTGGATGGCACGGTGAATGCCAAACTACTCATCTACGATGTTGAAGACGTTATGAAGTCTCAAAAGCAGCTGCCGCCACTCGTCGCAGCGGAGTTTTCAAGTAGGAGCAACCAACAACCTCTTGCATCCGTGCGCTGGCTTGATGATGGTCTTTTGCAATTCGCTGCGACGGGAGACGGTTCGACAACACAAATCTACAATTTGTCGTTAAAAAGTGGCCAAGTTCGCAGACTCACCGACGTGAAGTTTGATATGCTCGCGTTTGGTTCGTCAGCGAGTGGTGATCAAATCGTTGCCATCTCGCGCGGCCCAGCAGCTGTATCTCCTGAAAATGATCCAGAATGCATCTCCTTTGGTTGTCGGGTTAGCGGACGGCGGTTAGCGGACGCCTTAGCGGGTGCGCGAAGCTGGCATACATTCGCGTCCAAGGTGACATACTACGATTTGCAGGCGGATCTTCGAAGGGAGGTCGATGCGCCGTCTGAGCGTGCTGAAGTTGACCGATGCTTCGCGGATACATTGCCGGGCGGCGTCTCCCCTGACGGGCGTTACGCGCTACAAATATGTTCGGTCACGCAGTGGCCTTCGTGGTGGACACGTTACACGGTCGATTCAGAGTTCGTTCGATCTCTGCTCGCCAAAAACTACATCTATTTGCGGCAGTACTACCTACTAGATCTTAAATCAGGCACAAGTAGGCCGTTGAATTCGACGCCGGCACTTCCCGTCATGCGAGCTGACCCCATATGGATAGACGGTGGGCGCCACCTGATACTCCCAGGAGCTGTGTTGCCGTTGAACGCCCATACTGCCCTTCCCGACAGGAACCAGCAGCTTGGGGCCATGATCGTAGATCCAGCGACCGGGTCAACGAAGTTGGCCTTTGCATTAGACCCTGCAATAGTTCACCGGATCGTTGAGGCACGCTGGAGCGAGCGCGACCAGATTTTGGTAATTGATGCGGTGAACCGCGAAGGGGAAGCGTTAGATCCGATAGCCTGGCGGCGCGCCGGCGAAAAGTGGGAGCGAGTAGGCCCGAGTAAGATATCGAACCCCTCTAAGCATTATACGATATATCTTGAACAGAGTATAAACTCGGTCCCGGTCGTCTACTTGCAGAATGCAAAAGGGGTGCGGCGGGCTCTACTTGCTCCTAATGAGTGGCTGGAAGATTATCGGCTTGGCTTGGTCCAGGCGATATCGTGGACAGGTAAGGGCAGCAGTCAGTGGAAGGGTCATTTATACCTTCCTCCCGATTATAAGCTTGGAAAAAAATACCCACTTGTAATTTTAACACATGGCTTACGCGAGGGCGTATTTTCGCTGTGGGGATATGCTCGAAATTTTGCTGCACAGCCCCTGGCATCTCGCGGCATCGTGGTGCTGCAGTTAGACGAGACCGGACTTCGAGGTGTGACGACCACTAGGGAGGAGTGGCCCAGAAGTCAGGAGGGCTTCGAAAGTGCAATCGACGAGCTAGATAAGCGCGGCTTGATCGATAGAAGTCGAGTTGGACTGGTAGGATGGAGCCGTACAGTCAACCATGTAAACTACATGATGACGCATTCAGATTACCCTATCAAAGCGACCATCTTAGCAGATGGGAATGATTTTGGTTGGTGGACATACCTTAATAGAGGCGTTCATCAGGAGATTGAACTTAACTTTGGCGCGGAGCCATTTGGCTCAGGTCTCGGAAATATGCTTAATCTATCGCCGACTTTCTCCCTGGATCGATGGCGCACGCCAACACTTATCTGGACAAGCCAGAATGCGATATCCTCTTGGGATATATTCGCCGGCTTGCGTCGCTTAAAGAAACCAGTCGAGTATTGGGTCTTACCGGATGCTGATCATGATATCTTTATGATGACGCAGCGGTCGAGATTAAATCAGCAGATGGTTGATTGGTTTGCATTTTGGTTGGGTGACGAGGAGCGGGAGCATTTGAACGGCCTACCAGGAGAAACCAAAGGGTCTCTATTGGAGCAGTATATCAGATGGAACGATTTGAGGGCCCAGCAAAACGAAGTTTTGAAGACGTCGAGGCCTCCGCGTTTGGAGTGGTCGTCTAGAGCCGCAAAATGAAAATCATGGGTAATGAAGGCGTATAGTATTCTCTTTAGATCTTCGACAGTGTGGAAAATATGAATAATATATTAGCTTTAATGGCGGGAGTGAGCTTCCTTCTACTCGGACATGCTGACGAGGCAGATGCGAAGAGCCCCTCTTGGTATCGAGGGAATACTCACACACATACGATAAATTCCGACGGCAACGCGGCGCCTGACAGAGTGGTGCGATGGTATCGTGAGCATGGGTATCACTTTGTGTTCGTAACTGACCACGAATACGTCACTGACGTAGGTCCGCTAAATGAGCTGATTGGCGCACGCGAGCGGTTTGTCGTGTTTGCCGGACAGGAGATCACTCAGTGGGGAGATGATCCAAAGCGTGCGGCCGCCCATGTGAACGGACTATTTTCAACTACGGTCATATGGCCGGTGGGAATCCGTAAATGTCTTGGATCAGGCTGCGGAGCGCATGCGCCTGCGAGCACGTCGTTAGCCGAAACCTTCAGAACAAACATCGCCGAAATCGTTTCTCAAGGCGCAATTCCGCAAATTAATCATCCAAATTATCGTTGGGCGGTCAGGCCTGAAGACCTTGCCGACACTCCCGACTTCACGCTGCTAGAAATCTGGAACGGGCAAGGTCGGATAAACAATCTCGGGGGCGAGGATGAGGCGGGTGTCACTCGTCCGTCTGCAGAAGGCTTTTGGGATATCTTGCTATCGCAAGGAAAGATCATCTGGGGCGTCGGCGCGGATGACAGCCATGACTTTGGCGATGCGCCCGATCCCGATGGCGCTGCGCCTGGACAGGCATGGATCATGGTTCGTGCTCCTGAATTGACAGCCTCAGCCATTCGTCGCTCAATTGAGCGCGGAGATTTTTATGCGTCCACCGGGGTCGAGTTGGAGGACATCCGCGCGGATGACGCAAGCCTTGCACTGAGGATTGCTGAGAGTCGTCCCGGTGCGGCGCGCTTCAAAACGCGATTTGTCGGTACCGGCGGGAGGGTTCTGGCAGAAGCGGCGGGCACGTCGCCGGTTTATCGCTTCCACGGGGGCGAGAACTACGTTCGCGCGATTGTGACCGACAGCAATGGCAATCAGGCGTGGACCCAGCCGGTGTTTCGCGATTCCCGCCGAGAGAGGGTTTCGAAGCGTGCCGATTAAAGGCCGACCTGTGGGAGCTTCGATGATCCATGCCTATAGTAGCTCTCCGGCGCGAGATTGCGCAGCGAATTTCAACAGCACTCGAACTTGGACGGCACGTGCCGTTGCATTCCTTGCCGAGGAGCGGCGGCGGGCGGCAGACACACCTTTGATCCGCATCGATCTGCCCGAGTTTCCTGGGATTGATCTTTACCTCAAGGACGAGTCCACGCACCCGTCAGGAAGTCTGAAACATCGATTGGCGCACGCGCTTTTCCTGCATGCCATTTGCAATGGGGATATCGACCAGGCGACGTTGATCGTCGAAGCGAGTTCTGGATCGACGGCAATCTCAGAAGCATGGTTCGCTCGGGAGCTCGGGCTCGAATTTGTAGCGGTCGTGCCGACATCCACCGCGCTCGCCAAGATTGAGGCGATCCAGGCGATTGGCGGCGAGGTCCAAACGGCGCCGCTCGGCGAAGATATTTGCGAACATGCACGGCGTATTGCTTGCGAGCGCGGCGGGCACTTCATGGATCAATTCCGCCGTGCCGCCGAAGTCACCGACTGGCGCGGGAGCAACAACATCGCCGAAAGCGTGTTTGCTCAGTTGCGAGATGAACCCCATCCGATGCCCGATTGGGTTATTGTCGGCGCGGGCACCGGGGGTACGAGCGCGACAATCGGACGCTACATCCGTTTGCGACCTGAACTCGCGGCTACCCGATTATGTGTCGTAGACCCCGAAGGCTCCGCGTTCTTCCGTGCCTATTCCTGCAGCGACCCCGAAGCGACTGGCTGCACCAGCCGGGTGGTTGAAGGTATTGGCCGAGCTCGCGTTGAGCCAAGTTTCATGCCGAAAGTCGTCGATCGCATGTTGTCCGTATCAGACGTCTTGTCGGTCGCGGGGGCGCACTGGCTTGAGCAGCGCATTGGAAAGCGTTTTGGCCCTTCCACGGGCACCAACATCATCGGCGCATTGATGATGGCCGAAGAAATGGTCAGACAAGGCTGCGAAGGGAGTATCGTTACGCTCGGCTGCGATGGCGGCGAGCGGTACGCTTCGACTATCTATCAACCTTGCTGGTTGGCCGAACACCAGATTCCAATCATCTCAAGCACAGATTTGTCGAACAGGCTTTCCGCCAGAACTCCACGGGATCAGGCATTTCACACCGGAGGTTCATGATCACCAAATTGGCGACTTGAGGACGATTCAACAATTCACTAGTCATTTTCCAGCATCAAGAGTCGGGCCGGCGCCCGACACCAACCTGCTCCCCAGCAAGGTGGTGCCTCCAGTGGAGGGATGTGGCCGAACCGGCAACAATCGGGACCCAGCCACAGCGTCGAACTTCTCGAGGTGCGAACCACAGGAGGGACGCGCGTGACGAACATTGATTACTTGGCTGGCAGCGTAGAGGCTGTCGACGTTGAGGCAGCAGCGATCCGCATCAGCGGCCAGATCATGCAAACGCCGTGCGTCACCAGTCAGACACTGTCCGCGATCACCGGCTGCACGCTGCATCTGAAGTTCGAAAATCTACAGTTCACCGCCTCCTTCAAAGAGCGCGGCGCGCTGAACAAGCTTCTGCTGCTCAAGGATGCGGGCGACTGCGCCGGCGTCTGCGCGATGTCGGCAGGCAATCACGCCCAGGGGCTAGCATATCACGCTAAGCGTCTCGGCATTCCGGCAACGATCGTTATGCCCAAGGGCACGCCGCTTACGAAGATATCGCGCACACGCGATCATGGCGCGAACGTCGCCATCGCCGGCAACAATCTCTCCGAAGCGTTGCAAATCGCGTTGCTGACTGCCGAGAGCGAGCGGCTCGCCTTTGTGCACCCGTTCGACGATCCCGCCGTCATTGCCGGCCAAGGCACGATCGCTGCCGAGATGCTGGCTGCCGTACCGGCAATCGACACGCTGGTCGTGCCGATAGGCGGCGGCGGACTGATCTCGGGCGTCGCTGTCGCTGCCAAGGCGCTCAAGCCTGACATTCGCATCGTCGGCGTCCAGTCGCTCACCTATCCATCGATGCAGCGCGCGCTACAGGGCGAAGAGGCCATCATTCCGGATGGCATGACCATTGCTGAGGGGATTGCGGTGAAGACCGCAGGCAAGCTGACGCGCGAGATTGTGCGCAAGCATGTCGATGAGATCCTGCTCGTCGAGGAAACCAGTATAGAGCGCGCCGTCGCATTGCTGCTTTCGGTCGAAAAGACCGTGGTCGAGGGCGCGGGCGCTGTCGGGCTTGCCGCCATGCTCGAACATCCCGCGGCCTTTGCGGGTCGTACGGTCGGCACAATCCTGTCCGGCGGGAACATCGACCTTCGCGCGATCGCGGACGTCGCCATGCGCGAACTTTCGCGATCTGGTCACCTGCTCCGGTTCGATCTGCCGATCGCGGATCGTCCCGGTGCTCTCGCCGAAATCGGCACCGTGCTGGGCGAGGTCGGCGCCAACATCTTCAGCATCGGTCATGACCGTATGTCGCTAACGCAGAACCAGCGCGGCGCCGTGCTCAACGTCGTGGCCGAGGTCCAGGATCGCGGTCATGGCGAGGCGGTACTGGACGCGCTGCGTCAGCGGGCCTTTGCGCCCGCAGTGAGGGGGCTGTGATGACTGGATCGGTGAGCACGCGGATGATGGGGCATACCGAACGCGCGATGACGTCAAGTGATGAGCGGGTGACGCTCATCGAGCAGCTCGACGCACGCCTGCGCTGGCTTGCGGCCTGGACCGTTCACAGCGCCAATCAGCTGCGCGAAAGCCGTGACGGGATGAAGGTCGGTGGCCACCAAGCCAGTTGCGCCTCGATCTCAACGATCATGGCCGCACTCTATTTCACGGCACTACGGCCGCAGGACAAGGTGGCGGTCAAGCCCCATGCGGGGCCGATCCTGCATGCCATCCACTATCTGCTCGGCAACCAGGATCGCGCGACGCTGGAAGCCTTTCGCGGATTTGGCGGAGCGCAGAGCTATCCTTCGCGGACCAAGGACCGTATTCCGGTCGACTTCTCGACCGGCTCTGTGGGCCTTGGCGTCGCGATCACAGCCTTCGCCAGCTTGGTGCAGGACTATCTGATCGCTCATGGCGAGATGGCAAAGAGCGATGCCGGACGGATGATCGCTTTGATGGGCGATGCCGAACTCGACGAAGGCAATATCTATGAATGCCTGATCGAAGGCTACAAGCACGACATTCGCAACTGCTGGTGGATCGTCGACTATAACCGCCAGTCGCTCGATGCGACCACGGCCGATCGCATGTTCCGCCGCTTCGACGACATCTTCGAGACCTGTGGCTGGCGCGTCGTGACGCTGAAGCATGGCCGCTTCCAGCGCGAGGTCTTCACCCGCCCCGGGGGTAGTGCGCTGATGGACTGGACCGACAACTGCCCCAATGCCGAGTTCGCTGCGCTTACCTATCAGGGCGGCAGCGCGTGGCGCGCGCGGCTTGAGCGCGATCTCGCGAATGATGACAAGGCGCTGAGCCTTGTCGCCGGCTTCGACGACATGGAGCTCGCCCGGCTGATGACCAACTTGGGCGGTCACTGCGCCGAGACGCTGATCGAGGCTTTCGCCAGCGCGCAGGACGAGCGGCCGACGCTGTTCATCGCCTATACTGTTAAGGGCTACGGACTTCCGCTTGCGGGACACAAGGATAACCATGCCGGGCTGATGACCGAAGCTCAGATCGATGGATTGCGTAGCGACATGGGTATTACCTCAGGCGAGGAGTGGGAGCCCTATGCCGGGCTCGGCGACAATGCCGCCGCGGCGCTGAGATCGTTTGTCGAGAAGGCGCCGTTCGCCAAAACTCAGCAATCAGCTGCGCCAGCACCGCTGCCGGTGCCAGCGCTTGTCGCCCCCACAGGCTCCGAGCAGTCGACCCAGATGGCGTTCGGCAAGATATTGCTCGAGTTGGCCAAGTCCGATCATCCGCTGGCCCAGCGGATCGTGACGACCTCGCCCGATGTCACCGTCTCGACCAACCTCGGGGCGTGGGTCAACCAGCGCGGGTTGTTTCGCCGCAGCGAGCTAGCCGATGTGTTCCGGCTCGCCAAGATCCCCTCGGCCCAGAAATGGGGCGCGCATGACGCGGGCCAGCATGTTGAGCTGGGCATCGCGGAGAACAACCTGTTCCTGATGCTCGCGGCGCTGGGGCTTTCGGCGCCGTTGTTCGGCAGCCGGCTGATGCCGATCGGCACCGTCTATGATCCCTTCATTGCGCGCGGTCTCGATGCGCTGAACTACGGCTGTTACCAGGACGCCCGCTTCCTGCTGGTGGCGACGCCCTCGGGGATCACGCTCGGACCAGAGGGCGGCGCGCACCAGTCGATCAACACGCCGCTTATCGGCATGGGGCAGCCCGGCCTGACCTATTTCGAGCCGGCGTTCGCCGACGAGCTTGCCGCCTGCATGGAATGGGCGTTCGAGCATATGCAGGCCGATGACGGCGGCTCGGTCTACCTGCGCCTCTCGACCCGAAACCTCCATCAGGCCGGGCGGCATGGTGAGAGTTGGAAGGCCGACATGCTAAAGGGCGGCTATTGGCTCAAGGAGCCCAAGGGCACGCAGGCGATCGTCTATATGGGCGCTGTTGCGACTGAAGCGGTCGAGGCTTGGAACCGGATCGGCGGCGAGTGCGCCGATGTCGGTTTGCTTGCGATTACCTCGCCCGATTTGCTTCATCGGAACTGGTCTGCCGCACAAGCTACGCGGGCACGCGGAGAAACTATCGCTCACGCACATGTAGAGAACTTGCTGGCACCATTGGGGCGCGATGGCCGGATGGTCGGCGTCGTCGATGGCTCGCCCTCGGCCCTTAGCTGGCTCGGCGGCGTGAATGGTCAGCGCCTCCACGTCCGCGGCATCGATCGGTTCGGGCAGACCGGCGACCTGCCCGACCTTTACCGAGAATATGCGCTTGATGCTGATGCGATCGTGGTCGCCGCAGAGAGGATGTTCAGGTGAGGAACCAATGCGTGCTGAAGCGAAACCTGCCTCAACCTTGTGGAACTCTTGGGTCGCTAAGCCCGCGCGACTTGTGTCGGCTTGGATTTGAATCGCTCACCGCTAGATTACCGCAACGTCTTCCTCTTCGGGGATCGGGGTGGGTTCAAATCCCACGGCTGCGCTAGTTCTTGTCGCCCTTCTAGCCGCTTTCCGTTTCCTCGGAACGCAGATCAAGGAGGCGAATATGAGCAAAAAG
Organism: Sphingobium sp. C100; assembly: GCF_000508185.1. GTDB lineage: Bacteria > Pseudomonadota > Alphaproteobacteria > Sphingomonadales > Sphingomonadaceae > Sphingobium. The sequence goes on along the minus strand of NZ_AYOY01000046.1, from coordinate 9,995 downwards.
ACCAAGAAGTCGAAGTCTGAAGTCCGCGTAGACAAGCGTTGTGTGTCAAAGTCAGCATCGATCATCACCCATTTCTTCGAAACAATATGGGCGATGGGAGCTGGGGTGGCCGCGGCGATGGTTATCTCCACTTCCGCCCATTGGGCGGGGCGCGCAGGCGCCCCGCCCCTACAATCTCGCTCGGCCAGACGTCGGTTGGCCGAGTGATTAACTCATTCTTCCGCTATCTCGACAACATGCCCGTCAAGCTCGATCTCGACGATCCTGAGAACTGCGAGCAACTCCATCTCGACCATGAAGCGTCTGGCGAGCGCGCGGCGGCCGATATCGACTGCATGCCATTTGCCGCGTGAGGCTCGGTCGATCGTCAGTCGCCGGGTTCCTCGATAGTTGGCCGCTCTCGAGACGATCGTGTGTACGGTGCCGCGATCGCGCCCAATCTGTTGTTTGTTGCGAAACCGTATGCGGACACAGTGGTACTCACCGTTCCAGACGGTCATCGGACAATATCGGGTACCGTGGATTCGTAGCTTCTTGGAGCGCATGGCTTGTCCTTTCAACATGGACGAGCCCGCGCCACGGCGCACGACCTCGCCCACAACATTTGGTTGTGGAGGAGGTCAGCGGCCGCGCGTCTTTGGCGGTTCAGCCAGTCCCAGCCGTGGGGAACCGGCGTCTTATGTGACACCTATCGGTGTCGACCTGACACTAGCAATATTAGCGCCGAGGCCGATCCCTCGCAAGCATCCGGTCTCATAAGCGGCGTTTTAGTGATTTCTCTATGTGTCCCAAGGCATGGAGTTCTAGCTGCTCTGCAAAACTTGGACCGAGGAGCGCTCACAAGTTTCGATGCCTGTCACGTCATATGCAAGGCATTCGGGCGAAAGCTGCACCGGCATGGCCCTCACGCCCTGGTCTCGCAACCATGCGAACCGGTGCCGACCATCGATGAAGCCGACTCCCTCCTCATCAATCCAGATCTGACACATATCGACGGGCCACCCGCTGACTAGCCACTCACCAGCATGCGGATAGCGTTCGCCTTGGCCGCCGGGCACGCCGCCTGGTCCAACCCATTGATCACCTCGCCTCCATTGGGCATCAAATTTGGCCGGGCTAATCCAGAGGACCGGATCGGTCGTTGTGTTCGGCCAGCTCGGGTGAGGGTGGATGGATTGCCATCGCAGGACAATAGATGCGCTCATCGCCAAAAATCTGAGCGGATGGGCAACGACATGCAATGGCCAGCGTGCCGCGCGCGATGCCGGTTGGTTGCGATCGCCGCGCTCGTCATGCAGTTTCAGTCCAGTTGCGAACGGATCGGCAACGATCGCCAGAAAAAAAGTTTTCGTACGCTTCGCTTTGCTTGGCCACGTCTGCGCGCGCCGTAGCGGGCATCAATACCTTTTGGGTTGGAGGTCCAACCTCACAAGTCTTTGACCCGTCCTGACTTCTCGGCCGATCTCCGGTGCGCGGGTGCCGCATAGGGCGCCGCCCGCGCGCACGGGAAAGGCATGTCCCCATGCAGCCGACGACGGTTTTGCTTGGCCAGTTGCTGCTCGTCCTCACCTGCATTCTCGCGGGGCTGATCGCCGCGACCCAGTGGACGGCGGCGGCGCTCGGCTATCAGCCGGCGCTCGGCGCGCCGCTATTCGTCTGGCAGGGCATGCCGATCTACGAACCCTGGTCGATCTTCATCTGGTGGTTCCTGTTCGAAGCCTATGCGCCGCGGATTTTCGCGATCGGCGGCGGGATTGCTGCCGCGGGCGGTCTGGCAGGCACCCTGTGCGCGATCATCGGGTCGGTGTGGCGCGCGCGGCAGGCGCGCAGCGTCACCACTTATGGTTCGGCGCGCTGGGCCGAGCGGCGCGATCTCGACGCCGCCGGGCTGTCGGCCGATCGCGGGGTGTTCCTCGGCCGCGCCCATGGCGCCTATCTGCGCCATGACGGGCCCGAGCATGTCATGGCCTTCGCGCCGACGCGGTCGGGCAAAGGCATCGGACTGGTCGTCCCGTCGCTGCTGAGCTGGCCCGGCAGCGCCGTCATCCACGACATCAAGGGCGAGAACTGGACGTTGACCGCCGGCTGGCGGGCACGCTTCTCGCATTGTCTGCTGTTCAACCCGACCGACGCGCGCTCGGCCTGCTACAATCCACTGCTCGAAGTGCGGCGCGGCGTTCATGAAGTCCGCGACGTTCAGAATATCGCCGACATTCTGGTCGACCCGGAAGGGGCGCTCGAGCGGCGCTCGCACTGGGAAAAGACCAGCCACGCGCTGCTCGTCGGCACGATCCTCCACATCCTTTATGCCGAGGAGGAAAAGACCCTCGCGCGGGTCGCCGGCTTTCTGTCCGATCCGGCGCGTTCGTTCGAGCGCACCTTGCTCGTCATGATGGAGACGGCGCATCTCGGCGATGCCGGTCCGCACCCGGTCATTGCTTCGGCGGCGCGGGAGCTTCTCAACAAGAGCGACAATGAACGATCGGGCGTGTTGTCGACCGCCATGTCGTTCCTTGGTCTTTACCGCGATCCCACGGTGGCGGCGGTCACCTCGCGCTGCGACTGGCGCATCGCCGATCTGATCGAGGCCGAGGCGCCGGTTTCCCTGTACCTGGTCGTACCGCCATCGGACATCTCGCGCACCAAGCCGCTGATCCGGCTGGTCCTGAATCAGATCGGGCGGCGTCTCACCGAGAGCCTCGATGGTTCGGACGGCATCGCCCGGCGCCACCGCCTGCTGTTGATGCTCGACGAGTTTCCGGCGCTGGGCCGGCTCGACTTTTTCGAATCCGCGCTCGCCTATCTCGCCGGCTACGGCCTGCGCGCCTTCCTGATCGCCCAGTCGCTGAACCAGATCGAGAAGGCCTATGGCCCGAACAATGCGATCCTCGACAATTGTCATGTCCGCATCGCCTTCAGCAGCAATGACGAGCGCACCGCCAAGCGCATCTCCGACGCGCTCGGCACCGCCACCGAGCTGCGCGCGCAGCGCAATTATGCGGGGCACCGTCTGTCACTGTGGCTCGGCCATCTCATGGTCTCGCGCCAGGAGACCGCGCGCCAGCTGCTGACCCCTGGCGAAGTGATGCAGCTCCCGCCCGACGACGAGATCGTCATGGTGTCGGGCCATCCGCCCGTGCGCGCCAAGAAGCTGCGCTATTATGCCGACCGGACCTTCAGCGGGCGCGTCATCCCGCCGCCCCCGCTGTCCGCGTCGGGATATGCCGACCGTCCGGGCGAGCGCGCCGACGACTGGTCGGGCCGTCCGGCGCTCGCGGTGTCCCCCGCCGCGGCTGCCGGGCGCGTGGGGGTTGGCGAGGTTGACGACGCCGGCGGTCTGCGCCGCCAGCCCGAACTGGAAATGGCGGAACCCGATGTCGCCGCCGAGCGGACCGGCGATCTCGCGGTGCTCGACGACGAGGCCGACGACGACGCCGCGGCGCGGTGGAGCGTCGCGCAGGGCTTCACCCGCTCGGCGCGTCTTGCTGCGCTCGATCCCGATGACGGGATTCCGCTATGAGCCGCCGCACCCGTCTCAATATCTTCCTCGAGCCCGACCACGCCCGGCGCCTCAAGGTGCTGGCCGCGACCAAGGGCGTATCGCAGTCGGGCGTGATCGCCGCGGCGCTCGCCTCCTTTCTGTCGTCCGACGGCGCCGACCGGCGCGAGGCGGCGATCGCCAAGCGCCTCGACCGCATCCATCATCTCTTCGAGCGGGTCGAACGCGACCAGACGATCCTGATCGAAACGCTCGCCCTGTTCGTGCGCCTCTATCTCGCGACGACCACGCCGCTCGGCGCGGGTCAGCAGGATGCCGCCCGCGCGCAGGGCCGCGCCCGCTTCCAGGAGTTTATCGAACAGCTTGGCCGCCATCTCCAGCGCGGCAACAGCCTCGTGCGCCAGGTGCATGAGGAGGTCTTCGCCGACGATGCGAGCTTCGTGCGCCTCGACGACGTCGCCGAACCCAATGTCGCCGAGCATCTGAACCGGAGCGCGGCGTCATGAACGCCTACAAGCCGATCGCGCCCGCGCAGGCGATGGCGGACCGGCAGGTGCGGATGCTGCGCACCGCGCTGGGCGACACGATCACCGCCGCGCTCGACGATGCCGAAGTGGTCGAGGTCCTGCTCAATCCCGATGGCTCGGTCTGGGTCGATCGCCTGGGGTCGGGGCGCGAGCATACCGGCCTGACCCTGCCGGCTGCCGATGGCGAGCGGATCATCCGGCTGGTCGCCGCGCATGTCCGCGTCGAGGTGCATGCCGGCATGCCGATCCTCTCCGCCGAACTGCCCGTCACCGGCGAGCGCTTCGAGGGCGTGTTGCCCCCGGTCGCGTTCGGACCGGCCTTCGCGATCCGCAAGCGCGCCGCCGGCGTCATTCCGTTGCTGCGTTATGTCGAGGACGGGATCCTGACAGCCGCGCAGGCGGGCCTGCTTCGCGAGGCGGTGCGATCGCGCGCCAACATCATCATCGCCGGGGGCACCTCGACCGGCAAGACGACGCTGGCCAATGCGCTGCTCGACGAGATCGCGCATCTCGGCGAACGCGTGCTGCTGCTCGAGGACACGGTCGAGCTGCAGTGCGCGGCGCGGGACACCGTGGCGCTGCGCACCAAGCCGGGCGTCGCCTCAATGACCGAACTGGTGCGCTCGACGCTGCGCCTGCGGCCCGACCGGATCATCGTCGGTGAGGTCCGCGGCCCCGAGGCGCTCGATCTGCTCAAGGCATGGGGCACTGGCCATCCCGGCGGCATCGCGACGCTCCACGCCGGCTCCGCCGTCGGTGCGCTGCTGCGGCTCGAGCAGCTTATCCAGGAAGCGGTGGTGACGGTCCCGCGCCCCCTCATCGCCGAGACCGTCGACCTCATCCTCTTCATCGCCGGGCGCGGCCGCGCGCGCCGGGTCGACGACATCATGCGCGTGCGCGGCCTCGACAGCCAGGGCGGCTACCGCCTCGAGCCCCTCACTCCCGGAGATCCACAATGAAGATGTTACGCCGTTCCGCCGAACCGGCTTTCCGCTTTTCCGTAAATCCGCACATCCGCTGGGGCGCGGCGGTGCTGTTGTTCGCGCTGTGGAGCGGACAGGCCCATGCCGGCGGCTCGTCGATGCCGTGGGAGGCGCCGCTCCAGTCGATCCTCGAATCGGTCGAAGGGCCGGTCGCCAAGATCGTCGCGGTGATCATCATCATCACCACCGGGCTGACCCTCGCCTTCGGCGATACCAGCGGCGGCTTCCGCCGGCTCGTCCAGATCGTGTTCGGCCTGTCGATCGCGTTTGCCGCGTCGAGCTTCTTCGATCCCGGCGGCGGCTTCCGCCGGCTCGTCCAGATCGTGTTCGGCCTGTCGATCGCGTTTGCCGCGTCGAGCTTCTTCCTGTCGTTCTTCAGCTTTTCGGGCGGGGCGATGATATGAGCCTTCCCGACGGCTTCGAAGTGCCCGTGCACCGCGCGCTCACCGAGCCCGTCCTGCTCGGCGGGGCACCGCGCGCGCTGGCGATCGTCAACGGCACGCTCGCCGCCGCGATCGGCATCGGTCTCCAGCTCTGGTTCGTCGGCATCGGCCTGTGGGCGCTGGGCCATGTCGTCGCGGTCTGGTGCGCTCGCGCCGATCCCGATTTCGTCGAGGTGCTCGGCCGCCACCTGAAGCACAAGCCGCATCTGGGGGCGGGATGATGCTGAACCTCGCCGAATATAGCCGCCGTCCGGCACGACTGGCCGATTATCTCCCTTGGGCGGCGCTGGTCGCGCCGGGCATCATCCTGAACAAGGATGGCAGCTTCCAGCGCAGCATGCGCTTTCGCGGTCCCGATCTCGACAGCGCGACGGCGGGCGAACTTGTCGCCACGACCGCGCGGCTCAACAATGCGCTCAAGCGCCTGGGCTCGGGTTGGGCGCTGTTCGTCGACGCCGATCGCCGGGCTGCACCGAGCTATCCCGACAGCGCTTTCGCCGATCCGCTGTCCGCGCTGGTCGATGCCGAGCGCCGCGCCGCCTTCGCCGGCGAGGACGAGGAGACGCCGGCGCGCCACTATGAAAGCCGCTATCATCTGACCCTCGCCTGGCTGCCGCCGCCCGAGACGCGGGCGCGGGCACGCGGCATGCTGATCGAGGGCGGCGCCTCGCGCGACGTCGACTGGCGCGAACAGCTCGCCGCCTTCGACGCGGAAAGTGCGCGCATCGCGGCGCTGGTTGACATGATCATGCCCGAGGCGGCGTGGCTCGATGACGCCGAAACGCTTGCCTATCTCCATGGCACCGTTTCTTCGCACCCGCAGCCGGTCGCGGTCCCGGACACCCCGGTCTATCTCGACGCGCTGCTCGGCGCCGACGATTTCACCGGCGGTCTCTCGCCGATGCTGGGCGATCGCCACTTGCGTATGCTGACCGTGCGCGGGTTTCCCGCCGCGACCTGGCCCGGCATGCTCGACGATCTCAATCGTCTCGGCTTTCCTTATCGCTGGGCGACCCGGTTCCTCTGCCTCGACCGCGACGAGGCCGAGCGTCAGCTCGTCCGGCTGCGCCGCCAGTGGTTCGCCAAGCGCAAGGGCGTCGTCTCGCTGCTGCGCGAGGTGATCTACAATCAGGAAGTCGCGCTGGTCGACAGCGATGCGGGCAACAAGGCCGCCGACGCCGATCTCGCGCTGCAGGAACTGGGCACCGACGCCGTGGCCTTCGGCTACGCGACCACGACGATCATCGTCTCGTCGAGCGATGCCGCCGCAGCGGCCGAACGGCTCCGCGCGGTCGAGCGGATCGTCCAGGGCCGCGGCTTCGTCACCATGCCCGAGACGCTGAACGCGGTCGAAGCCTGGCTGTCGACGGTCCCCGGCCATGCCTATGCCAATGTCCGGCAGCCGCTGATCTCCACCCTCAATCTGGTCCATATGCTGCCCGCCTCGGCGGTGTGGGCCGGCCCCGAGCGCAATGCGCATCTGGGCGGCCCGCCGCTGATCGTGACCCGCACCGACGGCGCGACGCCGTTCCGCTTTTCGCCGCATATCGGCGATGTCGGCCATATGCTCGTCGTCGGACCCACCGGCGCCGGCAAATCGGTGCTGCTCGGCCTCATCGCGCTCCAGTTCCGCCGCTATCCGAACGCGCGGATTTTCCTGTTCGACAAGGGCGGCTCAGCGCGCGCGACGATCCTCGGCATGGCCGGCGAGCATTATGATCTCGGCGCCACGCATGGGGATGAGGATAGCGGCGAGGCGGGACTGGCATTTCAGCCGCTCGCCCGTGTCGATGAGGAAAGCGAACGCATCTGGGCGGCGGACTGGTTCGCGGGTCTCATCGTGCATGAAGGCGTCGCTCTGACGCCCGAAGTGAAGGACGCGATCTGGACCGCGCTCGCCAGCCTCGCTTCGGCGCCTATGGCCGAACGCACGCTGACCGGTCTCGCCGCGCTGCTCGCGTCCAACGCGCTGCGCCAGGCGCTCGCGCCTTACACGCTCGCGGGACCGCATGGCCGCCTGCTCGACGCCGACCGCGACCGGCTCGGCACCGCCGACGTACAGGGCTTCGAGATGGAGGAACTGATGCACAGCCGGTCGGCGGTGCTGCCGGTGCTGACCTATCTCTTCCACCGGCTCGAGCAACGCTTCGACGGCACGCCGACCCTGCTCATTCTCGACGAGGCCTGGGTGTTTCTCGACGACCCGCTGTTCGCGGGCCGTATCCGCGAATGGCTCAAGGTGCTGCGTAAGAAGAATGTCGCAGTGATCTTCGCGACCCAAAGCCTCGCCGACATCCAGCGCTCCTCGATCGCGCCCGCGCTGATCGAAAGCTGCCCCTCACGTTTGTTCCTGCCCAATCCGCAAGCGACCGAGCCGCAGCTGCGGGCGATCTACGAAGGCTTCGGGCTCAACACCCGCCAGATCGCGATCATCGCCGAAGCGACGCCCAAGCGGGACTATTACTACCAGTCGCCGCTCGGCAATCGGCTCTTCGATCTCGACATCGGTCCGCTCGCCTTGGCGTTTCTCGCGTCCGCGGGTCCCGCCGACCAGCGCGTCATGGACGGGCTGATCGCTCGCCACGGTCCATCGCGCTTCGCCGCCCATTGGGCGCGTCATCGCGGCCTGCCCTGGGCGGCGGACCTGCTTGAGCCGTCAAATCAAGGAGAGAAGGAGACTGATCAATGAAGAAGCATCTGTTGCTCGCGGCGGCCGCCGCGCTCTGCCTCACCGCACCGGCCTCGGCGATCCCGGTGTTCGATACCACCAACTATGCGCAGAACCTGCTCACCGCCGCGCGCACGCTCACCATGATCAACAATCAGGTGCGCCAGCTTCAGAACGAGGCGCAGGCGCTGCTCAACGAGGCCCGGAACCTGACATCACTGCCGACCAGCGCGATCGCCGAGCTGCAGGCCAGCATGCGCGAAAGCCAGCGCCTGCTCGATCAGGCGCGCGGCCTCGCCTTCGATGTCGCCGATGCCGATGCGGCGTTTCGCCGCGCCTATCCCGACGCCTATGCGACGACCGTCGGGCGCGATCGCCTCGCGGCCGATGCCCGGGAGCGCTGGAGCAATTCGCTTGAGGCGCTGCGCACCGCGACCCAGGTGCAGGCGCAGGTGGCTACCTCGCTCCAGCGCGACGAGGCGACGCTCGTCGATCTGGTCGGGCGCAGCCAGGGCGCGGTCGGCTCGCTACAGGCGATCCAGGCGACCAACCAGCTGATCGCGCTGCAGACCCAGCAGTCGATGCAGCAGCAGCGCCTCGCGCTCGCCGAAGGGCGCGCGACCGCGCTGGAAGCCGCACGCGCCGTCGCCGCCGAGGAACGCGGACGTGAAAACCGCCGTCGGTTCGCTGGCGACGGGGCGGCTTATACGCCCGCGTCCGTCACCATGTTCCACGACTGAGGAGGCCGACCATGCGCCACCTTCCTAGCGCTGCGGCGCTCGCCATCCTGTTGCCGCTCGCCGCCTGCGGGTCCGAGCCGGCGCGGGAGACGCGGCGGTCCGTGCCTGCCGAAACCGGGCCCAGCGATGACCCGGCGACCGTGCTCGCGGCTGATCCTGAACGGCTGAAAACGCTGCGGCGCGAGTGCCGGATCGACCGCGAGGCGGTCGGCACCGAGACCTGCGAGGCCGCGGCGCGCGCGACGCGGATGCGCTTCATGGGCGAAGTGGGCGGGCGCTGAGCGACATGGAGGATCTCAATGTCATCGATCGCTTCCTCGACATCTTCGCGCGCTATATCGACAGCGGCTTCGGCCTGCTGGGCGGCGAGGTGGCCTGGCTGGCCGCGACGCTGATCGCGATCGATGTCACGCTGGCGGCGCTCTTCTGGACCTTCGGCCAGGCCGACGACCTGTTCGCGCGGCTGATCAAGAAGGTGCTGTACGTCGGCGCCTTCGCCTTCATCCTCAACAACTTCAACTGGCTCGCTAGCATTGTCTTCCGGTCCTTCGCCGGGCTCGGCCTGACCGCCTCCGGCTCCGGCATGACCGAGGCCGAACTGCTCCAGCCCGGACGCCTCGCCGCCGCCGGCGTCGATGCCGGGCGTCCGCTGATCGACCAGATCGGCGAGATGAGCGGCTTTCCGGATTTCTTCTTCAACGTCGACATGATCGTCGTGCTCTTCGTCGCCTGGGTGATCATCGTCATCGCCTTCTTCATTCTCGCCGTGCAGCTCTGCGTGACGCTGGTCGAGTTCAAGCTCGTGACGCTCGCCGGATTCGTGCTCGTGCCCTTCGCCTTCTGGAACAAGACCGCGTTCCTCGCCGAGCGGGTGCTCGGCACGATCGTCTCGACCGGCATCAAGGTCCTGGTGCTCGCCGTGATCGTCGGGATCGGCTCGGGTCTGTTCGAGGAATTCCGGATGCCGCCGGGGAGCGAGGTGACGCTCGATCACGCGCTCGCCACCTGCCTCGGCGCCCTGACCTTGCTTGGCCTCGGCATCTTTGGTCCCACGATCGCCAGCGGCCTTGTCGCGGGCGCACCGCAGCTGGGCGCCGGATCGGTCGCAGGCACCGCGATGGGCGTGGCGGGGATC